>QWOS01000052.1 GCA_003669555.1 Planctomycetota bacterium
AGCGGTGCAAGCAGCCGGCGGGGCGGATTGTCTCGCTCCTGGAGCACCCCGTCAATACGGTAGCGGACCCGGATGCGCTCGGCGAAGGGCTCGATATGGATGTCGGAGGCGCGACTGTTGACCGCCTCCTGGATCATGAGGTTCACCAGGCGAATGATCGGGGCCTCGTTATCGCCGCTTTCGCTCCCGGAAAAACCTTTACTGCCTTCGGTATCGGTGAAATCAATGGCTGTATCGGTGAACTCGGCCAGCATGGAGTCAACCGACTCGGTTTCCGTTTGGCCGTAATGCCGGTTGATGGCCTCGATAATCTGCTCGCGGGCGGCGACTGAGGCGATGATGTCTTTATTGAGGATGAACTGAAGTTTGGTGATGGTTTCGTAATTGGTGGGATCGCTCATTACTATCTTCAGGGCATTTCCATCCATTTCAACTGCGAAGATGATATTTTCGCGGGCGATGGACTCAGGTACCAGTTCGACAACTGATGCGGGGACGGTACGGTCAGTCAGGTCGACATAATCGAGCTTGTTGAACTCGGCGAAGGCCCGCATGGCCTGATCGATGCCGCAGTAGCCCATTTTCACAAGGACATCCTGGAGCTTGGCTCCAGATTGCTCTTGCATGCTGCGGGCTTCTTCCAGCTGGTCGTTGCTCAGGACTTTGTCCCGGACCAGGAGGTCGCTGAAATCGTTGCGGGCCTTGGCCATTGGTGGCATCCCCAGGTGCGGATTCCCGATTTGAACCCCGTTCGAGGCAAAACCCAAAAAAATACGGGGCAGTCTGACGAGTCATTGTCTTTATAACAACTTTATATCGGTCCGAGGCCCGGATTATGACCAGCGACTTGAGTCTTTTTCCTAAAACAGGCTTGGCTGGACCCCCTAGCAAGCGTCAGGACAAGCCCGACAGGAACCTGGATACGCCTGCGCTTGCCCCAGTCCGGTGTGGTTTTCGGTCAGGAGGCATCTGTCTTGCCGCTGCTGGTGTGCAGGGACTAAGATCGCCAACCTGAGCGCGAGGCATGCGGCCCGCGGCGAGCATGGGTGAAGGCTCCAGCGGAGGCCAGCGTGACGGTTCCGGCCGAAAAGCAAGGTGATTGGCACCGGCCATTTGCGGCTGGTGCATCGGATCCGGGCAGCGCGCGGGCCGGTTTTTCGTTGAGTGGCCCTGCCACGCTTCCCAAAAAAATCGCTGTTATTGGATCGACCGGAAATATCGGGGTGAATTGCCTCGATGTGGTGGATCATTTGCCCGGTCGGCTGAAAATCGTGGGTATTTCTGGCCATGCCAACAATGCTTTGCTGGTTGAGCAGGCCCAGCGGCATCGTCCGGAATGGGTGGCTGTGACTCACCCGGATGCCGCCGCCCGCCTGGACCGTTCCTTATTGCCACCAGGATGCGAATTGCTGGTGGGGGCCGATGCTTTGACCCGCCGTGTGGGGGATCGTTCGGCGGCGATTGATCTGGTGGTGTCAGCAATCGTGGGTGCGGCGGGTCTGGAAAGCACCTGGGCGGCCCTGGAAGCAGGCCGTGATGTGGCGGTTGCGAATAAGGAAACGCTGGTGATGGCGGGTCCGCTGGTGATGGATTTGGCGCGACGCACCGGGGCGCGTGTGCTGCCCGTGGACAGCGAGCACAGCGCCCTGTTTCAGCTGCTGCAGGAGCCAGGTGCTCTCCACCGAGTGGAGCGGCTGGTGCTGACTGGCAGTGGTGGGCCGTTCCGGGGACGCACGGTGGCGCAATTGCGCGATGTGACGATAGCCGAGGCTTTGACCCACCCCACCTGGCGAATGGGCCGCAAAATCACCATCGATTCTGCAACGCTGATGAACAAAGCCCTGGAGCTGATTGAAGCTCGCTGGCTTTTTGACATGCCTGTGAGCAAACTGGATGCCATTATCCACCCCGAGAGTGTGGTGCATAGCTTCGTGGAGTTTGTGGATGGTTCGGTGGTGGCCCAGGCATCGCCTCCAGACATGCGTCTTCCCATACAATATGCCATGACCTGGCCAGATCGTGTGTCGGGGCCGACCCGTCGCCTGGATTGGAAAAACCTGTCGCGGTGGACTTTTGAGCAACCCGATCGGGTGGCATTCCCTGCTCTTGATCTTGGGCTGCAGGTGGCCGCCGCGGGTGGCACAGCTGGTGCGGTTTTCAACGCCGCCAATGAGGTGGCAGTGGAGCGGTTTCTAGGCGGTCAATTGGCATTTTTGGAAATATCCCAACTGGTTTCAGCGGTTTTATTAGCGCATTCGCATGACCTTCGTCCTGGCCTGGATGATTTGAAGCGGATCGATCAGTGGGCTCGCTTGGAGGCTAGGCGTTGGCAGAACAAGTAGAAGACGGTGCGACAATAAACAGGAAACAAATCCCTGGTTACCAGGCCACGCCTGTGGCGTCTCCGGCATCCTGGGTGGCGCAAAATGCGCTGTTTTTTGTAATCATTGGTCTCGGTGCCGGCTGGCTTTGGTACAGCCAGGGTCCGATGGCCCTCGTGCAGGCCAGCCTGGTAATTGTCGGTCTGGGCCTGGTGATTTTTGTCCACGAACTCGGCCACTTTTTGGCGGCCAAGTCGTGCGATGTGTATGTGAAAACCTTCAGCATCGGCTTTGGTCCTGCATTGCCTGGCTGTTCATTCCGTCGGGGCGAAACCCTATATATGGTGGGTGCGCTCCCTTTGGGTGGCTATGTGCAGATGGCGGGGGAGAACACCGAAGAAGAAGATGACTCGCCCCGGAGTTTCAAACGAAAATCAGTATTCCAGCGCATGGCAATCATCTCCGCCGGGGTGATCATGAATGTGCTTTTCGGTCTGATCTGTTTTTTGATTGTTTTTCGGACCACCGGATTACGACAAATTGACCCGACCGTCTGGCTTGTTGCCTCAGGAGGCCCCGCCTGGAAAGCCGGAATGAAAAGCGGCACAACGGTGACCTCTATCTCTGGCAAGGCAGTGCATTCTTTTGATGACTTGCGGATTGAGGTGGCACTTTCACGCCAAGGGGTTCCCCTGGAGTTTGTTGGCAATCTGCCGGATGGAACCCAGCAGATTCTGACCATCGCCCCAGAGCGTGGTCCGTTTCAGAAAAACCCGGTGATTGGCATCGCCAAAACCCAGGGTGGAACCCTGAATCTGATTCCCCCTCTCCCCCAGGATTCCGTGCTGAAGTCACCCTGCTTGCCCGGGAGTGCTGCTTCTCTGGCCCGGGTGATTCTCTGGGGTGACGGCCCTTTGCCAAGTGCCTGGGGTGAGGAAAAGGCTGAAAACCCGTTGCCGAGCGACAACCCGCTGAAATTGGCAACAGCCCTTGGTGAAGCATTGGTAAATAATGCTGGGAAAAAGCTGGTATACCGCTTGGATAGTGCCAATGTCATTGACTGGCCGGCAGATGGTTTTATGTTTGGTGACCAGGTATTGGCCATGAGTGACCCTGCCAAAGCCGGCGATCCGTTCAGCTTGACGCCCGTCCGTGATTTTTTTGATTGGCGGACACGCCTGCAACAGTTGGCAGGGCAATCAATTGTCATGGAGGTTAGCCGGGGTAAAACGGACACTGGCTTGCCAGCTGTCGCGAATGGCCCAGGGGTTCAAGTCAGGCGTTTGCTGATTCCAGCCGGGTTCCGCAAGGCTTTGCCTGGCCAATTGACCATGGGACTGGTTGCCGAGGTGCGGGATGGTTCGGCTGCAAGTCAGCTGGGTGTGGTAGCGGGGGACAAATTGACCCGCCTGGAACTACTGACGGCGGCAGGGAAAGTGGTGGCGGATTTGGACCTCAATAGTGGAACAGTAGATCCATTGGCTTTGGCTTTCAGGCTTCGGGAGAAGGCAATTTTGGCCGGGCCTGGTGCCATGGTTCGCACCAGCCTGAACCGTGGCCACAAGCATCAGGAATCGAAACCACTGGAGGCTCCCCTGCTGCTGGCGTGGGATTTTTCATGGTTTGCCAGCGAGGAATCCGCGATCAATCGCGATTCGCCTCTGAGTATCCCGGAACTGGGTCTGGCCTACCGTGTCGAAACCATTGTTTCAAAAGCCGATGCTGGTAGCAGCCTGATCGTTGGGGACCGGATCGAAAAGATGTCTCTGAAAAACCCCAAAGGCAAACCGGACGCTGGAGAAACCAAAGCGCGCTGGGTTGAACTTGGCGCTGGGGCAGCGGTTGATCCCAAGGGCGGCCAGGTGCTCGAATCGCGATTCAATCAGGGTGCCTGGCTGGATGTGCATATCCAGGACCAGCAGGCCATTGCGGACGCAGAGTCCGGCATTTCGCTGAAGGTGAACCGTGCCGGCGAAAACCTGGAACTTGATTTGCCGCTGGTCATCGACCCACGGCGGCCCCTGGTTGAACGGGGCCTGCTATTTGAGGACGATTCGCATCAGGAGCGGGCGGAAACCCTGCCTCAGGCGCTGTCATTGGGCTGGCATCAGACAGTGCGCTGGATGCAGACCATTTACATGAATATCGCGCGTATTTTTACCCGTGATATCTCTACCGACAGTTTGGGTGGCCCTATAGAGATCGCCGCTCAGGCTTTTTCCGCGGCCCAGGATCCACTTTTGCTGGTGTTGTTCCTGGGGATCATCTCGATCAACCTCGCAGTGGTCAATTTTTTGCCCATTCCCCTTTTGGATGGGGGGCATATGGTTTTTTTGGCTTACGAAGCGATTGCCCGCCGTCCACCACCCGCCTGGGTTTCGGCAGCTGCCAACTACGCCGGGCTGGCATTTATCCTGAGTCTGTTCGCCTTTGTCATCTATAATGATCTGAAGCGGAGGGTATTTGGGCAGTGACAGGCAAAAGCACTCATGGCGGCGAGGCACCGGCGGACAAGAACTCACGGGATGGTTTTTTCCGCGCGGCCTTCGCACTGCTTTTTATCAGTTGCACCTCTTTGCTTTTGCTACTGGAGGTCATTCCGACAATTTTGCGACTGCTGGGATTCACTTTTTGATGGTCAGCCAGGGGGCTAGACGGGCAGCCAGTTGCTCAGCCGTTGGGGCTTCGCCTCGCCCAGCACCCGCAAGGCCGTCCTGAAGAATGGCCAAGAGTGCCGCCGGAAAGGGGGCACTACCTTCCGGTTTTGCAGCTTTTGTCGTGATTGCCTTGGCTTTTCCAGAAGCTGTGGGCTCCGTACTGGATTCAATCCCCGATGCCTTGGCCAAAGCGGCGGGTGAAACACGAATGATGGCGTCACGCAACTCAGGCCCCCGCAACCTGGGGCTTGGCTTGCCATCCATCGCCTGGTTGCACAACTCGTCTGACCGGGTATTTTTTTCGCGGCGCACATGCTCGAAGCGCACCCCTCCAGGGAAACCTGCCTGAAGGCTTTTTGCGCGGAGAAAGATTTCTTTCAAGTCAGCATTTTTTACCTGGTATTCTCCCCGCATCTGCCGAACCATCAATTCTGAATCACTTTTCACATGCAGGCTTGCCACCTCCAGAGCAAGAGCCGCTTCCATGCCATTGAAAAGGGCCAGATATTCCGCCTGGTTATTAGTCATTCTGCCCAGACACTCGGACTCTTGATAAATGCCCCCGCTGGGGTCGATCAGGACAAAAGCATAAGCAGCCGGGCCAGGGTTTCCCCTGGAACCACCATCGGTGAAAAGGGTCCAGGATGTAGTCGTTTTCAGCATTCGACAGGTCTCCAGAAGACCGGTATCTCAGGGGAATCATGCCATGCCCTTCCGGCTTGGCCTCGACTGTGTCATGCTAACCCAAGACTGGGAAATTGCAGCGGGCTGATTTCCCTTTCCCGCAAATGGATCAGGATGTGCAAGTTCAGTGGTTGATCCGGCTATGGATGACTGGACAGTGGTGATACAAACCTCGGAAGCGCCCGCCGAACTGGCTTTGGCGAAGTCAGCCAGGTTGGTTTGTCGGGCTGGGATTGGTCATGCCAGACGCCATGCCGGTGATTTGGCACCCACATTGTCTGGCCTAATGCGAGCGGAGGGTATTGAGGCCAGTCAGATTAAAACTATTGTGGTAGCCCGTGGACCGGGTGGCTATACCGGCTTGAGGGTTGGCCTGGCAAGCGCCTTGGCAATTCATCTGCTCACAAGGGCCCGTTTGATTGCGGTGCCAACGCTGGAAGCTGTGGCTTACCAGAGTCCGCCGGGATGGCGGCAAGTGCTGGTGGTTGCGGATGCGCTCCGGGGGCGAGCTTTTTTTCAGGCATTCAGCCGTTGCGACGAGGCATGGTTGCCGGCGTCCGGGTTGGATTTGGTTGTCTGGGAAGAATTACCCTGCCGCAGTTTAATATTTCCGGCTGGGCGTTGGGCTGGTCCCGGATTGAATCGGATGCTTTCTTCGGGTCTGGTTTTCCCGGATCAGGATTGCGGTATATCGAATCCACGCGGTGTAACCGTGGAGGGGTTGCTTCAGGCAGCCAAATGCAGGATTGGCCGTGGCGTGACGGACGATCCCGAAGAAGTGGATATCTTGTACGGTCAACCCAGTTCAGCGGAGGAACAATGGAAAAAATTGCATCCGGCAAGTTGATTCCCTGGATTATGTCAGTGTTGGTCCTCGTCCTGCTGACCCCGTTGCACAGTGGTGCCTCACCTTTGTCTTTTGAGCTGACTTATGCAAAAAAGGCTTGGGGAGGTCCCTTCACAGGCCGGGTTTATGTGATGCTTTCCTCTGGAAATCCGAGAGGATTGCTATCAGGGCCAGACTGGTTCAACCCAGAGCCATTTTTTGCCCTGGATGTTGTTGGTTGGAAACCCGGGGAAAAACTGGTACTGAACAGTGCCGCCCTGGCATTTCCTTTGGCTATGAAAGATGTCCGTGAAGGTGAATACATAGTTCAGGCGGTGCTCGACCGGAATCTGGGGGGCCGTAGCTTCGCGACTTCCCCGGGTAATGTGTTTGGTATTGCCGCTCCCAAAAAGCTGTCGGGTGCTGAGGGGGGCCTGGTGTCGGTGACACTGGATCAGGTGTACCAGGAAAGACCCGCTCCCCAGGTATCGGGAGTACAGAACTTCCGTTTGAAAAGTCAATTGCTGAGCGATTTTTCAAAGAGGGATGTATTTTTGCGCGCCGGGGTAGTTTTGCCAGCCTCTCATAACCAGTCGCCAGAAAGAACTTACCCGGTCGTTTACGAAATCCCTGGTTTTGGTGGCAACCATCTGATGGCTGCCGGGCGGGTGGGCGCACCGTTCACACGACTGGGCGAGACGGAGGCTGCCTGGGTGGTCCTGGATCCTGATTGCCCCAATGGGCATCATGTTTTCGCGGATTCCCAGAACAATGGCCCTTTTGGCCAGGCCTTGGTGGAAGAATTGATACCTGCACTGGAAAAACAGTTTCGTGTGGGTGGTTCGCGAGGTTCGCGACTGGTGACCGGGCATAGTTCGGGGGGATGGAGCAGCCTTTGGCTTCAGGTGCGCTATCCAGATATTTTTGGAGGGGTCTGGTCCACTGCGCCAGATCCGGTTGATTTTCACGACTTTCAACGGATTGACCTGCTATCTCCAAAGGCCAATCTGTTTTTTGACTCTGCGGGAAAAATCCGCGAGTTGTCGCGAAACCGACGGGGAAAGGCGCTCACCTTCCGGGACTTTTCAAAAATGGAAGATGTGATGGGCCGTGGTGGTCAGTTGGGGTCTTTTGAGGCCGTTTTCAGTACCCGGGGAGTTGACGGTAAGCCGGTCCAAATGTGGGACAGAACCACTGGGCAAGTGGAATTGAAAACAGCCCAATCATGGCAACATTACAATATCGCAAAAATTCTGGACGACCGATGGAAGGAACTGGGGCCGAAACTGAATGGAAGGCTCCATGTTTTCTGCGGGACCGAGGATACCTTTTACCTCGACGGGGCTGCCATTTTGCTGCGGGATACTCTGCAAAAAAACAAGGCCAAGGCTGTGGTGGAAATGATACCTGGGGCTGATCATGGCAGCTTCATGACACGGGGCTTTCGTGAAAAGATGTCACTGCGAATGGAACAGGTATTGCGGGCCAATCGCGCGGGGGCTGTGCCATGAGTGAACGGCTTGCGGTTCTTGGGCTTGGAATGATGGGGGGATCCGTCGCCGGGGCGGCCAGATCCCGTTCTGTGGCCTCCCCGGTGGTGGGCTGGGATCCTAATCCAAAAGCCTGCGCAACCGCTCTGGCCAATGGCTTGGTTGATTCTATTGAACTGACTGCGGAAGATGCCGTTTCAAAGGCGAGTCTGGTGGTGGCGGCCTGCCCTGTGACCCAGGTCGTCCCGCTGTTATCCCAACTGGTGCAGGATGCCGAACCAGGGACCCTTTTCACCGATTTGGGAAGTACCAAACTTTCTATTGTTCGCTCCATGCGCGGTGTATCTCCGGCAGGTATTGAATTCCTTGGCAGCCACCCGCTGGCGGGTTCCGAAAAATCAGGGCCCAGTCATGCGGATACCAATTTGCTGGAGCGCAAAGTGGTTGCCCTGTGTCCGGATGAATCATCCACTCCTGGATCCAGGGATCGACTTGGCAAGTTTTGGGCAGCCTTGGGGGCGCGTGTGGTTTTTTGCCCCGCAGAGGAACATGATGCCCTTTTAGCACTGACCAGCCATCTCCCGCATCTGTTGGCCTATCTGATGGCAGGAATGCCAGAACAGATGCACGCCCCTTTTCTCGCAGGGGGCTTTCGGGACATGACACGCCTTGCCGGGAGTTCTCCCCAGCTTTGGATGGGAATATTTGGGGACAACCGCGAACAATTGCTCCGCTGCTCCCGGGATTTTCGTGACAAGCTGGACCAGGCGATCCAGGCTCTTGAAAATCCGGGGGCAGAGTCTGACAGCCTGCGTGGATTGATCGAAAAGGGATGGGCGGCGCGCACCACCTGGCAAACCACAGGATGATGAGCGCATGAATCCATTATTTATTCGTCGTCATCCCTAAGCTTTGCCAAAACGGAATAATCCTCGAGGGTGGTGGTGTCCCCGGTGGTTTGCTTGCCGCTGGCGATATCGCGAAGTAGACGCCGCATTATCTTGCCTGACCTGGTTTTTGGCAACAATTCAGCGAAGCGTACCTCATCCGGTCTTGCTAACGCACCGATTTCGCGGGCCACATGATCCCTCAAGGCTTGCTTGAGCTTGTCGTCTGCCACCTGTCCCTGCTTCAGGGTAACAAAAACAACAATCCCCTCCCCCTTGATCTCATCCGGGCGCCCAACGGCCGCGGCTTCAGCCACCTGGGGATGGTTAACCAAGGCAGATTCCACCTCCATGGTGCTCAAGCGGTGGCCAGCCACATTGAGGACATCATCCACGCGGCCCATGATCCACAAATAACCATCCTCATCGCATCGGGCACCATCAGCCGTGAAATAGACATGGGGAACAGGTTCCCAATAAGCCGAACTATAGCGAGCATCGTCACCATGGATAGTGCGTAGCATTGATGGCCAAGGGCGGGTGATCACCAGGTATCCGCCTTCGTTCGCGGCTACTTCCTTGCCTTGCTTGTCAACCACGGCTGTGATGATGCCGGGCAGTGGCAGGGTTGCACTACCGGGTTTGGTTGGGACCGCTCCTGGGACTGGTGCGATCATGATGGAGCCGGTCTCGGTCTGCCACCATGTGTCTACGATAGGGCAGCGGCTCTTGCCGATTTTTTCGTGGTACCACATCCAGGCTTCCGGGTTGATTGGTTCGCCCACTGATCCCAGCAAGCGAAGGCTGGAAAGGTCGTGGGCATCGGGGAACTGATCTCCCCATTTGATGAAGGAGCGAATCGCAGTTGGGGCGGTGTAAAAAACAGAGACTTGATACCGGGCGATAATTTCCCAGAAACGATCCTTGCGTGGAAAGTCTGGGGCACCCTCATACAGCATAACAGTTGATCCATTACATAATGGTCCGTAAACCACATAGCTGTGTCCTGTTATCCATCCGATGTCGGCCGTGCACCAGAACACATCGTTTTCTTTGAGATCGAACACCAGGCGGTGGGTATAGGAAACACCCAGAAGGTAACCGGCGGTCGTATGAAGAATACCTTTGGGTTTTCCAGTGGAACCACTGGTATAAAGCACAAAAAGCGGGTGCTCACTATCCAAAGCTTCGGGTTCACAATGCGAGCTGCAACCATCTACCAACTCATTCCACCAAAGGTCGCGGCCAGGAACCATGTTCACTGCGTGCCCGGTGCGTTTGAAGACGATGCATTTAGCGACATCAGGGCAGCGGGCAAGTGCTTCGTCCACATTGGCTTTGAGGGCAATAATTTTGCC
>QWOS01000024.1 GCA_003669555.1 Planctomycetota bacterium
TGCAGGACTTTCGCCCCACTCAAGTTGCGCCGACCGCACTCACTTTCGCTGACTGACACAGCCCCCCCTGGGCCCACATCAGTCGCGTGAGTTCTCGATCCTTGCTAATCTTGCTCGCCTCGATTCTCAGGCACCACTCGACTCAAAATTTGACACCAGTCAGCAGCCGTTTACCAGCCTTCTGGTAACCTTGCTCCACCTAGTGTCACCTTCTCTCGGTGATACCTCGCGCACATACCGAATTGTCAAAGAACAAAGGTGACCGGTTTTGCCGGTCACCTTTCCGCTTGCGCAGGAGCGAAACTACTCTTTAACACCTGAGTAATTTCGCTCGCGAGCAACCAAAAACAAAACTTACCTCACAGAAACTTAAAACACAAGGCCTTTTTTTTGGTCACATTATTTTCAAGCCGTCTTGAAAACTTTATTTCTGGTGACCAAGAACAAACATTACCTTCTTAAAACTTTCTTCGCAACCCCTTTTTCTAAATTCTTTTTTTCCCTTTTTCTTTCAAGATTTCAAACGAAACACTTCAACCAACTTTGCCCTGTCTAACTGTCAAACTGTTGCCAAATGGAGATGAGGAGATTCGAACCCCTGGCCTCCTGCGTGCAAAGCAGGCGCTCTACCAACTGAGCTACATCCCCTAAAAAAACAGCGGCGGTTGGCCACGCCGCTAAACACCATCACCAAACCGATTGGGCGTACTTGGATTCGAACCAAGGACCTCAGCTTTATCAGAGCTGCGCTCTAGCCAACTGAGCTATACGCCCTAATGACAACCAAAACAACCCCTAGGCAGTTGAAACTGCCTAGGAGACATTTTGCCCGCCACGGGACTTCCCTGCAATTAAACTTACCATTGGCTCCGTATGAGTCAACCAAACCTGTTGTATCAATCTTTTTCTTCAGCAAATTCTTTGTGTTTTTCTTGGGCTTAACTGGTTGAACACCCCAGCCTGCCAAGTCCCCTTCCTGGTTTCGTCAATTTTCTGGTTTTTTTGGGGCCTCCCGGTCCATTCGAGTCGTGGGTGCCATCTGGCCTATTTTTCCCCCGCCCGATTCCCTGCCCCATCACAAAGCTCTTTCATTCTTTTACGGGAAGCACTTATTTTTTTCGCCAATCCCATGCCTGCTGTTTTCGTCTGTTTTTTATTAGACGCTTACAGCGTTTGCAGGGTTCCATTTCTCGTTTGGCGTAATACAACCGCCTTTTTTTCCTGGGCGAACCCGCCCACCGTCTCTAACGCTAACCAACTTCCTGCATCCCCTCAGGCTTTTAAGTCAGATGGCTCATCCCCAGTTGCTGTTTGAGTCAAGGCCCGCTACCTACCCATTCCAACTATTTCACCCAAACCTCGCCGTAAATTCGCCCGGGCTTCTTTTCCACTTACCCTTGACCCATTAAGCCCACCTTTTGCGTTCCAGCTAAGGTATTCTGCACCCCAGACTTCTTTCCAAGCATGGCGCCAGTGCGTACCTTGGCCTAATAGGACGGGATTCTCACCAGGAGAGTACGCGCACCTTCTTGTTGTTGGCCTCGGTTTCTGGGAGCTTGTTTCGCAGGTCGTTAGCCTGCCTGGAAACTGGACCAGCCCAGAAAACGCACCGCAAACAGCAGGAAGTGCGCCTCGCTATGGATTGTGCCAGTTGCTCAATTCGCAGGCGTGTCCCCCGCCAAGCTTGCCTTGGAAACCGCATACGGAAACGATTGTCATCGTGAGGATTTTGCTGAAATGAGTGATATTTACGCATTATGTACCTGTGGCAGCGGCAAAAAATTTCGTTTTTGCTGCCAAAGTATAAGTACCACGCTGGAAAAAGCGTACTCCCAGGCCCGGGCTGGCCAACTCGATTCCGCCGTCCGGACCTTCGATTCCGCCATTGCCGCCCAACCTGACCGGCTGGAAATTTATTTGCACAAAGCTCGCCTGCTGGATGCCCTGAAACGGCGCCCCGAGGCAGAAAAAGCGCTCGATCTGGCCCTGGCCACCAATGCCAATTACGCCTCGGCACATTTTCTGCGCGCCCAGTGGCGAATGCAGGAAGGTGAAGTACCAGGTGCTGCGATTCTTGGCCGCATGGCGGTGGATGCGTACCCCGCTGACTCCAAAGAGCAGATAGCCCTGGTGTATTCGTTCCTGGCTGATGTGGAATCACAGATGGGGCATCCCATTGCAGCCCGCAATGCCCTTCGTATGGCTACCCGTCTGGATCCGGCCAATACGAATTATTCGTCCGGGTTCGAGGAGTTGTTTGGGGCAAAATCTGATATGCCCATGTTCATTCGCAGGGAATATACCCTGCTAAGTCCTCCCTCGGGGAGCAAACGCCGGGCATCCTGGGATAAACTTGCGAAGGAACACCGAAGCGGTCGCTTGAGCGATTTGGCCCGCATGTTCACCACACTGGCCACACAAGATTCACAAGACCCCGCTGCAGTCCACAACGCCGGCCTGATCAATGCATGGCTGGGCGACAACACGCAGGCTTTGGAATACCTTGGGAAATACATTCAGCTTGAGACCGACCCCGTCCGCAAGGAAAACGCGCTTGTCCTCTCCGAGGTACTGAGTACGGGCCACGGATCCGAACCTGGTGACCATGCCCAGCATGAATTTGTCTTCCTGGCCCGCAACCCTCCCGCCCTCGACAAATTGTTAAACAAATTCAATGGGGAAAAGCGTTTTTCTCCGTACCATGTCGATGAAACCGAGCAGGGACAAACCATCATTGAAGCGTATTTCCTTCAGATGAAGGATGCTGCCCACGGGATCATCACGCCCGGGGAGACGGCACCCGAAGAAAAATTCGCCCGAGTGGTGGCCCATTTCAATCTGGCCATGCCCAGGGTGCATGTATCGGGCACCGATAAGTCCATCATCCAGGGATTGCGTGACGAATTTGCCCAGGGGCTGGGGTGGACTGATAAAGAGGCACCAGTCCGCTCCACTGGCAGACTGGGCCATCTGGCCCGGGAACCGCTGATGGTATCGACTCAGCAAGGGGTTCCTCACGAAGAGTTGATGGCACGCCAACTTGCGGAGTGCACCAAGGAATATGAGCTTTCGTGGCCTCACAAAAAGCTCAAAAGCCTGCATGGCAGTTCCCCCCAGGAGGCCGTGGCCACCCCTGAGGGCAAGCAGCGGGTTTCTGCCCTGATCCGCTTCCATGAGGAGGCCAGCCTGGTGGGCCAACGGATTGGCTATTCGTTCAACAGGGTGCGCCGGTTACTCGGACTCCCCACCACTGGCACCGAACCCCAGACTTCCGTTATTCCACCCACCGCAGTAATGGAACAAAGCCCGCAGGCCGCATTCCAGTTGGCAGTCCAGGCAAACGATGATGCCGCTGCCTCTAGCCACGCGAAAGCATGGCTGTCAAGCCCCGGTATCGAGGATCGCTTCGCCGCAGCGAATCACCTGGCCCGCCAGGCCCAGAAAGCAGGCGACTGGGTTGGTGCCATGACAGCGCTGGAAAGTGGTCAGGCAACCGATGGCGGCGGACGTAAAGCAGATTATCTCGCCCGCCGGGGCCAGTGCCTGCTGAAGCTGAACCGCTTGCCGGAAGCGTGTGGGCTGTTCGATCAACTGGCCGCTGGTGACACACCTGAATCCCGCCAGGCACTGGCCCTGGCTGTGGAATCACTGGTGAGTGCAGGCCATGGCACCGAGGCCGGCCGACTGGCCAACACAGGCAAGGCCCAGGCAGCCAAAGCTCAGAATCGCGACCTCGAGGAGCACTTCAACGAGCTGGCCCGGGCCGCTGGCAAAATCTGAGGCCGAAAGCCTTCAAGACCTGGCCGCTATTGTCAGCTGCCTTGGTACAAGCGCGCGACAGAGCCCCGATCGGGGCTCTGTTTTTTTGTTACTCGGCCTCAGATCTCCTCTCAGGCATAGGGGAACAGCTCGGAGTCGGGTGTTGTCGCCACATCGTGCAGAGCCTTGCCCAGGCGTTGCCCCAGCGCCTCAAGAAGTTTTTCCCCCTTGATGGCTGTGGATCGCGACGGGTCGCCCAACCCGGTGTTGGTTGTAGCGATATGCCAGGGCCGGGTGATCGAAAACCAGCCCTTGTTGATCGCCTCGATGGTGCTCTTGCGGGCGACACCGGCATCAGCCTGATCCAGCTTTACCCAGTCAGGAACCAGGGCCATGGCCAGGCTGGTTTCGGTTTCGTCGGCGTGCTCCCCCGGCTTTTCGATAATCTCGTTGACGATGTCTTGCCCCATCCTGAACCAGTCACAGAGGGCCAGAAACACCCCGCAATTCGGGTGCAACTGTCGCACCAGTGGCTTCAGTTCATTCCCACCATGCCCGTTAAGCAGCACCAGCCGCTTGATACCCCGACGGCGCAGCGATTCAGTGATATCCGTCAGAATGGCCAGCAAGGTGGTTGGCATGACACTCAGGGCAACCGCCCCGGGAATTTCGAAGTAGTTGGTATTCACGCCAAAGGGGACAAAAGGCAGTTGCAACACCTTGGCTCCCGCATCCCAGGCATGCTGGCAGGCGCGTGTCGCGATGGCTTCCACCTGAAAGCAGTCGATGCCATAGGGCAGATGCAGGTTGTGCGGTTCGGTAGCTCCAAAAGGCAGCACTGCGGCCTGCCATTTCGTATCCCGCACCATTTGTTGGTTGAGCTGGGAGAGCACAAAAGGAAGAGGCTGGGCCATGGCAGGTTCGTTCCGTAGGAGGAGTTCGGATTGGGGATCACGGGGCAAGATTACCAGCCCCCGCCCCGCCCCGCCACCCTCCCTGTTTCCTGGTTTTATTTCGGCAGCTGGTACGGTCGGGGCACCCACCGGCAACCGGGACACCCGCCAACGCCTGGCAGGCTGTGCTAGCGGCGGAAGGGCGGCTGTTCTATACTCCCGTAATCTGCAGGGTGATGAATCATTGCGGCCACCATTCTTGCTTTGGGCCGTAAGTTCATTGCTGACAGATACTTGTAACAGATCTGCTGTAAGAACTTCCACGCGGTGGAAACGGGAGTCGGGATGTTTGGCTTGCCTGAGGAATTCCTCGTCCCGGGTCCGGATACCGCTCTAGATGACCCCAGCTTGTATATCAATCGCGAATTGAGCTGGCTGGCTTTCAACCGGCGCGTTCTCGAAGAGGGGGAAGACCCCACGGTGCCGCTGCTCGAACGCCTGAAGTTCCTTGCCATCACCGAATCGAACCTGGACGAGTTTTTCATGGTGCGGGTGGGTGGGTTGCAGCAAAAGCTGTATGCAGGCGTGACCTACGGCAGTGGGGCCGACCACCTGCCTGTGCGTATTCAGGTAGAAGAGATTGGCCGGGTAGTGCGTGTCATGAACGCTGACACCCAGCGATGCCTCACCCGGGAACTGCTTCCCAGACTGGAGGCGGAGGGAATCAGTATTCGCCGCCTCGACCAGATCGACGCCAGCGACCGTGAAATCCTGGCGCAGATGTTCCGCAGCCAGATTTTTCAGGTGCTCACCCCTTTGGCAATCGACCCGGGTCACCCATTCCCCCGGCTGCTGAACAAGTCACTCAATCTGGCCGTGCGGCTCAGCCGGCCCGAGGGTGGGAGCAAACTGTTCGCTTTGGTGCAGGTTCCCAGTGTCCTGCCCCGCTTTATCCCGCTGCCCCTTAAGGCAAACGGCCTGAAGCATTCGTTTTTCCCGCTGGAAGACCTGATACGCCTCCACCTCCCCGAACTTTTTCCCGGCCTGAAAATTGAACATGTGAGCGCCTTCCGGGTCACCCGGGACAGCGATCTGGAAATCGATGACGACGAGGTGGAAGATTTGCTCAAGGCTGTGGAGGAGCAGATCCGCAAACGCAAGCAGGGCATGGCGGTCCGCTTGCAGTTGGAGTCATCGGCGCCGGAGGAAACCGAGTCGTTTCTGGCTCAGGCCCTCGATCTCGATGCTCAAGATATTTACCGCACCGAAGGCCTGATCGACCTGACGGGTCTCTTCCAGATTCATGCCCTGCCTGGCTATGGTCATCTGCGTGACCCACAAAACATCCCCAGCCCGGTCCGCGCTTTCCAGCATGTGCCCTCCATCTTTGACGCCATTCGGGCCGGCGATGTGCTGATGCATCACCCTTATGAGACATTCCTGCATGTGGTCGAGTTCATTGAGGCCGCTGCGCAAGACGAGCGCGTGCTGGCCATCAAACTCACCCTGTATCGCACCTCCAGCGATTCGGCGATCGTCCGGGCCCTGCAGCGGGCCGCCGATAATGGCAAGCAGGTGACCGTGGTGGTGGAGATCAAGGCCCGCCTCGACGAGGAGCGCAATATCCTCTGGGCCCGGGAACTCGAAAAGGTAGGGGTGCATGTCGTCTATGGTTTTGTCGGGCTGAAGACCCACTGCAAGGTGGCGCTGGTGGTCCGCCGGGAGGATGATGGCATTCGTCGCTATGTCCACCTTGCCACCGGCAATTACAATCCTCAAACGGCCCGCCTTTATACGGATCTGGGATTTTTCACCTGCCGCGAGGACATCTGCGAGGATGCTTCGCTTCTTTTCAACTACCTCACAGGTTATTGCGAACCGCCCCTTTGGCGGAAACTGGTGGTTGCGCCCACGCACCTGCAGCGCTTCATGCTGGAGAAAATTGAGGAGGAAATCATCCACCAGCGCAATGGCCACCAGGGCAAGATCATCGCCAAGATCAACGGTCTGCTGGAACCTGCCATGGTTCAGGCCCTCTACAGGTCGAGCCAGGCGGGTGTGAAGATTGATATCGTTTGCCGAGGCATCTGCGCCCTGCGACCTGGCATTCCTGGGATCAGCGACAACATCCGCATTATCTCGGTGGTTGACCGCTTCCTCGAACACAGCCGCATCTTCTATTTTGGCAATGCTGGCGACCCCCTGGTGTTCATCGGCTCGTCTGACTGGATGGATCGCAATCTCAGCCGTCGGGTGGAGGTGGTCTTCCCCATCGAGGAACCATCCCTGAAGCACCGCCTGGTGGATGAGATTCTTGCGATTACTTTGGCCGACAATGTGAAGGCCCGCCAGTTATTCCCATCGGGACTGTATCGCCGGGTAAAAACAACCACCCCCCGGATTCGCAGCCAGGAACAGTTTCTTGCGTTGGCAGACCCCACTCGTCATGCACCAGTGCCAAAAGAACCCCCGCGCCTCGCGGCACCCCGTGGCGCTTCGGCGGGGCGTTCCCGACCAGGACGGCAGGCCAGAAAACCAATTCCCGGCCCCGGAACACCCTGAGTTCACCTCCTTCTTTTTCCCCGTCTTTTTTTGGTGCAGCATAGCATGGATGCAGTCCTTCTCGCCGCGGGTCTGGGAACCAGGTTGCGGCCGCACACCCTCACCATTCCCAAGCCCCTCTTGCCAGTTCAGGGGCGGGCAGTACTCGACTGGACCATTGCCGCCTTGCCCAGACAGGTCAATCGCCTGGTGGTGGTGGTGAATTACCTGGCGGAACAGGTGGAGGGATACCTGTCCGCACAAAAGCACATCCCCAACTGGGTGACGGTTCGCCAGGCCATTCCCCGGGGCACCTGGGACGCGCTGTGGTCGTGCCGCAACTCACTCTCGGGCGGGTCCTTTTTGGTTCTTAATGGCGACGACCTGTTTGGCGCGGCTGATCTGAACCGTCTGGCCAGTCTGCCTGAACAAGGCTTCGAGGGCGGGGTGCTCACTCATCAGGTGCCCAATCCGCGCCAGTATGGCATCGCCTTCACCCGGGCCGACGGCACCCTGGAGAAACTGGTTGAAAAACCAGATCTTCCCGGGCCCATGCTGGCCAATACGGGGGCTTATCTCTATCCCGGTCGGGCCTTCGATCACCAGCCGTTTTTGTCGCCCCGCAACGAATATGAAATCACGGATCTGGTCAATCTTTTGGCCCGGGATGGCAAGATGACAACGGTTTCAGCCAATGCCTGGCGTCCTATCGGCGACATACCAGCCTGGGAAGCTGCCCAGGCTGCCGACCTGACCGCCTTCATGCGAACAGCGTAGTGGCAGCCCGCCCCATCATTGCAGCAATTCTACCACCATTGGAAGGAGCAATCCAAACAGGATATCCAAAAAAGATATCCTGCCTTGCCCTGGTCTGGTTAGACTTGGTGTGAGGAAAGCCTCCTGGTTGAAATCCGGGCAGTATTCCATGGGTTGCCGGCAAATAACAGGCACTCTTTTTCAGACATCAAAGCAAGGCGAGTCCATGATCCATTCGATTACCCGACCACTGCTTGGCCTATTGGCCCTGACTATGGGCACAGCCTCATTGCTCGCCTGCACACGCGTCCTCTGGAATACGGGTGGTCATCCTCTGATTGCTGGCCGCAACATGGACTGGATCAACTCCATGCCAGTTGATTTTTATGCCCTGCCACGGGGTATCGACCGAAACGGCCTGGTGGGCCCCAAGTCTGTGCAGTGGAAATCGAAGCACGGGATGCTGGCCCTGGTCCGCGACGGTGCCGGGGTGGTCGATGGTATCAACGAGAAAGGCCTCGCAGGGCACATGCTCTGGCTGGGGACAACAGATTATGGCACCCGCGACCCACAACGCCCAGGCATCAGCCTGGGCCTATGGCTGCAATACTGCCTCGATAATTTCGCCACGGCAGCCGAAGTGGCCACTGCCTTTGAAAAAGACCCGTTCCAGATCGTCCCCGCCAATTTCGACGGGCTCAAGACAAGCACACACCTGGCGATTGAGGATACCTCGGGTGATTCGGTTGTCATCGAGTACCAGGCCGGCAAACCACGGGTTTTCCATGGCCGCCAGCACACCGTCATGACGAATGATCCGCCTTTTGCCAAGCAACTCGAAAACCTCCGCCTCTATCAGGGTTTTGGAGGTAAGGATCCCTTGCCCGGTACCAACCTGGCTACTGACAGGTTTGTGCGCGCGGCCCACTACCTGCGAGGTCTACCACAACCAAAAAATGACCGTGAGGCGATCGCCTATGTCTTCAGTGTCATGCGCAATGTGTCTCAGCCGTTTGGCGAGGTCAATCTCGAGGCTCTACGCAAGGGAGACCCACACAACAGCCCCACCCGCTGGCGGAGTGTCATCAACCTGACCAACGGGCAGTATTTCTACGAGTCCACGCTGGATCCCAATGTGCTCTGGGTCAACATGAGGGAACTCGATTTCAGTCCCGTTGCAGGCATCCGCAAACTCTCCCTGCAAGGCAGCAAATTAGTGGGGGATAGCACCCAGGGCTTCAAACCATCCAACGGCTTTTCAGTGCTGATACCCTGAACCATCTCGCCAACAGCGCGCGGCATGGCTGGATTCGGTAGCCCAGACTTGACCTGATCCCGGTCCCCATGGGACCAGGATCGGGCCAGAAGCGCGGCGACGGCAAGCCGATTCAGCGACACACCCAAAAGGACCGGCCAGGAATGATCCCGGTTTGGCACCCTGCCCTCACCCCGGTCAAGGCCTGGCGCATGCAGATGCTGCCCAATGACCATCGGGGGTGGGTTCCATGGAAATCCCGCCACTTATTTCACCCAGTAATCAAACACGACCACCTTCTCGCGGCGGTCCTTGACGATCTTCACATAATCCTGATGCGCCGGATGGGCGATGTATGTGTCGAGGTCCGCTACAGAGGCAAAGGTAACCACGAAAGAATGGGTGAGCCCATCACTCTTGCCTTCTTTGCTGACATTGGTGCCCGCCTCGAAGCCGATGATGCCAGGCACCTTCGAGGGTAATGCCTTGAAGGCGGTTATCACCTCGTCCACCTGGGCGGTCGTGAGGGTATCTTTGAACTTGTACAGCACAATATGCTTCAGCACCTGTTGGGCCCCCCTGGATTCTTTCTGACCAGGGGACATCCCCACCACCCAGCCAGCCCCAAGCAACACAGTCGCCGCGATCGCCAGACGGATCATGATTGGCAGTCTCCCCGGAGTTTTTGAAAACGCCATGATAGCACGATTTGTTCGATACCCATGCTGGAAAACGCCTGATTGCGGCAGGGAAGATTTTCGCATAAAGTCAGAGTTGAATCTCCCGCCCACTGGAGCCCAGTATGTTTAGCCTGTCGTTTCTGGCTGTCTGCCTGACCTTGGCCCAACAACCGGTCATTTTCACCAACGCCCGCATCCATCCGGTGGATCGGCCCGTTATCGAGCGCGGTACCCTGTTGGTGCGGGGGGGCAAAATTGCCGCCCTGGGCCCTGTCGGCAGTATGGCGATCCCCGCCGACGCCCGGGTGATCGATTGTGAGGGCAAGGTGATTATCCCCGGGTTGGTCGACACCCATTCACATCTGGGCATCTTCAGCCGGCCAGGCATCACGGCCAACAGCGATGGCAACGAGGGCTCCGGGCCAATCCAGCCCTCCTTGCGGGCCATGGACGCCGTCACCCCGGACGATCCAGGCATTCGCATGGCGCTGGCTGGAGGGCTTACCACCGTCAACATCATGCCTGGCAGTGGCAACGCCATCGGCGGCCAGACTGTCTATGTGAAGCTGCGTGGCAACACCATTGAGGAAATGCGGGTGGAAGCCCAGGGAGTGGAGGGCGGCCTGAAGATGGCCAATGGTGAAAATCCGAAGAATTTCAACTTCACCCGCAACAAAACTGCACCCGCCACCCGGATGAAAACCCATGCCCTGCAGCGCGAGCAGTTTTTGAAGGCCCGCGAGTATCAGGCCAAGTGGGCGGATCACGAAAAAAAGAAAGCCGAAAACCCCAAGGCCACCCCGCCAGATCGGGATCTGGCCATGGAGCCGTTGGTGGAGGTGCTGGAGCGTAAACGCACCGTGCATTTCCATTGCCACCGCGCTGACGATTTGATGAGCGCACTGCGACTGGCGCGGGAATTCAATTTCGAGATCGTCCTGCAACACGCCAGCGAGGGACACCGTGTGGCTGAGGAGCTCGCTGCCCTGAAAGCGAATGTGTCGCTCACTCTGCTGGAAGCTCCCGGCGGCAAGGCTGAAGTGGTGCAACTTATTGAAGAGAACGCCGCTGCCCTGGTGAAGGCCGGCGTGCGTGTCGCCATCAACACGGACGACCCGGTCACCGAATCCCGCTTCTACCTGCGCACAGGTGCCATCGCCGTCCGTGGCGGCCTCACCGAGGCCGAGGCCTTGCGCGCTCTCACCCTCAACCCCGCCATCATGCTCCACCTTGATCACCGTCTGGGCTCGCTGACCCCGGGCAAGGATGCTGACTTCGCCCTCCTCTCAGGGAGCCCGTTCAGCATCTACACCCAGGTGCTGGAGACCTGGATCGAAGGTGTGCCCCGTTTTCAACGCGACCGGGCCGAAGATGCCAGGCACCAGGCGGGCGGATACGCCCTTGCCACCAGCGACAAGCGCTGGCCTGGCGTGACCGCCCCAGCCGCGCCTCCGTCGGTGGTCACCGCCCCGATGGTTGCCGGACCCGCCAAAGGCCCCCTGCCCGCCCGCTTTGCGGTTCGCGCCGGCCGTCTGTTCAATGGAAAATCCTTCATCATCAACGCGGTGGTGGTGGTGAATCAGGGCAAGATTGAGGCGGTTGGCCCAGCGAGCCAGGTGCCTGTACCCCCTGGCATTCCTGTTATCACTGCCGCTGAGGTCACACCTGGCCTGATCGATGCCCATGGCTGCGGCGGCATCTCGGGTGGCTTGAATGTGCCAGCTGACCAGGATCAGGATGAAGGCACTGACCCCAACCAGGCTGAGATCCGTGTCCTCGACGCCTTCAATCCCGATGATGGCCTTCTGGAATTCCTCCGCCGTCAGGGTGTGACCGTGGTGCACACCACACCCGGTCGCAAGAATGCCATTGCGGGCCAGTCGGCCATCTTCCGCACCCATGGGCGCACCGCCGAGGGAATGCTGCTTCGGTCGCCGGCGATGCTGGTGGTGAACCTGGGGGAATCGGCCAAGGAGGCCTATTCCGGCAAGATCACCACCCGTATGGGGGTGGCGGCCCTGCTGCGCCAGGCCTTGCAGCAAGGCAAGACCCAGGCTGAGAAACCGGTTGACAAGGATAAGCCCGCCCCGGCCAATCCGAAAACCGATGCCCTGGCCGCCGCCGCGTCAGGTAAACTGCCGGTGCTGATCGCCGCCCACCGGGCTGACGACATCATGACCGCGCTTCGGCTTCGGAAGGAATTCGGTCTCGACCTGAAACTGGCGCTGGGTACCGAAGCTTATCTCGTTCTTGACGAAGTGAAAGCCGCTGGAGTGCCGGTATTTTTACACCCACCCATGCAGCGCCTGGCAGCATCCATGGAGACCATCCACAGCTTTTCGGGTTCGCCGCGGGTACTGCGCCTGGCGGGTATCCCCTTCGCCCTGGGCAGCGCTTTCGAGGGGTATGTTCCCAAGATCCGCAATGTGCGTAGCGAGGCAGCCATGGCCGCCGCCCAGGGCCTGTCCCGCGAAGATGCACTGGCATCGGTGACCCATGAGGCGGCCAAACTGCTGGGCATCAGCGCTGAACGCGGAGCCATCACCCCCGGACGGATGGCCGACCTGGTGCTGTACAACGGTGACCCGCTGGAGAGTTCCACCCATGTCACCCATACCCTGCTGGAAGGTCGACAGGTCTATAGTCGCGCCGAATATCTGGAATTGCCTCTCAACCGGCGGGGCCTGTCCCTTTCGGGGTCTGGGGGCGCTGGCTGTTGCCTGGGCTGGTAAACAGGTGGGCGTCAGTGCCTGAATGGTTTCATTCATTCAATTTCAGTCCAGCCTGCTCATGGACAGGGTGAACCCCTACCACGAGCAGGCTGGTTCCGCATGCGCGGTGAATTCATGGAGAATTGCTGCTGCTTCCAGGTCTTTCACCTCGTGAAAGTAGGCGTGGAACTGGCTAATGGACTGAAACTCATCCGGTGCCGCCAGATACACCAGTTCGTCGCAGTGTCTGCGTATCTGGCCCAGGCTGCCGGGTGAAGCCACTGGCACCGCCGCGATCAGATAGTGCGGACTTCTTAGCCGCACCGCGTCAAGAGCTGCGATCAACGTCGCCCCGGTGGCGGCCCCGTCATCCACAACCAGGACAGTTCTGCCCGCCACGCTGGGTAACCCGCCATTGCCACGGAACAGCGATTGGCGTTTCGCTATTCCCATCGCGTGAATCCGCTTTTGATGCATGATGAAGCCATAAGGCAAATCATGCATTGGCATGCTCAGCGGGTCAAAATGGCAATTGCCATTCTCGGCGATTGCTCCAATGGCAAGGTCTGGTTGCCCTGGGGCCAGGATCTTCCGCGACAGGATCACATCCAGTTCGGCATGGAGTTCCCTGGCAATAGCAGCGGCGGTGATCACACCCCCGCGTGGAATCCCCAATACCAGGGAGCGACGGGTGGGGATATCACGCAGCATATCAGCCAGGGCGTGGCCAGCTTCTTCCCGGTCCTGGAAGAGAAAGTGGGAACTCATTGCCAGTCCTCCTTGCCATTGAGGTACTTGACGAACCAGTCTCTGGCCATGACGGCGACCTGATCCATAGTGCCCTGTTCCGGAAACCGATGGGTGGCCCCCGCCACACTGACCAGCTCACAGGTGCAATCCATGCATCGCATGGCTCGACGATTGAGTTCCATTACCTGATTGTCCAGGTTGCCAACTAACAGCAGCGTTGGGGCCTCCACCAGTGGCAACCAACTGTCGGCCAAATCAGGCCTGCCACCCCGGGACACCACCGCATGGATAACATCGGGCATGCTCGCTGCCACTTCCAGCGCCGCCGCGGATCCGGTGCCGGAGCCAAAAAGGCCAATGGGAAAATCAGCCGTTTGGTGGGTAACCATCAGCCATTCGGTAACGCCAGCCAATCGCCGGGCGAGCAGGTCAATATCGCCGGTCATTTCGGGATCATATTTCTCTCCCGGCGCAAGCAGGTCCAGCAGCAAAGTGCCAATCCCCTCATTTTGCAGTTTGGCTGCCACCAGCTGATTGCGCCTGCTGAAACAGGTGCTGCCAAAGCCATGGGCAAAGACAACCACGCCACGGGCTAACCCGGGAATAGTCAGTTGGGCTTTCAGTTGAATCCCGGTAACTGGGATTTCAATCGTTTTCTGGGTGAAACGCGTTTCCGTCTGCTGCATGAGAATCAACCTCTGGTTGTGTCTGGCCCATGATTTCAGGCTACTTGATCGATCGGTTTTTTTGGTTGTGCGGGCATGCCATGGGGGTTCACGAGTCGGTGACTTGTTCGGTTTTTCTGGCGTCCAGATATTCCTGCAACAAGTCCCGGATCAGACGGCCCATCGTCTGGCTGCGGGCATACGCCAGATCTTCTAGTGATTTGGCCTGCATGGGAGTCAACAGAAGTGGCAGTTCTATTACCCCGCACCCTGCGGCTGGAATACACTGTTCAATCATGCAGCAGTTATTGGAGGTATTGATACCTGTATCGACAAACATGGACGATTTCTCCCATGGGGATCAGGAAGAGGAATGGCGGGACCGATGGGCTTCGTCCTGGCGGCGGGAACTTGCCGGGCGGAGGAAAATGGCGGGGAATGAATAACCCGGGTCAGGGAATTATAATTGCGGGTACTTGCGGAGGGTCGCTGGTTCGGCCTCGGCTGGCTGGGTGTTATCCAGCCTGGAAAACCATGGGTAATCCAGGTGGTTCAGTCGGTTTCATTCCCCCCCGGCAGCATCGGGGATGGAACAACACAAGGACAGGCTGTCGAGAGACCCGATAGCAAACCTGCTGGCTGGCAGGTAGCACCCGAATGGATCCGCCTCCCGACTATGGCAATCCTGGCTGTTACTGCCTTCCTGAATTTTCAGGCGTAGCACAGTCTTACCCTGGGCGTTCACAGTCATCTGCAAATGCACCTCCATGGAATGGCCCTCCGGATGGGGTGATTCTCCCAGGGCTGGCACCTGGGTTGTCACTGTGTGGCCATTGCGCCAATTGGTCTCCAGGGGTTCGCTCCAAACAGTTCCGGCGAGTGGATCACTCTTTTCGCTGCCATGGATGGCGCAACTGAAGTGACCGCACTCAGGGCAGGCCACCAGGATACTGGCCAGCCTTGCCATCACCCGGGACAAGGAGGCCAGCCCATCACCTTGCCCAATCGTGGTTTTTTGCAGATGCAAAAAGTTTTGCATGTCGGCTTCATTCTGAAAAAAGAAGGTGTTGTTCACGGGGTCCGCCTCCTGGAAAGTGCTGCCGCCATGGCTGTGTTCCAATCAGTTTGGAATCTTTTTAGGCCACATCCAGACAACAGGACAAACTTATCCTATTAAAAAACCGCATGCAATCCCTTTTCAGAAAAATGTCAAAATCGTACTCCAGCCGCTGGCAGGGTTGGCCCCAGAAGGGTGATTCAGTTCCTCACGCAAGAGGCCCCCTGCGCGTAATCCGGATTGGCTGCCGCCTCGCACAGCCCGGATTGCAGCAAGGGTGTAACAAGAAATACCCGATGGACTGGCATAATCCATCAACAATTCCACATCGACAGAATGTGTCAATTTTCGGGATATTCCCTGGGAAAATGTCTATCAATAAGGCTTTAGCCATCGGGTTCAGCTCATTTGATCCCCCTGACTTCGGAAATCTTTTTTCGCACTCAGGGGAAGCAGTTCCCTGGTGTCTGGCAACTGTCCATCATCCCCGGAAAAAGCCCAATCCCTTGCTGGAATTATGGTATTACTGAACTCTTGCCGGTTTCTCGCATCCAAACCCCCCGGGAGTTTTTCCATGCTTGCCTCTCTTATTGCCTTGGCCATCTTTTCCGAGCCAAAGTTTCCCGATCTGAGGGCCCTGCTGGTCACTGGCGGCTGCTGCCACGACTACGAAACCCAGAAGCTGATCATCACCGAGGGCACCGCTGCCCGCGCCCGTATCGAGTGGGTGGTGGTCCACCAGGGTGGCAGTTCCACTGCCAGCAAGATCCCGCTCTATGAGAAAGCCGACTGGTACAAGGGCTTCGATATCGTCATTCACAACGAGTGTTTTTCCGATGCCAAAGACCCTAAATGGACCGAGACCATCGTCAAGCCACACCGGGACGGCCTGCCGGGCGTGCTCATCCACTGCGGCATGCACTGCTACCGCGATGGCACCGGTGAATGGTTCAAGTTCTGCGGCGTGACCTCGCATCGCCATGGCGCGCACTACCCGTTCGAGGTGGTGCCCACCAGGGCGGCTGGCAAGGCCCATCCCGCCCTGGCAAAATTCCCCGAGACCTGGAAAACAGCCAAGGGCGAGTTGTACCAGGTAGTTGCCCAGGGCGAAAATTGCATCCCTCTGGCAACAGCAAAAAGCCGTGAAACGAAAAATGACGAGGTCTGTGTATGGACCAATACCTTTGGCAAGGGAAAGGTCTTTGGCACCACGATTGGCCACTACAACGAAGAACTGGCCGACCCCGTGTTCCTGGATCTGCTTACCAGGGGCATGCTCTGGGCCTGCGACAAGCCTGCTGATCAGTACCTGAAGCCTTTCGACCCTGCCAAAACCAGGTTCCGCTGGGAGAAATCAACTGATACCAAGGAACCCCCCAAGGCCGCACCCGCCAAGTAAGCCCGTCATTGCCCGGAGCGCTGACCTGAGCAGGGCCTGCTCAGGCCAGCGTGTGGACCCGGGCAATGCCACCCTGGTAGGCGATGGCAAGCTTTTTGCCGTTGGCTGACAGGCACATGTCGCGCACATTGTCAGCCAGCTTGTGGGCGACAAACTCCGCGATGGGTTCCAGCTTTTTCTCTTCTTTCCTGGCGTCTTTTTTTGGCTCGGTTTTGGCCGGTTCCGGTTTGACGGGCACCTTGAAATCATCACGCCAGGCCCAGAGCATACCGCCGTTGCCGCCGGCTGCACCAAGGATGAAACCGGCCCTGTGCCAGCAGACACCCCAGCCTGTGCCCTGGAAGGCCTCTTTCGGTTTCAGTTCGGCGCGGATCTCGCCAGTGGTCCAGTTGGCAACCACATACAGCGGGTTGCCAACGCCCGCAAAAGCGTTCGACACATTGGTGATCCCCGTGCAGACAATGGAGCTGCCATCGGGTGAAAACGACCAGGCACGCACGCCGCCAATGTCGGCGCCAAAGCCCGCATCGTACTTGTGCAGCGCCGCCACAGCGAATTCGCGTACCAGCGCGCCACTCTGCTGGTCCCACACCTTGACACGCCCCTTGAGGTCGGCGGACAAAATGAACTTGCCATCAGGCGAGAAGCTGGCCTGGTAGATATGGCAATCATGGGCTTGCCAGGCGCGCGACGGGCGCAGGTCAGGCAGCAGGTGTATGGCAAGCCGGCCATCATTGCCACCGGTGAGAACCTGATTGGCCTGGCAATCGACCCCGCGGATCCAGCCGGTGTGCGCCTGCACCTGGCGAACCGGTTCGGGATGCGCCACCCCCAGGGGCCAGGTGAGCAACAGCCCGTCATAGCCAGCGGTGATCAGCCACTTGTTGTCAGCACTGAAGCTGATTGCCCGTGTCCACGAGGCGTGGCCGGCCATGTCAACTTTTTTCCCCGCAATTTTACCGTCCTTGTCCGGCGCAAGGTCCCACTGCTGGATGGTATTGTCCTGGGCAGTGGTGATCAGCCAGCGGGCGTCAGGGCTGAACCGGCAGGCTAGCAGCGGGCTACCATTCTTCAATTCAGCGGCCTGCTTCAGCGTGGCCAGGTTATAGCCCGCAATCGGCTCCGGGGGAGGCGGCGGCGGTTTGGGGGCCTCTTTTGGCTTGGGCTTTTCCTGGGTCATGACAGGACCTCGCCGATAGGCGAACCGGTCGGATCCACCATGGGGATTGGGCGCTGGTCAACATAATATTTTTTGGCGGGATCGAGGCCCAGCGCCTTGAGGTAGGTGGCGAAAAGGTGGCCCCCATGGACCTGCCGATCAACCACTTCGGTACCCTGGGCGTTGGTCTTCCCACAGAAGGAGCCACCCCGGATGCCACATCCTCCCAGAGCGACACTCCAGGCCTTCGACCAGTGATCGCGCCCGTAATTCCTGTTGATGTTGGGAGTGCGGCCAAACTCGCTGACCACCATCACCAGCGTGGTGGAGAGCAAGCCCCGCTGGTGCAAATCCTCAATTAGCGTGGCGAAGGGCTTGTCGAATTCGGCAAGCTGCTCGATATGGAAGTCGAAATTCTCGTGATGCGTGTCATAGTTGGTGTGGCTGATCTTGACGAAAGGCGCGCCCCCTTCGAGCAATCGCCGGGCAAGCACGCAGTGGCGGCCAAAATCATGCGTTCCATAGCTCTCGGTGAGTTTGGCTGGTTCGCTGGTCAGGTCGAACAAGGCTTTTTTCTGCATCAGTTGCAGGGCCTGATCGTAGGTCTGCGTGTAGGCTTCGGTTTGCGCGCTCTTGCGACGGGCCATGAAACGCTGGTCGGCGGCGCGACGCAGGTCATGGCGCTGCTGTTCGCGCAGGGGATCGACGGGCCGGTCGATATTGGCAGGGGCGCGGCCATCGCTAATAGTTACCGAGCCATAGCGTGGCCCCAGGAAGGCGGCATCCGCGGCATTGGAACCGCCACCGCCACCAGGAACCACATTCAGGTAGCCCGGAATGGGGTTGTCGGCGTCAGCGACAAATTTGGCGGCCACAGAACCGAGATGCGGATATTCCAGCGAGGGCTCCTGCCTGCGACCCGTGTGAATGATATGGCTGCCTTTGCCATGATCATCCTCGGCAGTGTTCACTCCCCGCACCAGGGCCAGCCGATGCATTTGACTGGCAGTGTATGGCAACAGTTCGCAGATATGCACGCCGGGGGCCGAGGTGGGAATGGCGCGAAATGGGCCGCCAGTGGGCGCTCCCGGTTTGGGGTCCCAGGTCTCGAGCTGGCTAACGCCGCCGGATAGAAAAACCATCAGCACTCGCTTGTGCTGGCGTGCCAAAGGGTTGGCGAGCAGGCTGCCCGCACTGGTGGCGGTGGCCAAGCCGCCACCAAGGACACCAAGCATCGAGCGGCGGTTGAGGGTGTGTTCAGGCGAGTTGCAGGCATAGCGGGCGATTTCAGGGCGCATGGGATAACCTTCCAGAAAGAGATTGTGGTATGGTCAACCGATAAAGCGGAATTCAGCAGATCCTAAAAGAGCCCATAACAGGTCGCGCAGGGCGGTTTGCTTGTCTTTTTCCTGAAGCGCGCGGGCCATTTCAACCTTTTCGTCAGCAGAACTCAAGCGTGTGAAAACAGCCAGATATAACTCGTCAGCGGCTTTGGCGGGGTCTTTTTCAGCCAGCAGCCTTTCCATCAGGTTGCCAGGGCGGGGCGGCAGAAACTGCTGCAGATGTCCATGATTGGCCAAAAACAGCGCCTGCTCCAGCCGGGCCTCAAACTGATCAGGGTTTCCTGGTTGCGCCGCAAGCACAGCGATAAAGGGTGCGGCTTGCGCCTCCACCCTGGGCCACACGGCCTCGGGGGTGGCCTTGGCCCCCAGCGCCTTCCGTTCGGCCTCCACCTGCCCTGTGGCAAATAGAAGCGCATGCCCCATCTGCTCAGGCGACAGCGGCCGCAAGCGGGCTATCAGCAGGCGGTCTTCAGCATTTTTTGGCTGGCCGGCCCGGGCTTCCCCACCGCGCTGATAAGCCGCGCTGTTGCAAATGACCCGCAGCAGTGCCTTGTGATCATACCTGGCTTGCAGCAGGGTTTCGGTGAGGGAATCCAGCAATGCTGGATGGCTGGGCGGGTTGTCCTCGTGAATCTGATCCAGCGGATGCACGACACCCTTCCCCAGAAGTTGGGCCCAGAAGCGGTTGGCCAGATTGCGGGCCAAGGCCTTGCCAGCAGTGAGGTCGTTGGCCAGCAAGGACCGCCGGCTATGACGGGGCACACCGCGGACCTCTTTGGCGGGGGCCGAGATGTAGAGTTGATCTTTGGCGAGCACGGGATCAGGGCGCTCAGGACCGCCAGGCACGCCCGGGGCCCGCTTGCGGGTGATTTTTTTGGGATCGAAGACCGATTGGAACTCCACCTCGCCATCGGCCTTCTCGGCCAGTACCTTTTTCTTCAATTTAGGGTCATCAAACAGATAAGTGCGCTGAAAATAAGCGAGCAGCCCGTGGTAATGCGCCTGCTTGTAATTGTCGATACGGGGATGGTCATGACACTGGGCACATTGCAGATTGGCGCCCAAAAACAGCCGGCTGATATCGCGCACCACCAGGTGCGTGTCGAGCTCGCGGTCAAGCACGAAGCGCGCGGCCGGGCGGGTCTTTTCGTCGGTGCCATCGGCGGTGAGCATCTCTTTCACCAGAGTGTCGAGCCCCTTGCCCTGGGCCAGTGAATCACGCAAATAGTCGCGCCAAAGCTTGGCATCCACATGCTTGGCGGGGCGCCGCTCCATCCACCAGGCATCGAGCACTTGCGACCAGTACCAGGAATGGTCGGGGTTGGCCAGCAACCGGTCGATCAGCCTGGACCTTCTGGCGGAATCCTTGTCTGCCAGAAATGCCCTGGCTTCGGCAACCGTGGGTGGCCCGCCTACCAGATCGAAATGGACCCGGCGCAAAAAAGTGAGGTCATCGCAGGGTGAACTGGCAAGGGACGAGACCGTTGGTTCGTCCAGCGCAATCGCAGCATCGATAGCCAAAGGCTGCCCTGATTTGGCAGGAACCGCAGCCGGTTTGGCAACAGCAACGACTGGAGCAGTTTTTGCAGGCTGGTCCTTGGCGACTGGCGGAACGATTTTAGGGGCATCGGCATGAATGGAAGAGCCAACGACAGCCCACAGGGCGATGCCGACAATGCTCAGGGGGAGCCAAGCGTGCTTCATCATGGCGATCCTTTTCTCTTGAACCCACTTCCCAATGGCAGGCGAATGCGGGAAGGGCAAGTACAGGCGGGCGAATCTATTATGACTCCCAACCTACCCCCCTGTCAACCGGGGGAGATGGGTAAGTGACTAATCCGCCGGCAGGACGGTCAACCGGAAACATGCCTGGCCTCTTGCATTTCATGCCAACCAAGGCGAAACTGCCTGCTGACTTCCCTCCCTACCCCTGTGGAACTATCCCCAATGGCCAACCCTCTTTCCCGTGTCAGCCGCCGGGCCCGCCGCGATTTTCTTGCCCACCTGGCTGCCGGCACCCTGGGCATTACCATCGTGCCGCGCCATGTGCTGGGCGGGCAGGGAAATATCGCCCCCAGTGAGCGCGTTCGTTTGGCTGGTATCGGCGTAGGCGGTATGGGCGGGGGGGATGTGGCCACACTCACCCGGCTAGGGGGAGAGTATGTGGCGCTGTGCGATGTTGACCAGCAGCGCGCCGCCGGCACCCTGGGTGGTCATCCCCGGGCTGCCAAATACAAGGATTTCCGGGTGATGCTCGATAAAGAGGCAAAGAATATCGATGCCGTGTCGGTGGGCACGCCCGACCACACCCATGCCATTGCCACCCTGGCGGCGCTACGACTGGGCAAGCATGTGTATTGCCAGAAACCCCTCACGCAAACCTTGCACGAGTGCCGTGAAGTGGGCCTTGCGGCCAAAAAGGCAGGCGTGATGACCTCGATGGGAAACCAGGGCCATGCCACCGAAGGGGCACGGCTCACCAACGAGTGGATCCGCGGGGGTGTGATCGGCGAAGTGCGCGAAGTACATGCCTGGAGCGACCGGGCTGGCAAGCTGTGGAAACAGGGAATCGGTCGGCCCCAGGGCACCCCTCCAACACCAGCCACACTTGACTGGGATCTCTGGCTGGGGCCACGCGCCTTCCGCGCCTACAACCCCGCCTACGCTCCCCATAGCTGGCGCGGCTGGCTTGATTTTGGCACCGGAGCCCTGGGCGACATGGGCTGCCATATTCTCGACCACCCCATCTGGGCCCTGGAACTGGGCGCCCCCACCACGGTGGAAGCCCGCACCACGCTGGATGGCAGCGTGATTGACGGCAAGGCCAATGACGATTCTTTCCCCATCGCCGCCATGATTTACTACACATTCGCGGGTAAAAAAGGCCAGCCGCCAGTTCAACTCACCTGGTATGACGGCGGCCTGATGCCGCCGGCACCGGCGGAAATGCCGGCAGGCCAGCGCCTTCCCGACAACGGCGTGCTCTATGTCGGCAGCAAGGGGAAGATGTACCACTCCTCCCACGGTGGCATGCCGCAGTTACTCCCTGACACCCTGCGGGCCGAAGCCGCCCGGGTACCCAAGACAATGGCACGGTCGCCTGGCCACTACGAGGAGTTTATTCTGGCCTGCAAAGGCGGGCCCAGACCCGCGGCTGCCTTTGATTACTCGGCACCCATGACCGAGACAGTCTTGCTGGGCGTGTTGGCCTTGCGGGCTCCGGGTACTCGCCTTGACTGGGATTCCCCCAGTTTGCGCGTGAAAAACAATCCGGGTCTCGAGCGTTTTATCGTCCCCGAATACCGGAAAGGCTGGACCCTCTGATGAAAAAATGCATACTCTCTCTCGCGACCCTGGTTGCCACCTGCCTGGCTGGCAATGCCCAGGACAACCACCTCAGCCCCCGGGAAAAAGCGGATGGCTGGCAGTTGCTGTTCGATGGCAAAACCACCCGGGGCTGGATGAGCCCCAAGCGCAAGCCGCTGCCGGAAAGCCATGCCAGGGATGGCACCCTCAATCCGCACCGCTGTGATTACATGCTCACTCATGAGAAGGAATGGGGCGATTTCATCCTGTCGCTCGATTTCAGGATCAGCCTCAAGTGCAATTCGGGTGTCTTTATCCGCACCAGCCCCCTGGAAGCCAAGCCGGGCAAGGATGTGGGCTTCAATGGCCTGGAGGTGGCCATCGACGACACCACCACCGCTGGTTACCACGATACAGGCGCCCTCTACGATCTGGCAAAACCCTCGGTAAACGCCATGAAACCCGTGGGCCAATGGAACCACATGCGCCTCGTCTGCGATGGGCCAAAAATCACTATCGAGGTCAACGGCAAGGTGGTCAACGCCATCGACCTGGATGGCTTTGACAAGGTGGGGCTGCGACCCGATGGCAGCTCCCACAAATTCGGTGTGGCCCTGAAAACCCACCCGAGGAAAGGTTATATAGGCTTGCAAGACCACGGGTCCAACTGCTGGTACAAAAATATCAAGGCCCTACCAATTCCCCTCCCAATGCCATGACCGAGGGGGTTGAGGCGGGGGAACCGGAAGCAAAAAAAAGCTGGTGGGTGTACATGCTCCGTTGCGCTGATGGCACGCTCTACACCGGTGTCTCCACCGATGCGGAGCGTCGCCTGACACAGCACAACGCGGGCACCGCTTCTCGTTATACCCGGGCCCGGTTGCCTGTGAAGATGATCTGGCGTGAAACCCAGTCCGGACATGGCGATGCCTTGCGCCGTGAGACTGCAATCAAGAAGCTGAGCCGGGCTGAAAAGCTCCGGCTGGCCCGACCACGCCGGAAAGGGGCGCCATGATCCCCCTTCACCGGGACACCATTTACACTTTCCGTTTTGCCGACGACCGGTTGATTGGGCGTTTCCACCTGGCTGACGCCCCGGCCGGGCAGCGGGTGGTGGTTTACCGGCTTGAGGGGCTGTCCACCATCCGTGGTGATCGCTTGCTCGAGGCGCGGGTGGGCGCCAATGGCTGGGTGGAATTGACCGAACCGCTAATTATGCGAACCGGTGAGGGTTTTATCGCCTCGTGCGAATAATGCGGGTTTGCACGGTCGATTTCAAACACGCCGGGCCACTTTCCGCCACCAGCTATTTCACACAATAGCCTGAATCACCTGCCCACGGCTGAGAGGTAACGGACGGTCCAGCGAATCACGGATTTCTGTGTCTGGTGCGTATCCCAGGCAGTGGAAAATGGTGGCGATCAGATCACAGGGCTCTACGCGCCCGTCCATGGGGAATGCAGCGCTTTTATCGGACGAACCGTACACCACACCCCCCTGGATACCGCCACCCGCCAAGGCCAGCGAGAAGCAACTGCCCCAGTGATCGCGTCCGCCCTCTTTGTTGAAACGGGGGGTCCGCCCAAACTCGCCAAACCAGACCACCAGAGTCTCATCAAGCAGGCCACGGATTTCCAGATCTTCGATCAGGGCGGAAAAGGCGCGATCCATGATCGGCATCAGCAGGGAACGGATGGCCTCATTATGCTTGGAGTGGGTATCCCAGCCACCACCATTGGGTTGATCCTTGATTCGGGTCCAGTTGATCTGCACCAGACCCACCCCGGATTCGACCAGGCGCCGCGCCAGCAGACACGATTGGGCAAAGCGGCTGTTGCCATATCTTTCCCTGAGAGCCGGGGATTCGCTTTCCAGGTCAAATGCCCGCCTGGCAGCCGGGGAATGGATCAGTTGGCTCGCTTTCCGCGCATGTTGCGAAAATGATTCGCTGGTGGCAGTTCGCTGGGCACCATCAAAATGATGGTTGACCTGTTCCAGGAGCGACCGTCGTTCATCAAACCTCAAGGGCGGCACTTCACCAGGCAAACTCAGGGATGGCACCCGAAAAGAGGGATCTGATGGGTCGCAATGGATCAGCCAGGGGTTATAGCGTGTCCCCAGAAATCCGGCATCCTGACCAGGCCAGGGAAAATTGCCATCGTTCCAGATATGTTCAGGGATGGTGATGGCGGAGGGCAGCCCCCCCGTCTCCGGCCGAAGAGCCCGCAGCATGGCCCCCATGGATGGCCAGTTGTTGGGTGCCCTGGGGGCGGAACTTTCCTGGCTCAGGGGGGCGTGTGGAACGCCAGTCAGCATCTGGTAGCCGCTGGAGCTGTGGGCGTTGTCGTTGGTCGCCACTGCCCGCAAAACCGCTAGCTTATGGGTGAGAAAGGCAGTGCGTGGCATCAGTTCACACACCCGCAGGCCGGGAGTGCGGGTGGCAATCGTGCCGAATTGACCACGGATCTCCGCCGGCGCATTTGGCTTGGGGTCCCAGGTTTCGTGCTGGGCTGGCCCGCCATTCAAACCGAAGATAATAACCGATTTGGCTTTGGCAGGCCGCTTGCCCGTGGCGCGAGCCTGGCTAGCCAGCAAATGCCCCAGCGACAAGCCACCCAGGCCAATCCCGCCAATACCCATCCAGACCCGCCGGTTCATGCCGGCAGTCGGTGCGACGGCTTCGTCGAGGATTTTGAACATGGGACCATCCCGGAGGGGTCGAAAAATCGGCAGACTATTATTGTAATCGGCAAGCAAAGGAGCAGCAATGGGTCGGGCTCCTCACATTTCCCACCCCATTCCCCTGCGAAACAGGGAACAGATTCCAGATGTAAAGTCTGATACGGTTATCCGCTCCGACAGGCCGGTTCCGGCTTCAGAACCATTTTTATGCCCGAAACAGGCTTGTAAAAAGTGAACCGGGAGGAATCAGCCGGCTGTCTGATTCGTTTTAATGCCCCACATCAGCCGTTCATCGCTTGCCGCGGTACCATTACCGGCAAGGCCATCAGACCTCTTTTTCTTCCTGGAGTTACCATGGTGCCGGAACATTTCGATCTGCTCGTTATCGGCGGGGGCAAGGGCGGCAAGACCCTGGCCATCAAACAATCTGTTGCCGGCCATCGTGTGGCCCTGGTGGAAAAGGGCATGATCGGCGGTTCGTGTATCAATGTCGCCTGCATCCCCACCAAAACCATGGTCAAGTCAGCCAAAGTAGCCGACCTGGCCCGTCATGCTGAAAAATATGGCATTCATGTGGCACTCCAGGCTGTCAACCAGATTGCTGTACGCCAACGGAAACGGGAGGTTGTCAGTGCGATGGTGGCCCGCAACCAAAGCCTTTTTGACAAATCGGGACTGACTCTGGTTTTGGGTACTGCCCGTTTTATCAGCGAAAAAACCGTGGAAGTCACACTCGCAACAGGGGGCATACGCACTCTCACCGCCGACACAGTCATCATCAACACGGGAACCCGTTCCGCCCAACCGAATCTGCCTGGCCTCGAATCCATCCAGTCTCTCGACAGCAACTCCATTCAGGAGCTCGACCGGCTTCCCGGGCACCTTGTTATTCTGGGGGGTGGCTATATTGGGTGTGAATTCGCCCAGCTCTTCCGTCGCCTCGGCAGCCGCGTCACCCTGATCGACCGGAACCAGCAGTTATTACCCCGCGAAGAACCGGAAATCAGCGAGCAAATCCTGCACATTTTCCAGGAAGACTCTATCGATGTCATTCTGGGTGCCTCTGTCCTGAAGGCTCAGGGCGGCGATACCAACGGTGTGGGAATCCATTTGCAAACCCCCATGGGGGAACGGGTGGTCGAAGGCACCGACCTGCTGGTGGGTCTGGGGCGAAGTCCCAATACCGAAAGCCTGAACGCCAGTTCCGCCGGGGTTCAACTCGATGGGCGTGGATTTGTGGTGGTGAACGCACATCTGCAAACTACGGCACCCGGTGTCTGGGCCATCGGTGATGTGACTGGCGGTCCCCAGTTCACCCACGCTTCGCTCGATGATTACCGCATTGTTGCGGCGAACCTGCAAGGTGGCAACCGGGTCACCACCAACAGGCTCATGCCCTACACGCTGTTTATTGATCCCGAGCTGGGGCGGGTGGGACTGACCGAAGCGGCGGCCCGTCAACAGGGATTCACCCCCCGGATTGCCACGCTGCCGGTTGCTGCCATTCCCCGGGCAGTCACCATGGGTGAAACCTGTGGCCTCCTGAAGGCTGTGGTGGACGCGAAAACCGGGCTGATCCTGGGTGTTTCGGTCCTGGCCCCTGAAGGTGGCGAAGTGATGGCCGTTGTCCAGATGGCGATGCAAGGTGGACTGACCGCCAGCGCCCTGCGTGACACCGTATTTTCCCACCCCACCATGTCCGAATGTCTCAACGACCTTTTTGGCCGGCTGGAATAATACCGACACCTGGCCAGGAAATGGAGTAATCAGGCTTCGGTTTTGAATGAGGACTGGAGCCGTATTTGCTCTAAGGGATGAAAAAACCGGCGAGTGGGTCATCCCGAAGCATACCATATGCTTTGGGGATATAAACATCTGGGGCATTCCTAAAAAGAAAAAAACCATGAACCATTGGGCCTGTAAATGATCCGTCTCACCTGGATAAACCTCAGCTTGCTGATGTTGGCGGCCACCACCCACGCCGGGCAGCCCGGCCCCACACTCCTTGCCCACTGGAAACTGGCGCACGATGCGAAAGATTCTTCCTTGAATGGGCACGATGGCATCGCCCACAGCGTCGCATTCAGGGCGATGCCACCTGGCCGCCAGGGAACAGCCGTCGTGTTTGACGGGCACTCCAGCCGGATCGAAGTAAAAACGGATTCTGGAATGAGCCTGGGAACCGGTGATTTCACCATCGCCTTGTGGACCCATACTCAGGAAAACCTGGATGATGACCTGGGCGATCTCGTCACCCAGTTTGACCCCAAAAAACGCGTGGGTTTCAACCTGTCGATCCGCAACAACACCGGTGTGACCAGTAGCCAGGCCAACACACGCCAGATCCAGTTTGGGATTGATGCCGGATGCGAGCCGAAGTGGACCGATGAGGGGAGGCCCGGCAACGCAGCCCTCGCCTTTGCCATGGCTACGCATGGCGGAAATCTTTACGCCGGAACCGCCAGTAACACCAGGGGGGAGCGGGGCCGGGTGTACCGCTTTGCCGGTCACGAAAAATGGGTGGACTGCGGGGCGCCCGACATAAGCAACACAGTTTCGGCCATGGCGGTCCATCAGGGCCACCTCTATGCCGCATCGTCAAAATACAGATTTTCCGGATCGGCAATGACCGATTCTGACAACACAAACCCTGGAGGTGGCGTTTTCCGTTATGAGGGGGACAGTCGCTGGTCCGAGGTTGGTCGCCTGCCCGATACCGAGGCAATTGGCGGCCTGGTGGAATTCAGGGGAAAACTCCATGCCTCATCGCTTTACAAGCCTGCGGGATTTTTTCGCCGCGAGCACGATGGAAAGTGGACATCACTCCCTGTCCCGGACGGCAAAAGAGTCGAATCCATGGCTGTTTTCAACGGCTTCCTCTGGGCAACCAGCTATGACGGTGGCAGGGTCTACCGCTTCGATGGCATCACCTGGAAAGATTTCGGGCAGTTGGGTGATAATTCCCAGACCTATTCCTTTGCCATCCATCGCGGCCAACTGTGTGTCGGCTCCTGGCCTAGTGGCAAGGTGTACCGGTTGCAGGCGGCGGGGTGGGAGGATCTTGGCAGGCTGGGCAATGAACTCGAAGTGATGGGAATGCTGGTCCATAATGGCAAGCTGTATGCTGGCACACTGCCATTGGCCCATGTTTATCGTTACGATGGGGGAAAAACCTGGACAAGAACCGCACAACTTGACTCGACCCCGGATGTAAAATACCGCCGCGCCTGGACCATGGCCCAGTACCAGGGACGGCTCTTTTGCAGCACACTTCCTTCGGGCAAGGTGCACGCCATGGACGCTGGTCCCTGCCTGACATACGACCATGCGATCTCTCCGGGCTGGCACCATATCACGGCGGTGAAGCAGAATGACCTGCTGAAGCTCTTCCTGGACGGCAAGCAGGTTGGCGAATCAGCAAAATTTGATCCCGCAGCACTTGATCTGACAACGCGGGAGCCCCTCCTGATTGGAGCAGGTCAGGGCGATTTCTTCCATGGATCACTGTCCGATGTCCGCTTTTACAAGCAAGCCCTGAATCCGCAAGAAATCAGCACATTGGCGCGGCCCTGATACCAGTACAACCGCCAGTCCAGCAGGGTGGGGCAGGCTCTTCATTCGATCAGCCGAGGCGTCGCCCCCCTTTTCTGGGAAATCAGGTCTAAAAAAAAACACGCAAAATACTGGTAAAACAACAAGTTTCCCTCCCATCATCCCCACCGCAAACCCATGCACTTCCAAGTGCATGGGTTTGCCAGAATGAATCCTGACAATTAGACTGCGGATGCCTTGTTAGAAAAACGAGATGGCATGGCGCGGTGAAAAATAGCGATGGCTGACAGGTCAGCAACGCATTGGGCCTATAGTCGGAAAAAAGGACTTGTTCTCATGAAATCATCCTACATCCATTCGCCTATTTTATTTTCTTTCCTGCTGGCTGCCGGTTGTAGCCCACCTCATGTGGAAACGGCACAATCAGAGGCCCCAAAATCAGCCCACCTGGCGGCAATGGTTAATCCGTTCCCCGATACCTTTGCTGATCCGGCAGTTCCCCTGTTGCAATTGCCCACCAGTTTCCGCGCGAAACGAACCAGCACCAACATCTCGCTGGGCGCTGGCAAGTCTGTCGATATTTTCAATGTCAAAGGTGCTGGATGCATCCGGCATTTGTGGTTTGTCTTCGCCGGCGACAGTCAGGTCAACCTCAAGGATTTGGAAATCGAGGTCTCCGTGGATGGCATATCCGAGCCGCAGGCACGCATGCCATTCCGTTCGTTTTTTGGTGTGCTGCTCGGTTTCAGGGATTACCATATCGACAGCGCCGGGCTTGCCAACTTCCCAAACTTCACTGTCACCAACGATCCCCTGATTCCCGCCAAGGCTTCGCCGGGCTGGAATTGCTACCTGCCGATTCCTTTTTCCAAAGGCTGCCGTATCACCTTGCACAGCAAGGATGGAGCGGCGGGTGCTTCCATGGTTGATTGGCAACAGTACGCGGAAGGTGTTTCCCTGACACCTTTACGCTTCCACGCCCAACGAAACATCGCCATGCCAGCAGCACCAGCAACACCTTTCCAGATTGCGGCAACGGAAGGAACCGGCTTTCTGGCCGGCTACATCATGGGCTGGCGACAGAAGGACCACAGTGACATGGTATTCCACAATGGGGGCACCCTGATACTGATCGACGGGCAGACAGATCCGCATGCCATCAGCGGCCATAATGTCGAAGACGACTTCGGGTTTTCCTGGGGTTTCAACCAGTACCAAACCCGTTGGGCAGGCTGTCCCTATCGCGACAACCGGGGTCGCAACGATCAGGACGGCGTATTTTACCGGTTTTTCGGCCCCGATCCGATCCCCTTCCGGTCATCGTTGCTTTTCACCTCCAATGCCCGGCCTGATGACTACGAGGCAGTCTCCTATTTTTACAAGACGCCAGGCTCGCAAGCTCCGAGCGTAGTCAGCCCCAATACCTGGCAGGCCATAGGCCCGTTTGCTGATGGGAGCACCCTCGACGCCTTCCGGCAACCGGAGGATGCTTTGGTGGGGCAACTCTCCCTGGAGACTCTTCCGGATCGGGTAAGCCATGGCAAAACGCAGTTCCCAGTCCGCAAACTGGCAAGCAAATATGGATGGTTGACCCTGGGGAACATCTTTCCATCCGGTCATTCAGTCTATGTCCGTACCACCCTGAAAAGTGACACCGATCGCAAGGCGATCTTGCGGCTTGTACTGGACAACTGGGCGCTCGTTTATCTCAATGGAAAGCAGGTCGCAATGCTGGACCACGCCGAAGAAATGGAAATGGCCAGAGTTCCGATTTCGCTCAAAAAAGGTGACAACCAATTGCTGATCAAGACAAACAATCGCATGAACCGCGACCGACTCCTCTGGGCAATCCATAGCGCGGTGGAGTAGCGGGTTATTTCGGCCCCCCCCTGAAATCCGTAATCGTTCTCCCAATGGACTTCAAATGCAGGCCGGGAACAAAAAACCATTGTCCAGCCCACTAGATGCACTATCTATTCACTGAAAACCGCTTGCATTGAACCAGGTTTTTGCCCGACCGCTGGTTCGGACGAGGTTCCGGCTGGGCGAACCCGTTCCTGTCCACAGTTCGCACCCGCAGTTCGTATTTGCCAGGCTGCAAATCCTTCAACGGCACCATCCAGCGCGCCACACTGAAACGCATAGGCCATTCCAGCGGCTTTCCGGCAGCCGTGAACCCCCAAATACCCCGGGGCAATCCCCCGCCCGGCAGTCCGCCTCCCCAGTCCTGTGGCGGCGGCTCAATAACCCCTGCTTGCCACTGCGCCATAGCCCAGAGCGGATCGTCATCCGAAAGGGTGGCCCCCGTGTCTGGCCGCAGCCAGTACTCCACCCGCTCCAGGCCCGGCCAGCCTACCATCGCCACACCCCGAATCACCATTGGCAGGCCGGCAGCAAACGACTCGTCTTGCATTTCGTCAAGGTAGGCAGCCGTTTTCAGATAGGACTCAGGATCGTTGTTTTGCTGCGCGTAGGTGTCATTGGCGGCATGGTTGTTGGTCAGGACGATATTTTGCAACCACTTGATTGATTTGAAGCCATGCGCCCACGGTACGACCATCCGCACCGGTCCGCCCCGAGCCAGCGGGATGGGCGCCCCGTTCAAACGGTATGCCAGAAACGGAGGCATTTCACCTGGGGGTGTGTCCAGCACCTGGTTCATGGCCAGAGAGGAACGGAACATCTGGTCGGGCTTGTCGTTGTGGACCCCCCAATAGTGAAGCCGCCGCGGGTTGACGAGCTTGCCGCACAGCTTCAGCACATCGCGCAGCGCCACCCCTTCCCACAACCCCTGACCCAAAGGCGGGGCGATATTGTTGCACTGCATCGCTTTCAGGTACCGGACGCTGTTTTTCCCGCCAAGCTTGAGCAACGCTGGCAGGTCGATGGCGCTCTGTGCTGCAAGAGTGAGAGGCTTTTCCACTGTCGCCTTGTCTTCCCCAATAATCTCCAGGCGCCAGGTTTCGGGGGTGAGGCGGGCCTTGGCCAGGGCTTCCCCCTGGAGCGAATGCGGCACCGGATCACCGCGACTGACATCCTGGAAGTCTTTGGCCAGGGTCAGAAATGGCGGGCTGGAACCCGGGGCCAGCTCTCTGGGCTTTGACGGTTGGCCAGCAACCAGTCCAACCGGAATCACACCACAAGTGGCGGCCAGGGCAGACAACCGCAAGGCCTCACGCCGCCCAACAGGTTCGGACATCCCTGGAATTCCCTCAGTGATAGTTCAGAGTTGCGGCATTCGCTCACTCAGCCCCTGCCACCCCCAATACCCTTAGAATCAGCCACAGACCCAAAACAGCAGGAAGGGCCCCCACAAAAAGCGCCTGCCCGCCACGCTGCAAAATGCGGTTGGAAAAAACGGTGCCCAACCCCGCCAGGGAAATTGCGCCAAAAAACACGCCGATCAGCCCGGCCAGTACATATGTGTCCAACTGGTTCCAATACATGAACTTGAACCTCCCTGGCCCTGTTGTTTTGCCGATTATACCATATGGGCAATCCATACGGGTGAACCGATCAGGCTGGCTTTTGTGTGCTGTGGCTGGGATAATAAATAAGCCTGCCTTTTGCTTCATTGTTGCTCGTCTCGCCTGGTTTGAATTTCAAGAAGCCGAGTGCCGTATGCTAAGAGTCCTGGGATCGCGCAAGCAGTTTTGCGACGGGATATCCCGGCGCGACCTCCTAAGCCTGGGTGCATTCGGTTCGCTGGCAGCGGTGGGGCCGTGGGGGCCATTGGCGGCCACCACACAACCTGCCGACCTCACCAAACTGGGCGGATTCGGCCAGGCAAAGCGCTGCATTCTTCTTTGCCTGTGGGGTTCGCCCAGCCAGATCGATACCTGGGACCCCAAACCTGACGCCCCGGTGGAGGTCCGAGGCGACCTGAAATCGATCGCCACCCGGATTCCTGGTGTTCGCATCGGCGAAATCCTGCCTCGTACTGCCGCGCTCCTCGACAAGGTCTGCGTCTTGCGCTCACTCACTCACCCCTACCCGGTCCATGGGGTGGCCTATGCCACTACTGGCGTTCCCATCACTGATATCCCGCTCGAATCCCGACCTCGCGATTCCCGCCACTGGCCTTTTATCGGCTCGGTGGTCGACCACCTCGCCTCGCGAGGAAAAACCGGCCATCCCGCTGTGCCAGGCAACTTTGCCCTGCCCTTCCCTTTCGGGTCGAAACGCGGCCCAGCCCGTTCTGGCCCTTTCGGGGGTTTTCTGGGGCCATCTGCCGATCCGGTCTGGTCTGAATTCAGGGCTTTGGGCACAAAAACCCTGGAACGCGACTCGAACACCCCTGGCATTCCGCCCAAAATGGTGGCCGATCCGTATCTCGGCATCCTGCCAGATGACCGCTTTGAACTATGCAAGCCCGCCGAGGGCCTGACTATCGACCGCATGGTGCCCCGCCTTAGCCTGGCAAGGCAACTCGATGGTGTTGGCAACCTGCTCGATGGCGCTGATATCTTCGAGCGCCAGCGGGCCATGGCCATGGCCCTCACCACCTCGGGCAAGCTGGCTGAGGCACTGGAGGTGCAACGCGAATCGGCCAAGCTGCGCGAAAGCTACGGCATGACCCTCTTCGGGCAGTCATGCCTGGCCGCCCGGCGGGTGCTGGAGGCCGGCGGTAAATTCGCCACGGTTTTCTGGGATGAATACGGCCAGGTGAATAGTGGCTGGGACACCCATGTATTTCACTACCCCCGCCTTCGCGACGAACTGGGGCCGGGTTTCGACGCTGCCTTTGCGGCACTCCTGACCGATCTGGAGCAACGGGGAATGCTTGAGGAAACGGCCGTGGTAGTGCTCAGCGAGCACGGCCGCACCCCTCGCATGCAGAATGTCCGCGGGGGCGGGCGCGACCACTGGTCGGGTGTCTATTCTGCCGCGTTTGCTGGCGGCGGCTTCGCCAAAGGCAGGGTGGTGGGCCGTAGCGACCGCCAGGGTGGTAGCCCGGTGGAGGTTCCTTTTTCTCCCAAAGATGTACTGGCCACCCTCTACCACCTGCTGGGCATTGATCCGTTCACCGAAATTTATGACCGCCTGGGGCGCCCCCTGCCCGTTGGGGGCATCGGCCGGGTGCGCGGAGAATTGCTGGCCTGACCAATCAGTAACCGGCAGCCATTCCATCTTTGCGATGATCGCTCGCCCCGTGCAGGATGCCGGTTTTCGGATCCAGCAATATAGCCTGGTATCCGCCGCCATTCACGCGCACCGTGCGCACCTTGTGGCCGAGCTTTTTTAATCCCTCCATCACTGCTGCCGGCATACCTTCTTCCAGCTGCACTGTGCCTGCCCCTTCGGCCAATTTGCCCCTGGGGGTTGCCGAGCCGGTGTGCTCCACGCGCGGCGCCTCGCCCGCTTCCTGCAAATCCATGTTGAAATCGAGCAGGTTGATCATGATTTGCGCATGCCCCTGGGGCTGCATGTCGCCACCCATCACACCAAAAACCAGCCATGGCTTGCCATCGCGCAAGGCCATGGCCGGAATGATGGTGTGGAAGGGGCGTTTGCCCGGCTCAAGAGTATTGGGATGGTTTTTGTCGAGCGAGAACAGGTTCCCGCGGTTCTGGATGGCGAACCCCAGATCCGGCGGCGTGAGGCCCGAGCCGAAGCCGTTGTAATTGCTCTGGATCAGTGACACACAATTACGGTCTTTGTCGACCACACACAGGTAAGTGGTGTCTGAATGCCCCAGTTTGGGATCCCCGGGCAGAACATCATTCAGCACACGATCGGGCTTGATCAGGCCCAGCCGGCCTTGAGCATATTGCTTGGAAGCCAGTTCCTTCCAGGGAACCCGGGTGAAGGACGGGTCAGCGTAATGACGCGCCCGGTCAGCGAAGGCCAGCTTTTTTGCCTCGATCCACAGGTGCCAATATTCAGGGGATGAAAAACCCATTGTCCGCAGGTCATAGTTTTCCAGCGTGTTCAGGATTTGCAGAGCCGCCAGCCCCTGGCCGTTGGGTGGCAACTCGTGCAGCTCCACTCCACGGTAGGTGGTGGAAATAGTGTCCACCCAGGAGGGTTTGTCGGCTGCCAGGTCTTCGCGACGGATCAACCCGCCGACCTGTTGGGAAAATCGCCCAAACGAAGTCGCTATTTCCCCTTGGTAAAACGCCTTGGCACCATCCCGGGCAAGCAGGCGGTAGGTATTTGCCAGAGCGGGGTTACGCGCCACCTCGCCGATGGCGGGAGCTTTGCCATTCGGCAGAAAGACCGCCCTGGATCCCGGATCCGCCAGGAGTTTGGGTTCAGAGGCTTTCCAGTAGCCGGCGATCACCTCCGGCACAGGTGCGCCCTTTTCGGCATACTGGATGGATGGCTCCAGCAGGACACCCATCGTTTGGGTGCCAAATCGATCCAGCAGGGCCTGCCAACCATTCACGCAGCCAGGCACCGACCAGCTGAGTGGGCCAGTCAGCGGAATTTCAGTCAGGGCTTTTTCTGCGAATAACCCCCGAGTGGCCAAGGCAGGTGCCCGGCCACTTGCATTCAGCCCGTACAACTTGCCCGTTTTGGCGTCCCAGACAATGGCAAAGAGATCGCCACCAATTCCGCATGACATGGGCTCCAGAACACCCAGCGCGGCATTGACTGCCACCGCGGCATCCACTGCGTTGCCACCTTTCCGCAAGACATCCATTCCCGCTTGAACCGCCAATGGGTGACAGGCGCAAACCATGCCATTGGGGGCATGGGTTACTGAACGCCCCTGAGAACCGGTGGCCTTGGGCGGCTGTTCGTCGGCCCTGAGACAAACGCCCAGCACCAGCGAGACAGCAATAGCGGGTAAAATCGAGCGCATAGGGGGGATCCTCAATCAAACCTCGTCCGCCAGGAAAGGCGAATATATCATGCTTGAATCTCCTGGTGCCCTACTTCTGTTGAACGCTCGGTCGGGCAATCCACTCCGCCAAGGACCAGACGTGATCCGTCAATCCTGCCGCCATGGCTGGGGTTCTCCGCTGCCACTGATATACTTTGCTATCCGGAATCCGCTGCGTCCGCACCGGCCAACGGAAATTATAACTGTACATTATGAAGTAAGTGACGGACTCATGCACCTGCATACCCTTGGAGAAACAGTAACTCCTGCGAACTTTTCGTGCGTTCGTAATCGGCCTACTTGAAATGCATGGTGCTGCGCCTGAGAGTCGCCAACCGCATACGCGTTTGCGCTAATGCTGAAAATGTTTAAAGTCATCGATCCAATTGACACAGACATGAAACCACCCGACTATTTTGGTGTAGTTTAGTTGAAGGTTGTGATTTCACCGTCTTCCATGGAGATTTTGGCCGATGAAATTTTTTTCCGCATGTGCCACATGGTATTCGGCTGGACTACCAGCCCTTTTCTGTCTGTTTGCATTGGGAATGCCATCTCATGCAATCGAACCGGATGCATTCATCCCCCCTGATACCGAATTTGTCATGAATTTGCGTCCACGGCAAATTCTCGAGTCCCCTTTTCTAAAATCCCAAGGTTGGGATGTACTGCTGAAAACCCTGCTGGCCACTAACGACACCGTTCAGCAGATTCTGGAAAGTACTGGCATTGATCCGTTCAAGGATGTCGAGTCGCTTCAGGTTGCTGCTAAGGGGCAAGGCCCGGAATCCCAGGTTTTGGCAGTAATCCGGGGGAAATTTAGTCCCAAGAAAATTGCCAAGGTAGTGGAGGAGCAAGGTGAGAATAGTGGGGCTCCTGTCAAAAAAATCAAGGAAAATGGCATCACTTTGTGGGAATTGAAAACCCCAGCTGCATCACTGTATATTGCTTTTGATGAAAACAAGGCTGTTTTGGCATCCACTACCAAAGATTATCTTGTCACTGCGCTGAATGGTGGCTTTAAAGAATCTGTCAATACTGAACTTAGAACCGCATTGGAAAAAGTATCCGGCAAAGAAGGGATGTGGATGGCGGGAGTAATTACTGAACAAGCCCGCAAAGGAATGGACCGATCGGATGATCTGAAACCCTTGGCAGATAAAATGGAAAGCTGGGCAGCCAGCTTTGATCTGACAGATACGGTGAAATTGGCTCTGGACATGTATACCAAAGACCCTGCCACAGCCCGATCCCTGAAAGATTTGACCGAAAATAAGTTTTTCCCCTTTTTGAAGAATTTGCCCCCCGTCCAAAATCCGGCTGTAAAAAAGCGAATGGACACAATGATGAAACAACTTAAAATAGAGGCTAAAGGAAAAGCAGTTATGGGTAGACTGACCGTGGATGCCGAAATGTTGAAAAGCCTGCTTCTTCAATAGTATTCGTTTTGAAACCTGTCTTTAACTTTGAAATATTCAATTTATTGATATCGGGTTGGCATACAAAATTGTTATTAACACTACCGGGCCACTTAAGCCCGGTAGTGTTTGATATCTGGATAGATTTGGCCCGAATAAAGACTAATCCGTCGTCCCTGAAAAACCGTCCCAACCGATTTTTTGTCAGGACGGCGTCATGCGGTCCTGAATCGTGTTGCCAATACAGACCTGCGTGAATCCCCATTCATGGTTTTACCACCTCAAATCGGTCTCTCCAAGGTATTCCGGCACCACCTGAGGATGAAAAACACCAGGCAGGCCAAAGCCCTCAACAGTTTGCAGAAGTTGTAACCAAACGCACTCATCAGGGCATTGGTTCGGTCCCCTGATTTGCCTCGCAAGAAGTTTCTTTCCAACCGGTGATCACTTTTTAGGGGACCAAAAAGAGGACATTCTACTTGTAGTGGAACGGTTATTGGACATGTGCACCGTCACGCAATGAACTTCTTTTAAATTGACTTGAGTCTGATTCTCGCGTCGCCAATCGACATCTGCCACTCAACGATTCGGTGCCAAGCATTGCAGTGGGTGTATCCTGGTCTCCTCCCGGAGTTGACTGGTCGTCCCGAACCGCCTCCATTTGACACACTGGTGGGGTATGGAGCTCAATTGGTTTGCGGCGATGTTAGGCCTGGCGCATCATCAAGTGTCGGAAGTCGTTAAAATAGTCGAAACACCCAACCAGGTTGGAGATCAAAAGCGAATCCAACATCAGCAGGAGGCCAAGGATGGCATTCGCATTTCAGATACAGGTCGATCCAGAGAATGAAGCCTGGATGCGGGATTATTACGAGACATTGTCGGAGATAGATGGGTGACGGTTCGCTGTGCTGCAAGCCAGGCTGATGGGGTATGGAGGAATAACCTACATTGCCGGCGTGTTGGGATGTTCGGCCAAGACGATTGAACGCGCCGCGAATGAACTTGATGTTCTTCCCAATGATCCTGCAGCGGGACAGATTCAGACTATCGGCGGCGGTCGGAAAAAAAATCGAATCCGAACCCCAGCTTGAGTTGAACCTGAATTCTTTTGTGAATATCAGAACGGCGGGTGATCCAGATCAACCCGATTTCAAATCGATCGATTTTTCGCCAGCCGTAATTTCCGAGGAA
>QWOS01000119.1 GCA_003669555.1 Planctomycetota bacterium
CTATTCTAGCACCCATCCGGCCAGGATGAAACCTGGCCTGTTTTTTCGGGTAAAGTAGCCCGAATAGCCTTCCCACACCGGGGGTCCAGGGGGAGTAAACCGACGCGCTCTGGTCTCAGGGGTATTTTTAAAAGGCGGGGGATCGCAGGCAATCATCCCACAAAGGCACTACCGTAGTAGTTGGCGAAGGGGTTATTGACACTCCAGGCGAAGATGCTGTCGAGTACCACCACCTGATTGAGCAGGGCCTTGGCGCCATCGAACCGGACAATGTTGGTGTGCGGCAGTGCTGGCGCCGGTGATGACCCCGGTGAAACCGTCACCATCGAGGTCGTTGGCGGTGATCGAGGTGCCGCCCAGATATTTTGGATGAGGGCAACTGGTGTTGTCCCAGCAAGTGCTCGGCTTTTTTCTGGGCTTTTTGATTGAAGTTCGGGAAAAGTGATTCAGGCTGGCAATTTGTCGTCACGGCTCCCAGGTGATTCTACACGCCATGGAATATCCGCCATTTGCCCCATTCTCACAACTTTTGGATGAGGATCAACAGCCTTGATCAATTGCTTCAACCGCTGCAAAACTACCGAAGGGTTGATTGCCCTGGGGAAGAGTGTCGAGTGTTTGGCAGGTTGCTCCAGATGAAGCACCACCCTGATATTCTTCACGCGTACGGCTTGACGGGCAGCCCGCCTCTCGGTGTCATCTGTTGAGTAAAACTGGGCACCAACCAGTCCAGCAACCGTGTCCCGGATTTTCATGGCTACCTCATCCGCCAAATGGAGAGTCTTGGTTCGGCGGTGTTGCCGATAGTCTTTCACTTCCAGTAACCAGCAACACTCTTTTTTCTCAATCCCCAGGACATCGATCGCTTTGGCACCGCCACAGATGTTGATGAATTGTTTCCGGTAATAAATCCACTCGTCGTATTTCGAGACGCTCCACCCGTCTGGAAAAATGAATTTCAGATTTCCTTAAATTATGGTGGGCATTACTCTGCCTCCGAGTCCATGTAGCGATCGGATTGACTCAATTCCTCCTGGAGGGAATCAATTTCTCCGATGTCGTCAATAGTCTCTCCTTGCTGGACCGTAACGCCTTCTTCGCCGTTATGAAGCCCGAAAAACCGTGCTTTCACATTTTCGAAGTCCGCTGATTTCAAGAGGATGTCCAACTCCCGCATCATAAACAAGCTATGGCTCGCCACAAAGACTTGAATTCCTGATTTACAGAGGTTTAGGATAGTCCGTGAGACCTTTTTGATAACCTTCGGGTTGAGGTTCGACTCTGGCTCGTCCCAAAAAAGTGACCCCGTGCCAATCAGCGATGCCGTTGCGATCAGTCTGGCAATCATCGCCAGTTTTCGCATGCCTTCGGCAATGAGGTGAGCTTCCAGATTTCCGGTTTGAGTCCGCAGGTAAAATCGGCCTTCGTCGAGAATCACTTTGCCGCCAAGTTGTTCCTCGAGCGGCTCAAGCAAGTTCTTGATTTCTGACAGTCGGGGACCTTTTGCGAGTGGAGCACCCAGCAGGATGCAGGTGTCGCGCCATGTCTCTTCGAAGGGTAAATCAGTTGTCTCGTAAAGAGACACAAAACCAGGGTAAATTGTCAGCAGTTCGCGTGTCGGAAAAAATATGGGTGGCTCTCCCTCCCATTTGGTTGGAAGTTGATCAATTGCAACTTCAGACTTGCTTGCCGTGTTGAAGGAGAATCCCAAACGTGGCGATGTGGTTTTATACCGCACCTCGATCTCGCACCGGCTTCGGCCGGCCTGACGCCGAGCCAGTCGCCCCAATTCATCCGGTCGGAATACTCCGCGAAGCTTCTTTGCGACCGCCGTTTCAAGATAGCTTTTTGTTGGCGTTGCTGATCCGGAATCTTTTTCACCCCTCGCGCTTACCGCAGCAGCAGTATAAGCAGCCTTGAGCACATGAGTTTTTCCAGCCCCGTTTTCGCCCACAATTACATTGAGTCCCGGCGCAAATTCGAAGTCAACTTCAGAAAAGACTGTAAGGTTTTTCAGGATAAGTCGGGATAGCATTGCCTTCCTCCTTCGCTATCAAGCAATGTCTTTGGCATCACTTGGTCACGAAACGAAACAGGCGGAATATCCCCCTGCAGCGGGGCCACAGCGCACAGCAGCAGGCAGAGGCAATTCATGCGGGGTGGTCCGGAAAGGCGGGGTAGAACCAGTTGCCACGCCTGACAATTCTCACCACCCTATTCTAGCACCCATCCGGCCAGGATGAAACCTGGCCTGTTTTTTCGGGTAAAGTAGCCCGAATAGCCTTCCCTTCGCCGTTTCCCGGGGGGAAAAACCAGATGTGCTTCCTGCTCCCCGCTATTTCCAGAAAGGCGAGGAATTGCGGGCAATCCGGCCCCCCTGCGTCCAGCCCCTTTTTCACTGGATTGGTCCTTGGTGGTCGGGAACCCTAGAATGACTGTTTGGCTGGTGGTCACCATTTCCTAGCGGGACGGGTGGCCCGGTTGGGTGGGATGATCGCGGGGAGTGAATCAGATGGCCGAAGTACAGCCGTTTCGCGGGTATCGCTACAACCTGGCCCAGGTGGGTGCGCTCGAGGATGTGGTGGCACCTCCCTACGATGTGATCGATGCCGATTTGCAGGACGAACTGTACGCAAAAAACCCCGCCAATGTTGTGCGGCTGATTCTTAACCGGGAATCTCCCGCCGATCATGCCGATGACAACCGCTACACCCGCAGCGCCGCCTTCCTGCGCGAGTGGCTGGCCAATGACCTGCTGGTGCAGGATTCGCAGCGTTGTCTCTACGCCGTGGAGCAGTGCTTCGAGGTGGACGGGCGCATGCTCACCCGCAAGGGATTTTTGGCCCGGGTGAAGCTCGAGCCGTTCGGGCAGGGAAAAATCTTCCCCCATGAAGAGACCCTGGCGGGGCCCAAAGCCGATCGCCTGAAACTCTTCCGCGCCACGGCGATGAATCTGAGCCCCGTTTTCGGTCTTTATCCCGACCCCACCTCCGCGGTGCCCAAACTGCTGGACCAGGCCGTTGGCCGCGCTTTGCCTTTACAGGCCACCGACCACCTGGGTGTGGTGAGCCGCCTCTGGCCGGTGCATGACCATCAACTGGTCAGCCAGATCACCGCCCTCATGGCCCAGAAGCCGGTTTACCTGGCCGATGGTCACCACCGCTACGAAACCGCCCTGAAATATCTGACCGAGCGCGACGAACAGGCTACCATGGAAGGCCGGCCCCTCGAGCCTGAGGCGGCTCCCCGCTACATCATGATGTTTCTGGTGGCCATGTCTGATCCTGGCCTCGAGATTCAGCCCACGCACCGGCTCATCCGGGGCCTGCCTGGCCTGACCTCCGGGCAACTGGCAGAGCTGCTGGCACCCGCTTTCGAACTCACCGGCATGGGCCAGGGCGAAACTGCCTGCCAGGAAGCCTGGGAGGAGATGGAAATGGGCGGCGGGCAAGACACGCTCGCTTTCGGCACCCGCGCCGATGGCCAGTGGCTGCTGGCCAAGTTGAAAGACCCCGCCCTGATGGAGGCGGCGGCACCCGGCAAGTCGGATGATTGGCGGGAACTGGGTGTGGCCATTCTGCACGAGGTGGCCCTGAACAGCCTGCTGCGCCCGCATGCCGGACCTGACGGGCTGCGCTGTGCCTATGTGCATCAGATCCGCGAAGTGATCGATGACCAGTCGTCGGCACAGGGTTCCGACCTGGCGGCGCTGGTACCACCCGCCACCATGGGGATGGTGGCCATGATTGCCGGGGGCGGGGAGAAAATGCCGCCAAAAAGCACCTATTTTTATCCGAAAATTCTCAGTGGTCTGGTGTTCAACCCCCTCCGGTAAGAAGGGGCTCAGGTTCTCTAGCTGGCTCCCATGAAATTGTCAAAGAGGTGCAGGCTGCCGCCGCGGTCGAGAGCCCACAATTGCGGGTAATCAACCGTGAGCAGCACTGGATCATCCACACCCAGCCGGGCCAGCATGCGGTTGGTCATCGGGTTGTAGAGGAAGGCCTCACCCGCGCCCTCCCGATCGCCGAGCATCATCAGGGTTGAGCCACCGGGGGTATAAGTGAGCCAGCGTGGTTGTAGCGGGGCCCGAATGGGTGCCGGTTCTCCCTCAGGTTGCAGGGGGACTGTCTCGGGCAGGATATTTGTCTTGAGGAGATAGGAAAACTCTTCTGGCTGCCAGAAATCGATTTGCCCGGATTCCGACCACACCGCAGCATGGACCCCGTCAGGGCGTATGGCCAAGCGGAATGTGGCAGGTGAATTCACCAAGACTTTTTGCAGAACAAGGTGGTCCCTGTCGTTGAAAATGCCGACTTCGCCGTTGACCATGGTCGCCACCCAGGCCGAGCCGATGTCGGGATACCGCGGCACCAGACTGGTGACCGGGGCGCCAAAGCGTGGCTTGACGGTGGCTGTTAGCCGCCCTGTTTCGCCACTCCACACCGAAACTTCGTTACCACAAGCCACCAGCAGTCTGTTTTGGGCCGTGTCCCAGACTGCATCGGTGAGGGCACCTTGGACCGGTGCCCGCTGTTTTACGCCAAGTGCCACTGGTTTGTCTTGCCAACGGAATACCTGCACCTCGCCGAAGGTTCCACACACCGCCAGGGTCGCAAAAGCGGTGCTGAAACGCAGTAACGCGGGTGTGAAGTTCACCTGGCCAAATTCCTGGGCCCGCTGGTCAGGCAGGCTCATGCGCCACAACCGGCCTTGATGGTCCGCCCAGATGATAGTCTGCCCATCGTTGGCCTGATTCCAGCCCATTCCCAGGGCCATGGCTATGGCACCCGGTGTCTGGAGGATCAGCGTGGGCTGCATCAGTGGCACCGGGGCAGGGCGTGTAATTTTCCAGAGGCCCAACCCTGCCAGGCCCACTGCGACAACGATACCGCTGGTCAGCACGCTCCTGCGGTTGAGGAGTGGCTGTTTGAGTAAAAGGGGATCGGCCAACTGATCCAGCAGCGCCCGCGCTGATCCGGGGCGTTTGTTGGGCGATTTGGCTAGCAGCGACATCACCAGGGAATTGAGGCGCTCAGGGATTTCCCGGCGGTAGTGGTTCGGTGGCGTGATGCGGAAGGCGGCGATGGTGCGAAAAATCTCCAGGGTGTTGGTGCCCGGGAAGACCCGGCTGCCCACCAGCATCTCGTACAGGACACAGCCCAGGCTGAAGAGGTCGCTGGCCGGTCCAATCGTTGCTGTTCCCTCTGCCTGTTCCGGCGAGAGGTAGGCCGGTGTGCCAATGACCACGCCCGTTGAGGTGATGCCGACCTCTTCAAATTCAGCCAGGGCCAGGCCAAAATCGAGCAGTAAAACCTGTTCTTCCCCGGCTGCGCCCGGTTTTTGCAGCCAGAGATTCGAGGGCTTGATATCGCGGTGGAAAATACCCAACTGGTGTGCCGCCTCCAGGGCCTCAGCGGCCTGGCGGGTGTATTTCACCACCTGGGCCAGAGGCAGGGGGCCTTTTCGGCGCAGCAACTTTTCGAAATTTTCACCCTCCAGCAGAGGCATCACATGGAAAACGATGCCTGCTGATTCGCCAACTCCCAAAATACGCACGACTCCACGGTGCTGGATGGATTGGGTGGTCAAGGCCTCGCGCATGAACCGTTGCCGGGCCTTTTGACTGGCACTCGCACCCTGTTTCAGGGCTTTCAGCGCCACAAGCTGGTTATCCCGGCTGTCGCGGGCCAGAAAAACCATGCCCATGCCACCCGCACCGATCACCCTGAGCAGTTCATAATCAGCCAGTTGGCCCAGGCATGACGGAAAGGGTGGCCTGGGTAGAAAGCTGAGGTCGTAGGTGTTACGGTCGTTTCTGTCCAGTAACCGGGTCAGTTCGCTGGAGGAAGTTGCGTGACTGGTAGCCAAAGGTGCAGCCTGGGCTGGATCATTGGGCAGGCTTTGCGGCTGCCGCGACCAGAGGGTGTCCAGTCGGGCGGGGCAGACCGGGCACTGTTCCAGATGCCTGAAGAAGCTCTCGGCCATGGCAGCATCAGATCCGCCCTGGCAAATCTGCCTCAGCTCCTCATCTGTGGGACAAGGCGAAGCGTTTTCAGTCGCGGGTGCCATAAAATACCGATTTTCAGGAGGGGATTACCGGTGTGCCATGCTTGCTTTCAGCCGGACTGGTTCCATATGCCTCGCATAGCATTCCCTTTCAGGTCAGCAAATCGGCCAGGCACGCTTTCAAACGCAGCGTGATGCGGCAGCGAGCCACATAAACGGCGTTGCGTGACATGTTCAGGGCCATGCCAACCAGAACTGGATCCTCCTCGTTGATGTGCGTACGGACAAAGGCCTGCCATGAGTTTGGCGTAAATTCCTGCGCCACCACGGCGCAGGCTTGCTGGAAAAGAGACTCGTAGCGCTGGCCATCGACCGCGCTGGAACGGCTAATAGCCAGGATCTCTTGCATTTCGTCAAAATCAACCAGCTTGGGAAAACGCGTTTGACGCAGTTTGGCCAGGTTGCGGCGCAAGAGATTCTTCAGCCAGATGCGCAGCGACCCGATACCCTGGTGGTGGAAATGCTGAATGTTCTGGTGCACCGCAAGGAAAACTTCTTGCACCAGATCCATGGCATCATCATGGTTGCGGCAGAGGCGAAGACACCAGGAGGCAACCAACGGGTAGTACACCCCATGAAAGTCATTCCAGACAGCGTCTGACTGGCTGGTTTGTATTTTCTTCAACAGGGAAAGCGATGTGATCACAAGGCGGGCCCTAGTGCAAATATGGGGTAAGGAATCAGAGCATCTTTCGCAATGAACCACATTGGAGCTTTGCAGGATTCTATATAACAGACAAGACCAAGCGAGTGAATTGTATGAAAGAATGAACGAAATGAACGAAATGAAATGTTGGAATTTTGCGACGGTGGTTCTTTATGCCTCATCCCTGTCAGCCAACTGGTTGAAGACTTTCCGGTAATCCTCCCACCGGCCCAAATTCATCGCGAGCACCCGGCACATCCGCATGAATTCTGAAGCAAAAAGTTCTTTTTTTTTGAAATCTCCACCGGGGGATTAGCCGATAAGAGAAATTGTCAGGTTTATTCACCCCCGATCAGACAGACTTCTGGGAGCCCCATGTGCACGCCCCGCCGCTGGATAGTTAGCCTGATGGCGGTTTGGATACTGGCTGGCATTGGCGGTTGCCACCGGAAATTGCTGGTTGATTCGGGTCCGTACCGCTATGGCGGTGGCTGGAACGCGGGAGAGCTCGCCGGGGCGGATGTGACCGGTGCCCCTGCCGAACCGGTGGTGGAGGAAGGCAAGCGACGGCCGGTGATCGACGCCGTTGGCTGGGTGGTGGGAATCCCCTCGAAAATATTACTGTGGGACCGGCGCGCGAACAATCACCGCATCAGCCCGCGCACCCGCGACGCGGTGGCGGAGTATGTGGAGCGCAACGGCATGAACGACATTTGCGTGCGTGTGAACCAGTACGCACCCATAGAGGAATGGCGCCGGCTCTGTGACAACCAGGAAGTTGGTGCTGGTTGGCGCTATACCCTGGGGGCCGTGAGCGTGATTGGTTACACGCTGGTGCCGGGTCGTCTGGTGGGCTACGATCGCTACAATCCTTATACGAATAGCCTGTATGTCTATTCTGACATCCCGTCCCTGGCGATCCAGTCGGCGGCTTATGCCAAAGATATGCGCACACGTAGCCATCCGGGCATTTATGCGGCGGTCAACGAACTGCCGGTGGTCTCCATGTGGCACCAGACGATCGCCACGGGAGACGCCATCAGCTATGTAGCTGCGGTGGGCGACCGGCGCGACCGCGAGGAGAGCCTGTTGATATTGCACCCCCACTACGGCTTTTTGGCTGGGGGCGCATTGGAGGAGGTGCTGGGCACCCCGGTTTTCGCCATTGGCGGAGCCGTTTTAGGCCATGTGACCGGACGGGTGAGCGCCTACTCCCTGCCGCCAGACACAGAGCCTGAATCGGGAACAGGGGCAGAGGCGGTACCCGCCGGGGATGCACCATTGCCGACCAAACCCTGAGCGGCAGGGCGGTGGGGGCTTGTTTGCGATCAGGGCATTTCAGGCGTGACACCCAGCACGATATCAAAACGGGCCTTTTTTTCACCCAGTTTCGAGCCGGCGATGGGGTCGAAAGCCACGGTAACCGCAGCGCGCTGTCTGGGGTCGCGGATGGAATTGTAAATGCCATCGCGCTCGTTGCGGGCCTTTTCGCCAGCCAGATACACCTGGGTGGCCAGCAGTTCCTTCCCCCGCAGTTTCACCTTCACATGGATATGGGGGGTGCGCCCGGGGTAGGGGACAGGCTGGATGGTGCGGAAATAGTACTCGCCGGTGGACGAAGTAGTGAAACGCCCAAAGCCCTGGAAATTGCGGTCCTTTTTCTCCTTGTTCGAGGTGCCCGAGTGCAGATAGGCACCGCCGTTGTCAACTTGCCAGATTTCCACCCCGGCGTTGGCGATTGGCTTGCCTGAGAGGTCGAGCACCCGACCGGTGAGATGTGTGATGGTGCCCACCGCCGTTGTCAGGGTATCATTAATGACAATCAGGTCGTTGTCGGTGTCAAGCGGCAGGCGGTCAGGGTAAAACGGGCCCTCGGTTCCTGAGGGGGTGCGGGTGAGCTCATCGGCCAGCAGGCCGGGTGCCCACGGCAACAGGCCGGCCATGGCCAAAACCGAGCGACGGTCGGCCCAGGAGCGAATGATGCGGAAATGATCTGCCATGGCATGGTTTTCCCAAGGGTACCGGATTGGTCAGTCCAAGAGTAACTGAAATGTGGCAAAAAGCAATCAGGCCTTTTGCCTGGGGCACAGGGGGCTGGGCCAGAATTTAGTGGGCTGACTGGGCCAGGCTTTTGAGGACCTTGTCGTAATCCGCCTTGGGGTGGATTCCCACCAGCCGTTCCACCTCTTTGCCGCCGACGAAAAAGACCACCGTGGGGAGGCCGTCCACCTGAAACCGGGCGCTGATGGCCTCGGCGCCGACACCATCGGTGTTGAGTTTGCCCACGCGCAGTTTGCCGGCATTTTCCCGCGACAAGGCCGCCACTGTGGGGGCCAGCTTCCGGCAGGGGCCACACCAGGGGGCCCAGAAGTCGACCATCACGGGCAGCGGTGACTTGTCAACCTGCTCTTCCCAGTTGGCCGGGGTGAGTGCCACCCCCTCGAATGAGCCTTCCGCAATGGTTTCTTCCACCAGTTCGGGTGGCCCGTTGCGCAGCAGATAAAAGCATGCTGCCACGGCCAGGATGATAACAACCCAAATCAGCGGATTCTGACGCATGATGACAAGTTCCTGGCAAAGAGCAGTGGGGCACAATTACAGTTTAGCGGAGCGGCAGGCGGGTGGGGGTGCCACCTTCCCGGAGGAATTCAGCCTGCCGCGCACCCTCCAGGGCCACGGCGGGAACCAGCAGGATCAGTGGACTGACAAAAACGGCCTGATCCGGTTGGTTGGGATCGCGCCTGCCGGGCTTGGCCGAGGAGTGGAAGCGGATCTGGATGATGTCGTCCAGCCGGGTTACCTGCACTTTGGAGTATTGGGCGGAGCTGCCCGACTCGATAGCCACAGCCAGCACTTCGTGGCTTGGGAATGCCTGGCTGGGCAGGGGGACCGTGGCGGGCTGGACCGGCTTGCCGCCACCAGGTCTCCTGAGGCCGAAAGGTGGGACCTGCTGGAAAATCTCGTCAAATGCCTCAAGGTTTTTCAAGCGGAAGATCGCCTGGCCATCCGGGGGAATAGGGGTGGTGTTTTTGACAAAATAGCTGCTCAGTATTTGGAATTTCACGGGTTTGCCTTCATCTGCGGGGGCGGCGGGTAGTGGCAGGATAGCCAGCAGGAGGCTGAGCATGGCAAGTTTCTCCGGGGCCTGGTTCACGGATGCAGGTGGCAACTCCCTGTGATTCTAGGGGATGCTGGCAAAAATGGGGCAACCGCTGGCAAAAGCGCCAGCCCGGTGGTAGTCTACGCCCATTATCAGAGTTTCAATTCCGGAGGGAATGCGATGCGGCAGGGAACAGGAATCTGGCTGGTGGCGTTGCTGGCTGGCGTGGCAGCCATGGCTTTACCAGCCATGGTGTCGGCCCAGGACGGTGCGGGGGGCAAAAAGAAGCTGATTTTCATAGCCGGTGCCCGCAGCCATGGTTATGGGCAACACGCCTTCAAGGCAGGCTGCACCCTGCTGAAGAAGCGGATGGATGAGGCTTATGGCGATAAACTCGTCACCGAGATGTACACCGACAACTGGCCAAAAGACACCTCCGTGCTCGACAGCGCCGACGCCATTGTCATCTATTGTGATGGCGGCGCCGGCCATCCCGCCAACAAGCACCTCGACCAACTGGAAAAGCTGGCGAAAAAGGGTGTAGGCATCGCCATGATGCATTACGGCGTGGAAACCGTGAAAGGCAAGTCGGGGGACTTTTTCCTTGACTGGATTGGCGGCTACTTCGAGATGAACTGGTCGGTGAACCCGCACTGGAAGCTGAAAGATGCCGACCTTGCCAAAGGTCACCCGGTCACCCGGGGTGTGAAGGCCTATGCCACCCAGGACGAATGGTACTACCACATGCGTTTTCCCGAGGGCATGAAGGGTGTGACCCCTATCCTCTCGGCTTTGCCGCCCAAGGAAACACTCAGCCGTCCCGATGGCCCGCATAGTGGCAACCCCTTTGTGCGTGAAGCGGTGGCCAAGGGTGAGAAGCAGGTTCTGGCCTGGGCCCGCGAGCGTCCCGATGGCGGGCGTGGTTTTGGTTACACGGGTGGCCATTTCCATTGGGCCTGGGGCAACGACGACAATCGCACTCTGGTGCTGAATGCCCTGGCCTGGATCACCAAACTGGATGTGCCCGAGGCCGGCGTGAAATCGGCCCGCCCCACGGTGGCCGAACTGCGTGACAACCAGGATTTCCCGGTGCCTGACAAGTTCAGCTTCGACCGCATCGAGGCAGACCTGAAAGACCAATGAGCCTTTCTTTCTGCCTGCTGCTGCTCGTTTGCGCCCAGCAGCCCGCCACTGGCGGGCGCTGGGTGTTGCAGCGTTCTGTCCCCAGCATGGACGCCATCCAGGCCGCCGCGGCGGATGACCGGCACCTGTATGCAGTGAATGACCACCAGGTGGCGCAACACGACCGGGCCACCGGCAAACTGGTGCGCATGAGCACCGGCAAGGCCGAGCACCTGAACAGTGCCTGGCCGCATGCGGGTGGTTTTTTGCTGGCGCACTCCAATTACCCCAACAAGCCAGATACCTCCGACATCAGAAGGCTTGACCCTGCCACCATGCGGCTGGAGCTTTTTCACACCTTCCAGAATCCGCCCGGGAGCCTTACCTGGGTGGTGCGTCACCAGGATGCCTGGTGGTGCCATTTTGCCCACTACAAGGCAGATAATGGCAGAAGCCTTGTTATCCGTTTTGACGATACCTGGACAGAAAAGGCCCGCTGGACCTACCCGGTTGACCTGGTGAAAGACTGGGATGGCATGAGCCTGTCGGGCATGGTGGTGCATCAGGGCCACTGGTTGGGCACACCACACACCGCCAAAAAACTGTACCGGCTCGAATTTCCCGGTGGTGCGGACAAGGCCCGCTGGCTGGGAGAACGGCCAGCCCCCTTCACCGGCCAGGGGATCGCGCCCGATCCCGTCACAGGTGGTCTGGTGGGGATTGACCGCAAGCTCCGCCAGATCCTGTTGGCTACCTGGGTGGAGGGGAGTTCCCCTTGACCGATGCCAAGAGACCCGCGGCCTGGAGCGTGCTGGATCGCCAATCCCTGCTGGCCTGCCCACCCTGGCTGGAAGTGGTGCGCGAACGGCTAGCCCTGCCAGGAGGCGATACCGCTGATTTCTTCAAAGTGGAGATGCCCGAATTCACCCAGGTGCTGCCGGTTACTCCAGACGGCAAGCTGGTGCTGATCCGGGGCTATCGGCCCGGCTACCACGATTGGAGCTGGGGTGTGCCAGGCGGCATGATCGAGCCGGGTGAATGGCCCGAGGTGGCTGCCCAGCGCGAACTGCTGGAAGAGACGGGGTATCGGGCCGAAAGCTTGCGCCTGGTGGGCAGGTACGGGGTGGATGGCAATCGTGGCTGTGGCCGCATGCACCTGTTTCTTGGGCTGGGTGCCACCCCCGTTGCGGAGCCTGACCTGGACGACACCGAGGAGATGATGGTGCGGATAGTTGATGTGGCGGAGGCGAAAAAGAGGTTGATGGCTGGCGATTTCTGTGGCTTGCCAGAGATGGCCAGCCTGGCCATGGGGCTTTGGGCCCTGGAAGCAATGCCCGAAAACAAGTGAACCTGACGGTTGGCACATGCCGCCCCGTCAGGTTTTGGTTTTTCGTGACCGGTCTCTTTGTCAGCTTCCGATGATATTTTGCAGGGCCTTATCGAAGGCTGCTTCCGGTTGCAAGCCAACCATGCGATTGACCTCAACGCCACCCTTGAAAATGATCACCGCCGGGATGCCGGAGATACGGAACTTGCCGGCGACATCGGCGCTTTCGTCGGTGTTCAGCTTACCCACTTTCAGCTTACCATGGTACTTGGTGGCCAGGCTGTCGATGGTGGGTGCCAGGCGGCGGCACGGCCCACACCATGGAGCCCAGAAATCGACAAGGACGGGGATATCGCTCTGCTCGACCTCGGTGCTCCAGTTAGCGTTTGTCAACTCCAAAACATGATCGCCTGCCATTGAAATCTCCTTGAGCCGAAGGGCAGAGCCCTCTGAGCGCACCATATGAATCGCTCATTCATTCTAGGGAAGCGCAGGGATGAGGATGGGCCTCAGCCAGCGAAAAAAACACAAAGCCAAGCCGGGTAACAGCTTGGCCCTGCCAAAAAGTTTGGGAAAAAAAGTGGGGGGTCAGTCTTCCTCAACCATCCCGTCAGGTTGGCCATAGCGGGGGGTGGGCGTTTCGGCGCGGGCCGGGGTACCCTCGGGGCGATTGGCCCCGGCACTGTCCGAACGGAGCGGATCGAAGCGCAGCAAGAGCGGTTTGAGGTCGAGCACGGCACTGGCGCAAGCGCGCAGTTCGCCGCCGATGGATTGCTCAACGGTGGCCACCTCGAGACGAATGCCTCTGCGACGGAGGCTCAGGCCGAGATGGGCAAAGTCGGGATCGCCAGTGAGGAGGACGACGGTGTCAGGATTGATCTGGCCAACGAGGTCCATGGCATCGACGGCCATCAGCAGGTCGACATCAGCCTTGTAATGATTGTCACCGCTGGGCACGCCGTCTTTGGTGACGACCATAAATCCATGGATACGGAGCCAGTGGACGAAACGCAGCTTGCGGGCGCGCAACTCTTGAAATTCGGGCACAAAAATCGGTGGCAGGCCCACATAAACCACAATCTCGCCATGATTATCGGGCGATTCGCCCTCGTCGAGCAGGTATTCGCGCACAGCCAGCCAATCGATGCTCTTGTTCATGCTGCGGGCGGCGGCGAGAAGATGAGACTCATCGACCAAGGCGAGGATTTTTTGGCCTGGGCGAAGTGAAGAGGCGGGAGAACCGGGCATTCTTATTTTTCCTGAGGCGATGATTTTTCAACAAACAAATAGCCAGGCAGTCCGGGCTGTCAAAAAGGACAGAGGCAGAACAAAGTACAACAAAAGATAAATTATTAAATCCGGGAAAGATCGGCAAGGAGCCGTGGTGGTACCGATACTTCCTTTAGTTAGCGGGGTGTTTCACCAAATACCCGCTTGGCGCTATATGCAGCCAATACCCTGGCTACGAGGGGGTGACGCACGATATCGCGCTCGTCCAGATGCACCACGGCAATCGACTCGATCCCCTCCAGGCGGGCCACGGCATCGATCAGGCCGCTCTCCACATTGGGTGGCAAATCCACCTGGGTGGTGTCACCTGTGACAATAATCTTCGAGCCGATGCCCATGCGTGTGAGGAACATCATCATCTGGGCCACGGTGGTGTTCTGGCCCTCGTCGAGGATGATGGCAGCGTTGTTCAGCGTGCGGCCACGCATATAGGCCAGAGGGGCGATCTCGATAACATCGTTGTCGACATAACGCCGCACCTGCTCGGGATCCATCAGGTCGTTGAGCGCATCGAAGAGCGGTCGCAGGTAAGGATTGACCTTGGCGGCGATATCACCGGGCAAAAAGCCCAGGCGCTCGCCCGCCTCCACGGCGGGGCGCACCAGGACGATTTTCTTGACCTGCCCGGAGCGGAGCAGGCTCACCGCCATGGCCACCGCCAACCAGGTTTTTCCGGTGCCCGCAGGGCCAACGCAGATAACCATTTCCTTGTCGCGCAGGGAATTAAGGTAACGGGACTGGCCCTCGGTCCGCGCCCGCACCGCCCGCAATGGCCCCGGAGTCTGGGTGGGCACTGTCGGCCCATCGCTGTCGAGGTTGAGCACCCTCTCGGCGTGGCCTCCCACCACATCAAGCGACGCCCGCACCTGTTCCATACTGAGGCTGCCATGGCGCCGCAGATCGACCCGCAATTGGACGAACAGTTTTTCCGCGCGGTCCACCTGCTCTTCGGTGCCTTTTAGCAGCACCTGCTCGCCCCGGCCAATGATCTGAATTCCGAGCGATTGGCGGATTTCACGCAGGAACTGATCCCGGCTGCCAAAAAGCAGCACGGCTTCCTCGCGACTATCGAGGGAAAGAATGGACTCTTTCATCGGACGAGCGGGCCTCCAGGGACGAAATGGGGGACCAGTACCAGCCAGAACCAGGCGACAGGCGCAGCAAAAAGCAGGGCGTCGACCAGGTCGAGCATACCGCCGAACCCGGGCAGCCAATTGGCCGCATCCTTGATACCCAGGTCGCGTTTGATCATCGATTCGGCCAGGTCGCCCATGGCCCCGGCAAGGCCCAGCGACAGCCCAAAGCCGGCCGACCACAAGGGGCTCACCGGTAAGCCCAGCAGGCCCCCGGTCAGCCACCAGCCCACGACGCTGGTCAGGGTGGCCAGCGCCAGCCCGCCGGTGAGTCCCTCCCAGGTTTTCCTCGGGCTGAGCAGGGGGGTCATACGGTGCTTGCCGGCCATGCGGCCAGTGAAGTAGGCGCCAATGTCGCAGAACTTGGTGGTGAGGATGGTGACCAGGATGCAGGCGAGCCCCACTGCCGCGTTGTCGCCCCCGGCCCAGCGAAGGCTGAGCAGGCTGGCGGGTAGCAGACCCAGATAGCCGGTGATGAACACCAGGGCAGCCAGGCGGGCCACCACCCCGGCCGGGCCGTGATAGTAGCGCATGGCCACCAGGAAATGGACGATGATCAGCCCGCAGAAAACAACCAGCAGTGTGGCAGCCCGGTGCGGGTGCAGCCACTCCAGGCTGGGCACCGTGGGGATCCAGCCGGCAACGACGATAACCCCCACCGACAGCACCGCGGCGATGGGATGGGGCCGGTTGTCGATGGGCAGCAATCCGGCCAGTTCCCAGGCCGCCATCAGCAATCCGCCCATAGCCAGAATCAGCAGACCCAGGCAATACGGGTAGGTGAAGTAGTCGAAAGCCAGCAAGGCCAGCAAAACGGCAGCGAGGGTGAATCCGGTAGCGATGCGGGTCATCATGGCTGGGCTTGCCCCGGTAATCCACCGAACCGCCGCTGCCGTCGCCCGTAATCCTTCAGGGCGGAGTGCAGGGTGGGGGCATCAAAATCGGGCCAGCAGCGTTCGGTTACCCATAATTCGGCATAAGAGATCTGCCAAAGCAGAAAATTGCTCACCCGCATCTCCCCGGCGGTGCGTATGAGCAGGTCGGGGTCGGGCATGCCAGCGGTGTAGAGTGATTCGGAAACCGTCGCCTCGGTGATCGACCCGGGATCAAGATCACCCGCAAGCACTTGCGCGGCCATGCGGCGGAAAGCATCGAGCAGCTCGGTGCGGCCACCATAATTGATGGCCAGGCAGAGCAGCAGACCGGTGTTGTCGCGGGTGGCGGTCTCGCTGGCGGTGATTTCGTCGAGGATGAGCGGACTGAGTCCGTCACGGCGGCCAATTACCTGGAAGCGCACATTCTCGCGCATGAGCAGTTCGCGCTCCTGCACCAGATACTGGCTCAGGAGCGCCATGAGGAAATCGAGTTCATCGGGCGGACGCTTCCAGTTTTCGCTGGAGAGGCAATACAGGGTGAGCTGGGAAAGGCCCAGCCGGCAGCACTCTTCCACCGTGTCGCGCACGCTGCGCACCCCGCGGGCATGCCCCTCGACCCGGCGCAGACCCTGCCGCTGGGCCCAGCGGCCATTGCCATCCATGATGATGGCCACATGATCGGGCAGCCGGGCCGGGTCCAGACCCGCCTGCAAGGCGTGCTCATGAGCTTTCGGTATGCCTGTCTGGGAACTCAAACCATTGGTCCTTTGTCACTGGGTACACGGTTGCGACAGGTGCCGCACCCCGCACCGGGTCAGAGGGAACTCTGGCATCTTATCATGAGGATGGCTGAAAAGTCTGTTCCCGCCCCGGTCCGACCGAGACCCAGGCCAGAGGCTTGCCCACCAATTCGGCCACCCGGAGGGCATACCGCCGGGCATTCGCCGGCAAATCTTCCCAGCGTTTGCAGGCCGTGATGTCCTCATTCCAGCCGGGCAGAACCTCGTATAACGGCTGGCATTGCTGAAGCCGGATGGCATCGGCCGGAAACCAGTCAGTCGTTGCGCCATCGGGGGTGCGGTAGCCCACCGCCAGTTTCAGCTCGGCCAGACCGCTGAGCACATCGAGGAGCATGAGACTGATGGTGTCGACCCCGTTGATGCGCGCGGTGGAGCGCACCGCCACGGCATCGAACCAGCCACAGCGCCGGGGACGGCCGGTGACGGTGCCAAACTCGCGGCCAATGCGGCGAATCCGCTCGCCAATACCCTCGGGCCCGTCATCGAGTTCCGTGGGGAACGGCCCCGATCCCACCCGGGTGGTGTAAGCCTTGACCACGCCGATCACCTGGTCAATCCAGCGCGAGGGGATGCCGGTGCCAGGGCCAATGCCCCCCACCGTGCTGGTGCTGCTGGTAACGAAGGGGAAGGTGCCATGATCGATGTCCAGCAGGCTGCCCTGGGCCCCTTCGAACAGGATGGACCTGTTTTCCTCGTGGAGCTGGTGTAGCAACCGGGTGGTGTCTGTGGTCAGCGGGGCCAGGACGGCACCGTGTTCGAGGTATTCGTTGAGAATGGCTTCGGCATTGAGCGTGGGGCAGGGGCCACCAGCCGCCAGCGATTCGAGCAGGCGCTGCTTCGCCGGTACCGCGGTCTCCACCCGCACCCGCAGGCGGGCGGGGTCGATGAGGTCGGCCATGCGGACCGCCAGCTGCCTGCCTGCCTTGTCGGCATAACAGGGCCCGATGCCGCGCCCGGTGGTGCCGATGGCCGCTTTGCCGCTGGCTGATTCGCGGAGCCGCTCCTCCTCCACATGCCAGGGCATGATCACATGGGCGCGGTCACTAATTTTCAGCCGGGGGCGCACTTCCAGCCCCTTGGCCTCCAGACCGGCTATTTCATCCCGCAGGCGGCCGGGATGGACAACCACTCCGTTGCCTATCACCCCCAAAGTTCCTGGACGCACCAGCCCGGTGGGAACAAGCGACAGTTTGTAGCTCACTCCGTTGACCACCACGGTGTGCCCAGCGTTGGCTCCGCCGTTGAAGCGGGCCACCACGGTGTGCTGATCACCCAGCAGGTCAACAATCTTGCCTTTGGCTTCATCGCCCCATTGCAGGCCAATCACACAACTGATCATGAATCCCCCGGCATACGCAAATCCGGGTCGTGCGTTGGCACAAATCCCGGCAAGCCTACTTTAGCTAAGAAGAATACAGGGCGCTCGGCAAGCTGTGGGGCCCGGAGTCGTAAGTTTTGGCGGATTGTTGGCTGGTATTTTCAGCCCAGATGCCCATCAAGGAAGGAAATCGCACCATGCGAGCCGAGATTCTGTCGATTGGCAGCGAGATGACCTCGGGCCAGAATTTTGACACCAACGGCCCCTGGCTGTCGCGTGCCCTGGCCGGTTTGGGTATCGCCACGGCCTTCCGCACCACCCTGGGCGACGATCCGGAGGACAACCGTCAGGCCTTCAGGCTGGCCAGCGAGCGGGCGGATGTGGTGGTCAGCACCGGTGGGCTGGGGCCTACCCGCGACGATCTCACCCGCGAGATTCTAGCCGAATTGGCGGGTGTTCCCCTCGATTTTCATGCGGAAAGCTGGGGAAAAATCCTGGAAATCTTCAGCGCCCGCAATCGTCCCTGCCCGGAGCGCAACCGGGTCCAGGCCATGGCACCCCGTGGCGCCGACATGCTCGAAAACCCCCGTGGCACGGCCCCGGGCGTGTGGATGCGGCTCAATCGGGCCCATGTGGCCTGCCTGCCCGGTCCGCCACGGGAAATGCACGGCATGTTCGATGAACAGGTGGCGCCCCGGCTTCGGGCTGCCGGTCTGGTGCCCGGCGTGAGGTTGGAGCGGCGGATCCATACTTTTGGATTGGGCGAATCGGCTGTGGAAGATAGACTGGGCAATCTGACCGACCGGGGCAATGACCCCGAGGTGGGCATCACCGCCAGCGACGCCACCATCACGCTGCGGATTTTTGCCAGCGGCAGCGACGAAGCCAGTGCCCGGGACCGGATCGCTCCCATCGAGGCCCGTATTCGGGATACTCTGGCCAGTCTGGTTTTTGGGGCTGACGAAGAGACCCTGGCGGGCGTGGTGCTGCGTGATCTTGACCGCTGCCGCATGCGATTGGCGGTGGCCGAGGGGGTGACAGGGGGTGGGTTGTCCCAGGTCCTTGCCGCCGAGTCATGGCAGGGCATGCGCTGGTTTGTCGGTGGCGTGGTACTGCGCACCACGGATGCCGAATCGTGGGGTGGCCTTTCGGAGGTAACCCGCCGGGCCCATGGGGGCCACGGCGAGCAGGCGGCCCGCGAACTTGCCGAGGCGGCCCGTCTGAGACTGGGTACCGAGCTGGGGCTGGCGACCGTGGGGCAGGATGGCGACGGACCCTCCGCCGGGCAGGTCTGGGTGGCCCTGAGCCATCCGGGCGGCTTTGTCACGCGGTCGCAGCACTGGTTCTGCGCCCCGGTGGAGGTATGTTCCCGCACCGCCAAGCTGGCGCTTGATACCGCGCGTTTGTTCCTGGCAGATCAGCCGGGCTTTGGGGGCAAGCACTCATGACCACCCCTGAGGCGGGAAAAAAGCTGGCGCACTTTGCCGCCGGCTTGCTCATTTTGATTGCCAGTGCCCAGGTGGCGGGCCGCATTGCCACCGTCACGCGGCTGGCCGAGCCCGCCCTGCTGCGCGATGCCAAAACCCCCGGTCTTTCGCCCGCCTGGCCAGTCAGCCGTCCCGCACCCTCGCCTTTCATGAGTTCCAACGACCGCAGCCGTTGGGCCACCGTGCGATCCCTGGTGGAGGACGGCACCTACATCGTGGGGGTCAGGGATAAACAGACCGTGATCCTTTCCGCCCTGTTGCCACTGTTCCAGACGGACCTGGGTACGGCCCTGGGGTCAGCGGGGGTGGCGCACAGGCTGCGACTGGGCGCCGATTCGGGCTTTTTGCTCACGGAAGATGCCTGGCGCAGTGTCGATCGGGTGCTGAACCCGGCCACGCTGGAATACCAGTCGAGCAAACCGCCGCTTTTGCCCACGCTGGTGGCCGGGCTGGTCAAGCCGTTGCAGTGGATGTTTGGGTGGAAGCCCTCCACCCACCCGTTCGAGATGGCGCGGGTGGTGCTGTTGCTGATCAACTGGCTGCCCTGGACCCTGTATCTGCTGGTGTTTTGGCGGCTGTTGCAACTGCTTCCAGCCAGTGATTTTGCCCGGCTGGTCACGCTGGCCCTGGCCGCCTTTGCCACCCTGGTACAGCCCTACCTGGTGGTGTTCAACAACCACACTCCTGGTACTTTCTGCGCCCTGTTCCTGCTCCATGCGCTGGCCATGGAGCGGACTTCCAGACAATCAGGGTCGTGGTTGTGGCTGGTATGGGCCGGCCTGGTCGCCGGCTTTGGTGTTACCTGCGAGATGCCCGCGCTGTGCCTGGCGGCTATGGCTGGCCTGGGCCTGCTGATTCGCTCGCCCGGCAAGGCTATAGGGCTATATGGCGTGGCCTGCCTGGTGCCCCTGGTGGTCGCCGCTGAAATGAACCGGTATGTCACCGGACGGTACACCCCGGTATACAGCGAGTTTGGCAGCCCCTGGTACGAGTACGAGGGGAGCAGTTGGTACGACCCAGGCCACCTGAAGCGGGGCATCGATTGGGCGCGCCGCAATCTGGGAGAGACCAAGCCTGCCTATGCTTTCCACCTGCTGGCGGGCCACCATGGGCTGTTCTCGCTCACGCCGGTATTCCTGCTGGCCCTGCCGGGCGCGTGGCTGGCCCATAAAAAACAGGACTCAGGCGAGGCAAGCCGGTTGCAGTGGCGGTTTGCCTGGATCGCTCTGGCATGCACCGTGGTGGTGACCGCCTTTTACCTGGTGAAAAGCGACAATTATGGTGGCAATTGCTGCTCGGCCCGCTGGCTGCAGTGGTTGACTCCCCTTTTGTTGCTGGCCGCCCTTCCTGCGGTGGAGTGGCTTTGCACCACCCGGAAGGGGTTGGCGCTGCTGGGCGCGCTGGTGTTTTTCTCAGTCGTTTCGGCGGCGTCATCAGCTTACAGCCCGTGGCGCAGACCCTGGCTGTATGACATCATGGTCTGGGCCGGATGGCCCGGGTACGACTGAACCAGCCAACACTCCGAGGTCAATCGTGCCAATCCCAAGTCTGATTCGTCGGGGAAAATATCCCCAGCCAGGATTCCTCATGGCCCTGGTCTGGATGGTGGGCTACTGGACCTTCACCCAGATTCCCGGTGCCGCCATCGCCCTGGTCTGGGCCTTGGTCAGCATGTTCACCACCCAGGCTCCGGCCGGGGATTGGGACCGCTGGGCGAAACACCCGATGGAAGTGCCGGGCATGTCCACCGGATTACTGGTGGGCCTGGGGGTGGCCCAGGTGCTGGCGGCCCTCTATGCCTGGATTCTTCTGCGCAACCTGGTGGGGCGTGACTGGAAGAAGCAGATCGGCATCGATCGCTTGCCACAATGGGGGCACTTGCTGGCCACGCTGGCCCTGGTGCCGGGCATGGTGCTGGCCTCCAATGCCCTGGTAGCAATGGTAGGCGAGCAGGGTCTGGAGGGTGAAGCGGCCATAGGTGGCCTGCAGGTGGGCCGTCAGGTGCTGGAGGATTTCCAGCGCTTGATGGGGGGCTGGCCCTCGTGGGCGGCGGTGTTGGTGGTGGCAGTGGGTCCGGCGGTGGGCGAGGAACTTTTTTGCCGGGGTTTTTTGGGGCATGGCCTGCTGGCCCGACACGGCGCGGTGACAGGGGTGGTGCTGACCAGCATCCTCTTTGGCGTGATGCATCTGGTGCCGTTGCAGGCCGCTTACGCCGCCCTGCTTGGTCTGGTGCTGCATGGCCTGCGGTTGGCCACCGGTAGCCTGTGGGCACCCATTCTGGCTCACTTTGCCAACAACGCCCTCAGCGTGTTGGGCACCTGCGAAGACAGCCCGATACGCGACCCGCTGGTGGGGATTGAGGTATGGGTGCAAACCAGCCCGGGGCTGGCTCTTGTCGCGGGTCTTGGCGTTCTGATCGTCGGGCTGACTTATCTGTCAAAAACCAGGGTTTCTGAGCCACAACTTTCACCGTCTCCCTGATCCGTGCGCGGAGGCTGCATGGTTTTCGGGGTTCTGCTCTGGGAACAATCCCGGCGGGCCGAATAGTCTCGTTGTCATGCACAGAACAGGACTACGCCGGGCCGGTTCGGCTCCAGCTTTGGACCCCGCCTGGCTGCTGGCGAAAGCCGGCATGCCTGCCGATGATTGGCAGCGCCAACTGCTGGCATGCGGCGACAGGCGTTTGCTGGTCTGTTGCTCGCGCCAGGCTGGCAAAAGTACCGTGGTGGCGGCATTGGCGCTGCACACCGCCCTGTTTCATCCCGGTTGCCTGGTGCTGATTCTGGCACCCGGCCTGCGCCAGGCGCAGGAACTGCACACCAAACTGCGTGGCATCCATGCGGCGGTATCGGCAGATTTGGGGGCATGGGCCGGTGTCAGCCGTCTGGGGGCGGTGGAAACCGTCTTTGCCCAGGGCTCGCGCGTGGTGGCGCTGCCTGGCAACGAGGCGCGTGTCCGTGGCTTTTCGGGTCCGCGGCTGGTGGTGCTGGACGAGGCTGCCCGCATACCTGATTCCCTTTACGCCTCCGTGCGGCCAATGCTTGCCGTCAGCCGGGGGCGATTGGTGGCCATGTCCACACCCTTTGGCAAGCGTGGCTGGTTCTGGCGTGAGTGGGAAACGGGCAAGGAATGGCGGAAATTCCGCATTCCCTGGAACCTCTGTCCCCGTATCGAGCCGGCCTTCATCGACAACGAGCGTGAGGCTCTGGGGGATGCCTGGGTGGAGCAGGAATATGGTTGCTCGTTCGGCTCATCCGAAGGTCTCGTCTACCCGGCTTTCGATACCTGCCTGGTGCGGAAAATGCCGCATCCGCTGGCGGGTGAGGCGGTGGGCGGTATCGACTTTGGCTGGCGCAACCCGTTTTCGGCGGTGTGGGGCACTCGCGACCGCGAGGACCTGTTGCTGCTGCATGGCGAGCGCCACAAGACACGCACCCCGCTTTCGGCGCACGCCCAGGCGCTGCCCCGGGCGGTCCGCTGGTTTGCCGACCCGGCCGGGCGGACGGAAATCGAAGAGCTGAAAGGGGCTGGGTTGCGGGTGTGGCCGGCGCCCAATGCCATCCGCGCTGGCATTGCCGCGGTGCATGGCCGGCTGGAGAGCGGGCGGCTTCAGGTGCTAGCCGACGGTTGCCCGAATCTGGTCGCCGAGGCGGGCAAGTACCGGTACGACACCGATGGCGATGGGGAGGAGCCACTCGACCGCGACAACCATGCGCTGGCGGCATTGCGTTACCTGATCACCGGTCTGGACAAGGGGCGGATGGCCCGGGTGCGCAAGCCTGGCTAAAGGCAATGGGTTGTTCCGGTCAGGGGTGAGGCAGGAAAAAGGAGTATGGCGATGGGAAGAAAGCTAGAGGGCTGGTGGGGGAGATGGTTTGGCGGTGGCGCCCGGGTGACCCGCCGTGGCTGGGATGGGTGGCAGTCGGCATTCCCGCCGGCGGATGGGGGCGACCGCCAGGTGGATCCGCTCACGGAACTGCGACACACCGCGTATTCTTGCGCCAGCCTCAACGCGGCTGTCTGTGCCTCGTATCCGCCCCGGCTCTTCGCGCTGGTGGGAACCGGTCAGCGTCTGGGTTTCGCCACCCGCAAACTGCGGCCAGAGGCCCTGGAGCGGCTGGCCTGGCCGGGGGGTGGCATCCCCGAGGGGGTGGAGGTGCGCCAGGTGGATGATCATCCCTTGCTGGAGTTGCTGGCGCGGGTGAACCCGGAGCAGGATGCCCAGGAGCTGTGGGAGCTGACCACCCTGCACCAGGAGTGCCTTGGCAGCGCTTTCTGGCTGCTGGAGGGGGATGGCCCGGTGCCGGAAACCATCTGGGTGCTACCACCCGACCGGGTGACGCCCATGCGCCAGGCAGAGGGCTACGGCACCACTGGCTACGCGGTACGAGGCGCCACAGGGGCGGTGCCGCTGGGTGTTGATGAGGTGATCCACTTCCGCTATCCCGATCCGCGTGATTGCTATACATGGGCGTAGGAACAAAGTCAGTAGGCGAGTACTCTTGATCCACTTCCGCTATCCCGATCCGCGTGATTGCTATGGCAAGGGCCTGGCGCCGCTGCGGGCTGTGCTGGCCAGCGCCCAACTGGGATCGCAGTTTGTCGCCTACAAGCGTGGGCTGTGGGAGAATGCGGCGTTACCCGGGGTGGTCCTCACGCCCGATGGGCCACTGGGTGATGAGGAGCGCGAGCGGCTGGAAGCCGAATGGAACGCCAAGTTCCGCAAAGGTGGGAACGGCAGGGTGCTGGTGGCCGACTCCAGCCTGAAGGTGAGCGTGGTGCAGAATTCGCTGGCCGATCTGGCCGCCCTGGCGGAAGCCGGTGCCACCAAGGAGGATATCGCCAACGCCTTCGGTGTGCCCATGGCCTACCTCACCCGCGAGACCAACCTGGCCAACTTGCAGGCAGCCGACCGCCAGCATCTGGGGTTGACCATCCGGCCCCGGCTGCGCCGGCGGGATCAGCGTCTCACCCGCACGCTGGCCCGCCGGGCGGATGAAACAGGCCGGCTGTTTTTTGCCAGCGATGATCCCACCCCGGTGGAGCGCGAGTTCGCCCTGAAACGGCAGGAGCTCGACACCGCCCAGGGGGTGCGCACCATCAACGAAATCCGCCGGGAGCGCGGTCTTGATCCGGTTCCCTGGGGCGACAAACCCTGGATCCCGTCTGGCTGGAAACAGACGGAATAACCACCCGGCAGGTCACGGCCCCGTCACCGCCGAAGACCCAGAGCGTTCAGCTGATTTGGTGGAACCGTCCAGGTGGCCAGGCAGCGTTTTAAAGGGAACCCTTTTCCTTTTTTTGATCCCGCACCCGGGCGGGCCTGAAGCCTTGCGCATCGATTATGGGTAACCGGGCAAGCTTCGGAAATCTTGCCGCCAACCAGGGCGCCTGGATGCTATCATGAAAATACGGTGAGACTATGGTGTTAGCCGTTGTCGGTGACGGGCCAGCGGGCTAAATTAGCATTTCACTTTCTGCGAGCGAATTGTTGGTGATGTGGGAGTCTCTCACGGCCAGATGGCATTTTTCCATTGATGAGAAAAACTTCCATGCAGCATATTCTGATCGGCCTTCTTGCAGTTCTGGCGTTGCCAGCCCTCCTGCATGCAGAGCCCAAAAAGCCGAACATCGTCTTCATCCTTGCCGATGATCTTGGCATCGGAAATGTCGGTTGTTATGGGGCGGATCGGGTAAAAACACCCAACATCGACGCCTTGGCCAGGGGCGGTGTCCGTCACACCCATGCCTATACAGCGCCCCTGTGCGGGCCATCCCGAGCGCTCATCATGACGGGCCGGTATGCCTTCCGGACGGGCGCGACAAATCAGGATGCCACCGGACAAATGAAGCCGGCAAACGAGAAGATGATTCCGAAGCTGCTGAAACCGGCGGGCTATGTCTCTTCCATGATCGGCAAGTGGGGGCAACTTCCGCTGGAACCATCTGACTGGGGTTTCGATGACTCTTTCAGGTTCAAGGGGAGTGGCGTTTACTGGAGCACACAGGAAAAGCCAGGGCGATATGTGGTGAACGGCGTAGCCAAGGCCCTGAAAGAAAAAGAATACATGCCGGATCTGATGCACCAGCACGTTGTGGACTTCCTGCGAAGCAACCGGGAGAAACCGTTCTTTTTATACTACTCCATGTCACATGTGCATGCGGAAATCCTGAGAACGCCTGACAGCGCTGCCGATAGCAAAGACCTTTTTGCAGACAATCTAGCCTACATGGACAAGCTGGTTGGCAAACTTGTCGCAGAACTCGAGCGCCAAAAGCTCCGTGAGAAAACCCTGATCGTTTTCTTTGGCGACAACGGTACGGGAAAAGCGCAGGCCAAAACTTCAACTATTGGCGGAAGGGCGCTTTCCGGCGAGAAGGGCTCCATGCTCGAAGGTGGTGCCCGGGTGCCGATGATTGTCAACTGGCCGGGAGTGACTCCTGCGGGAACAGTTTCCACCGGCCTTGTTGACTCGACAGATTTTCTGCCGACATTGGTTGAGCTGGCTGGAGGGAAGCTGCCCTCGGGCACTGTCCTGGACGGCAAAAGTTTTGCGTGGCAAATCCGGGGCGAAAAGGGCGCACCGCGCGAGTCGGTTTTTATCGAACTTGCCCGGATGTGGTATGTCCGGGAAGCGGGCTGGAAGCTGAATGAGAAGGGCGAACTTTTCGACATGGCCAACGCGCCTTTCGAGGAGAAGCTCGTCGCGGCGGGTTCCCGCGACGAGAGCGCGCAAGCCGCGCGCAAGCGATTGCAATCTACCCTGAACAGGCTCAACCCGGCGGGAGGGATTCTGGATAGGGGCGACGGCACAGGCCGGCATGCGAATAAGCAAAAGAAAATCACGGCAAATGAATCGCCAATGCCGGCTGACGCTTTGCAGCCAGAACCGGTCTGGAAAACCGCTGGCAAGCCCAATGTACTATTCATTGTCGTGGATGATCTTCGTCCCGATTTGGGCTGTTATGGCAACACCCTGATCAAGACGCCAAATCTGGATCGCCTTGCGGCTCGGGGCACAATCTTCAAGCGTGCCTATTGTCAGCAAGCCGTGTGTAGCCCGTCGCGAACTTCCGTCATGACTGGCCGGCGTCCGGATGCCACCAGGGTGTGGGATCTGGTCACCCACTTCCGCACTGCGCTGCCTGATACCGTGACGCTTCCGCAACACTTCAAGGCAAATGGATATCATGCTGCAGCCCTGGGCAAGGTTTACCATCGTGGATACGAGGATGGCCGCTCATGGAGCGAACCACACTGGTACCCCAATGGCCAAACGGTTGATACTGACCCGGCCGATTCGACCAGGCGAATTGTCAGGAAGTACGGTCCCGGTGTGGACACGAAAGCCGAAAGCGGCAAGGGCCCGGCCTTTGAGGTCAGCGGGAGGAAGGATGACGAGTTGCCGGACGGCTTCACTGCGTCTGAAGCGGTCAGTCGCCTCCACAGCCTGAAAAGCCGTGGCGAACCCTTTTTTCTGGCTGTCGGTTTCCAAAAGCCGCACCTGCCATTTATCGCTCCGAAAAAATACTGGGATCTTTATGATCCGCAAATAATCCCTGTGCCTGTCACCGCGACCTTGCCCAAAGGGGCGCCGGCTTTCGCCGGCCACAGCAATGGCGAACTGCACAGCTACGCCAATGTGCCCAAGGAGGACCCGATCCCGGCGGACTTTGCCAAACAGTTGCGCCATGGTTATTATGCCTGCATCAGCTACACCGATGCCCAGGTGGGGCGGCTCCTTGACGCGCTTGAAAAGGAAGGGTTGTCTGAGAACACGATTATCGTGCTGTGGGGCGACCATGGGTGGCAGCTTGGCGACCACGGGCTTTGGCACAAGCACACCAACTTCGAACTGGCTACGCGGGCGCCGCTGCTGGTGAGCGTACCGAAGCAGCAGCGGGTAGGGCGGAAGTGCGAAGCGCTGGTCGAGTTCGTGGACATTTATCCAACCCTTGCCGACCTGTGCGGGTTGCCTGCTCCCCAGGGACTGGACGGCGTCAGCCTGAAGTCGCTCATTGAAGACCCGCAGGGCACAGTGAAAAAAGTGGCCATCAGTCAGTACCCGCGTGGTCCGAAAAAGGCGGGGGCCGGGCCAGTCATGGGGTACAGCATTCGTAATGAGCAATGGCGCTTGACGGTGTGGTTGAACCAGAAAGACGGCAGCACTGTCGCAACCGAGCTGTATGACGAGCAGAACGACCCCGCAGAAACGGTGAACCTTGCCGATAGGCCAGGACAAAAAGCCTTGATTGAAGAGCTATCGAAATACCTGCCACCCGTGGCGAGGAAGTGAGCGGGGTTGATTGGCTCCTGGTGACGGTACCCCTGCTGCTGGAGTTGCTGCCCCGGGTGAACCCGGATACCCAGGAGCAGTGGTGGCTAAATCCGCCGGGAGCGCGGTCTTGATCCGGTTCCCTGGGGCGACAAACCCTGGATCCCGTCCGGCTGGAAACAGACGGAATAACCACCCGGCAGGTCACGGCCCCGTCACCGCCGAAGACCCAGAGCGTTGCCCTGGCATGGGGTTCATTGGGCATGATTCGCCCCCTGTGGCGGCATGAATCACCTTGTGAAGCCGCAACGGGTGACATGAATTTGTGGAACTGGCAGGCGTTCCCTGTCATCACACCGCTTATCTGTCAGGAAGGCTTTGCCTTGCAGCCGCAATGCGGCGCCAGTCGGAATGCCCCTAGCCAGCCTTTTTGCCTTTTCTGGAACCAGCCCCTACCCGACGGGTTCGTATTTGCCTAAAATAGACCAAGTTGTCTGCTTATGGCGCCCAGTAGGGGTGAGCTTGACTGTGGGCTAGTTGATTGGAGGGGTGTTTCATGTCGAACCGTTTCGGCTTTATCCGGTCTGGTTTCGGGGCTTGTCAGCGGGAAAAGGGATCCTTCCGCCCGCAGTTGCACGCTTTGGAGGAACGGCTGGTTCCTGCGGCGTTCTCCCTGGCTTTTGAATTGGCACCTGCCAACCCTTTTGCCCATGCCAAGGTGCCCCTGTACACCTATCTGCCCTTCGGTGGGGCTCCTTCAACTGCTTTTGATGCCACCCGCAAATGGGTTGCTGATGCCAGCGTCACCCAGGCGGTAGATAACCTGCAGATCACTGCGCTCAATCTGGTCAGCGATACTGAAACCGACAAAAAACCAGCGGACATGCCAGGATACTTTCCCGGTCAATGGTCGAATCCAGGTTTTGCAGGCAGTTTCACAGCCCTGGTGCAGACAGTTCCTGATTACCCATTCACAGCCAGCACCGCTCCGTCGTTGCTTGCTGCCCTGGTGGCTGGCAAAGCCGATTGGGCCAGCGATTTCCCAGGCGGTATCAGCGTCGATTCAGAATTCGACACCCAGGACCTGGCCACCGGTATCCCGGACTTCTGCAAGCAGTTTCTTCTGGATACAAGGCTTGCCGCCAACAGTGCCGGCGTGCCATTCAGCTTTTATCTCAGTCCCAAATATATCGACCCGGCCAGGAATCCCGGCGCGGCTCAGGTGCGTGCCGACATTGCCGCTGTGCTGGGGACCGATGTGCGCAATTGCGTTTTGCTGCCAGTCTATGTCGACCCGGACAATGACCCCGGAACCAATATCAAACCGGCCCAGGTCGTCTCGGCGATTGCTGGTATCGATGAACTGGCCAATCCTTTCAACTACCGCTGGATTGTCAGTATCCAGGACGATACGGTTACCTTTGGCAAGGCTCTCGATTCCATCCGGGCTGCTGTCCCAGCCGCCGATACACATTTTCTCGGCCTGGTCGCTTACCAGACCCTTGTTCAGCATGGCGACCCCACAACGCCGCAAGCCTACAATCCCACAGTTGCGCCGGCCTCGGACAATCTGGCCGCCATCGCCAAATTCATGGGCCTGGGGAACAGTATCACCACGGATACCACCCCCACATTCAATGGCACGGGCCCTGAAAACCAGACTGTGGGCATTGAGGTGGATGGACTCAGCAGGGTCGAGGTCAGGGTCAACGCCCAGGGGAACTGGAGTTACACCCTACCCCACGATCTGGCCCTCGGCAGCCACCATGCCGTGGTCACCATGCGGAATCTGGCCAATGAGCAGTTCGGTGAGGTGGGGCCACTCAGCTTCAGCATCGTCCGCTACCTGGTGGTGCCGCCACCCACGGTCCCGACCATAGCCCTGGAACTGGCACCGGTCAGCGTGCCAGCCGACCCCCGTATCCCGGTCTTTGTCGACATGGCCCAATCCAAAGATTGGATGCAGTTTTTTCCATTTTACACCGGCCTGTATGCCATGACCGGCCCTCTGCAACCAGAGCTTCCCCAATGGATGGCCGCCGAGGGCGTGCAGGCTGTGGTCAACGAGGCCATTATTCCAGCCGCAATTGTGGGCGTCCCTGGCAAGGCCAGGGTGACCAGGCTTCCCGAAGGTGCCCCCGGATTCAACACCAGTTCTGCCATTTGGCCGGCCACTCCGCGTCCGGCTTCGTTTGCCGCGCTGGTGGAAGTGGCCCAGGAGGCCATATACGGACCCAACCATGACAATTACCTGCGGCCTCAGGATGCGCTGGATTTGCAAAATCTTCTCACCGCGGGTGCATGGCTCGACCAATTCCATGGCGGCCTGACCATTCGCACTGGAAGTATGGGATACCTGGGGAAGACTTTTCCTGACTATTATAAAGAGTTCCTTATTTCCATGCGGCAATTCGCTAATTCCGCTCCTGGCGGTGGCGTGCCATTTCGTTTCAACATCGATTACGAGATCCTGTTCGATTCCGATTTTTACACAGTCCTGCCCGATATCCACGCGATCCTGGGTGATGATCCACGCAATGAACTGCTGCTGCCCATGCAACGGGATACCACAAGTGGCATGCTACCCGAGTATCTCTTCACCCGAATCATTCAAGACCTGAGGCAAGCCGATCTCAATGGCTATGGCTGCAACTACCGCTGCATCACCGGCATGGTTACCGCTTACTCCGAGCCGCCCGGCCATGAACCGATCAATCCGGGTGATCCAGAACTTTTCATGGCTCAATTGTCGATGATCCGGGCCTGTATTTCGGCCTCTGATCAGCGTTTCCTGGGGTTGCTGGCCTATCCTGTTGCCGCACTGGGCGATGGCTCCAGCTTGCAAATTTACAACCCGACCCAGGACAACATCAAAACCAACCTCAAAGCTATCAAGTCCTTTGTGGGGCTGGGCAATGGAATCACCCGGGACACAACGCCCATGATCAATGGCACGGGTGGTCCCGGGGAAACCATCACTCTCCGCGAAGACGGGCTGGTTTTGGGCACAACGCTGGTCAACGACCGGGGCAACTGGATTTTCAACGCATTAGCCCATCCGTTGTCCCAGGGTATGCATTCGCTCATTCCCACGGCCACTTCTGAGACCGGCGTGGAAAGTGCTCCGGGCCAACCGCTGGTTTTCACGATCGATTCTGCCCTGCCGCCTCCCGATGGCCCGATGATCACCGAGCCTTTCACCCTGGGGGCGGCATCGGTGACAACTGGCTGGGGGGATGGTCAATTGCTGGTGGGACTGGCGGATGGTCGAACTCGACAAATCGTACCGTTCCCCGGTTACACGGGACAACTGGTGGGTTCACTGCTGGACCGGAATCTGGACGGTGCCCCCGATGCTGTGGCGATGGCGGTCGCCAGTGCCGGTGCCCCTCCTTCCGTGCTGGTGGTCGATGCTGTCACGGGCAGACAGGTGCTCAGCCTGTATGCTTTCAACAACAGATTCCTGGGCGGAATGTCTTTGGCTTCGGGCCTGGTGATGATTGGGGGCGTGCCCACACCCACCCTGGCACTGGGGGCCGGGCCGGGCGGGGATTCCACGGTGGCCTTGTTCAATGCGATGAATGGCGTGCTGCTCCTTGAGTACACGCCCTACGATCGCGGGTATGTTGGCGGTGTCAGTGTGGCTTTGTCGTCGCCCGACTCGGCCGGCATCAGTTACCTGATCACCGAAGCGAATAACGGCCATGTGGTGGTGACCCGCGCTGACCAGCCCCGTTTCGGGGTGTTGGCCAGCTTTCTGGCTTTTGAGCCACTGACCGGTTCCTTGCTGCCTGGCTCACGGATCGCCTGCGGCGATCTGGATGGCGATGGAGCTTTCGAAGTAGTCGCCTCCGCTCCGGGTGGGCAAAGCAACCGGATTGCCTTCTTCACCCTGCTGGGCCAACAGCAAAAAAACCTGCACCCGTTCTCGGCGCTTTATCTGGGTGGGTTGGATCTGGCCCTGGCTGACTGGAACGGGGATGGGAAAACCGACCTCGTGGCCACTTCGCTGGCACCCTCCCGCATCACCCGCAATGTTTTCAACTATCCGGCTGTTGACCTCATCGACGCGCTCTTTGTCGAAGCCTAATCTTGCCGTTCCAGTTATTGCGTCGCTGAAATGGAGATGGATGATTGCGTTTTGGGCATGCGCATTCGGGATATTGTTACTGGTTGAGTAGCGCGGAAATTTCCATTTTGTGCCGTTGGTATCAATAGATTTCCTGGCTTCGTTCCTGGCGGGTATCATAAAGGTGCCGTGGGGATCGGTGCCCCTGTAGCATGCTGGATTGCGGTGGCGGAAATGTCGGGCAGTCTACATCCGGGAGTGTTGTCATGCGTGGGAACCACGGCGAATGGCTGATGAGAATGCCCCAGTGGGACAACCCGGCCGATGCCGCCACCCTGGACCGGGCCCAGGGGTGCCTGCTGGGGCAGTTGGCGGGTGACTCCCTGGGCGGTTTGGTAGAGTTTCAGTCGGCCGGGGCTATCCGGCAGCGGCATCCACTGGGGGTTCGTGACATGGTGCATGGCGGCACCTGGGGCAACCTGGCGGGGCAGGCCACCGATGATTCCGAATTAGCCCTGATGCTGGCCCGTACCCTGGTCAACCATGGCACCTACGACTGCCAGACCATGCTGGAATCGTATCTGCACTGGTGGCCTCTGGCGTGGGATCGTGGTACCACCCTCAGTGCCGCACTGGGTGCCGCTGCGGACGGCAAGACACCGGCTGAACGCATGGCGCTGGCGCAGCGACATGCCCGCACCGATTCGCAGGCCAACGGCTCGCTGATGCGGATTAGCCCCCTGGGGATTTTTGCTGCTGGCAGGCCTGCCTGGGCCGCTGACCGGGCGCGGGAGGATAGTGGCCTCACCCACCCCCATGAGGTGTGCCGCGAGTCGTGTGCCGCCTTCGTTGCGGCCATCAGCCATGTCATTGCCACGGGGGAGGGGGCCAAGGCGGCGTGGGCGGTGGCTTTGGCACAGGCCCGCGCGCCGGCGGTGGTGCAGGTGCTGCGCCTGGCCGGGGAACAGCCACCCGCCGATTATCAGAAAAACATGGGCTGGTCACTCATTGCCTTGCAGAATGCCTTTTATCAGGCTCTGCATGCGCCCAGCCTGGAAGAGGGGATTGTTGCCACCATCGGGCAGGGGGGCGACACCGACACCAATGCCGCAATCGCCGGGGCCTTGCTCGGGGCTGTGCACGGAAAAGCGGGGGTGCCTGAGCGTTGGCAGGTGGCTCTGGTGGCCTGCCAGCCGCATGAGGAAAGCGGTACCCGCCACCCGATGCCCCGTGAGTTTTGGCCCATGGATTGCCTGGAACTGGCCGAAAAACTGCTACAGGCCGGACGGGCGGATGGGGCTAATAAACATAGCGGATAGCCAGATAGAATGAGGGTTTCACATCACCACCCTGCAAGGTGACGGTGTCGAGCGTGCCAGTACGCAATTCAAGCCGGGGAGCGCTGGTGAAAGGGCGGGCGGCCACGCCCGCATCAATTTCAAACAGTTGCGCCTCAAAATCGCGGGTGCCAGTCAGCACAAAGTTGCCAAACAGGTAGCATCGCTCATCAATCAGATCACAGGTCAGATAGGCACGGGCGAAAGGGCCGGGTTTGAACTGATAACCCGTCCCGTCCACCATCGATTTCGAAGGATAATAGCCCATGCTGAGGAAGGTGGCCCGGGCCTGGTCAAAGGCAGCCGATCCCAGGTCGGCGTAGGTGGGGTCCAGATAGTAGCGCCCTTCCAGGGCAACACCGTCATTGAAGCCGTTGGGGCTGACTTTGGAGGTGCCACGATTGAGGTTGTTGAACGAGTAGGCAAACGCCCGCGCCTCCCAGGAGCTGTGGAAGTTCCAGGCCAGTCCCAGGTTGCAATCGAATTCCCGTTTGCTGAAATCGAAATTGCCCTGCTTGCTGTTGGTGATCCCGGGAGCGGCCTTCTGCCCCCAGAAATCGAGGTTGGCAAACTGGTAGATGCGTTTTTTGCGCCAGAGCATGACATTGAAATTAAGATCAAGCAAGAACAGCGGGTCAAATTCAACGCCGTTGGAGGCGATGCGCTGGCCAACCGGGAAAACGCGAAAATCCAGGATACCCCAAATGGGGTCGACATACTCTTTTCTGAATCGCTCGGTGGGCAACAGGCCTGGCAGATGATGCTCGAAGTAGGGATCCGCGTTGGAATCCGGGTCGGTTGTTTCGTGCTCGAAGATGGTACCAGGCACGGGTGGCTGTTCTGCCGTTCCGGAGGAGGTTTTTTCCTCCTTGGGTGGCGGTTCATCCGCAGGCAGATCGGGCGGCGCCTGGTAGCCATGCGACAACCCGGCCACAAGCAGCCAGAGCATCACCGTGGCATTGCGGCGCGCCAATGCTGCCCATGTGGATGTCATGCTGCTTTTGCCCTGGTGCCGTTCAACACGGCAGATCCAACCCGATGCGCTACTTCGAACTGTCGCCGCTTACCTGATACGGACATGGCTGGCAACCCCAAAAGGGATCTAATGGATGAAAAATAACCAGAAAAACTGTGGTAAAAGTATCCTGCCCCGACAGGGAATATGATTTCTCGGCATTTTCCTGCTGGTGGGAGCGGTTTGGCCAAATGCCCGACAGGATTCGCCCCGAACTCCTGGAATCCGGTCGCACCAGCAGTGCTCCTTGACCAATGCCCCCAAACGGTCTATTTTAATGTTGGCGACTTATGGCTTTGGAGGGGTTTCCCATGACCAGCCGTCGGCGGGCTTTCACACTCATCGAACTACTGGTGGTGATTGCCATCATTGCCATCCTGGTGGGCTTGCTGGTGCCGGCCGTCCAGAAGGTCCGCGAGGCCGCCAGCCGCATGAAGTGCGCCAACAACCTGAAGCAGATCGGCCTGGCGCTGCACAACTACCAGAGTGTTGCTGAAAAATACCCCTCCGCAGGGACCTATCCGGTGGGTGCTGTGGCCAATGATGTGTATTCGGTCCAGGCGCGCCTGCTCCCCTTCATCGAGCAGGGCAACCTGTATGCCCAGATCGACCTGAATGCCATGCCGGCCACCCAGCTCCAGGTGATTGGCCAGCGGATTGCCATCTACATCTGCCCAAGCGAGATCGCCGACAAGCCGCGCGACCAGGGGGCTGGCAAAATCACCTACCCGCTGAATTATGGGGCCAATTTCGGTACCTGGTTCATCTGGTCTGCCGCCAACGGACAGGGTGGGGACGGGGCCATCCCGGTCAACCTGCAAACCCGTCCGGGCGATTTTCTTGACGGAATGAGCAACACCATCGGTTTTGCCGAGGTGAAGGCTTATCAGCCTTATGTGCGGAACAGTTCTTCCCCCACCACGCTGAATCAACCGTTTCCGGCTGACCCGGCTGCTGTGGCCATGCTGGCTGCCACGGGTTCTTACCGGGGCGAGGTGGGCCACACCGAGTGGACCGATTCACCGTGCCACCAGACCGGGTTTTCCTTCGTCTTCCCCCCCAATACCCGTGTGCCTTTTGTCAGCAATGGCCAGACGGTCGACATCGATCTGCTCACCCAGGTGGAAGGGTCGCATGCCAGCAAGCCCTCGTATGCGGCCATCACCAGCCGCAGTTACCACAGCAACGGCGTCAATGTGTTGCTGATGGATGGTTCGGTGCGTTTTATGAATCAGTCGGTCGCATTGGCGACCTGGCGGTCATTGGGCACGCGCGCGGGAGGCGAGGTGGTTGGCGATTATTGATTCCGTCAAACCTTCTTGCCCTACCAGTCGGGCCTGGCCATCTTGGCTTCGATAGCCAGGTTGGGCATGTACATGGGTGCCGAACCGCACAGCACTGCATCGGCCCCTGCCTGGAAAAAATCCGCGATATCCTCCACCCCGGCCACACCACCCACTGCGGCAATCGCCAGGCCCAGGCGGTCTGACTCCACGCAATGGCGGGCAGCGCGCACCGCCGCCACGGCAGGCTGGTGGATGGCCCGGCCCATCACCCCCGCCATCCGGAAGGCCTCGCCAAACGCGGCTTGCCCATCAGCCCGCAGCACCGGCCGGCTGATGCAATTCACCAGGGTCACACCGCTGGCGAGGCCGTCCACCGTCTGGAGGAAGCCACGCAGAGCCAGGGGTGAGGCGAAGGTGCCAACCTTCAGCAGTAGCGGGACAGGGCCGATGGCCGCGCGGATCCGTTCGGCCACCAGGCGGCTGGCCTGGTGGTCGTGGTAGAGGGTTCCCTCGGCGGAACAGACATTGGGGCAGGAGAGGTTGGCCTCTACCACCTGGGCACCCGCTGCAGCGGCCCAGGCGGCACAGTGGGCGAAATCGTCGGCCAGGGCCTCCAGTGAGGGGTCGGCCCCGGGTGTACCCACCACAGAAACAATCAGCAACTGACCGCTTTCCAGAGACTGGCGGGCCCGACGCACATCGGGCCGCCACTCACCGGGGGCGATGGAAGGCATGCCGAAACAGACCGAGGAGCTGGCCTGGGCCGGATCAGCCGGCATGGTCCGAACCACCACCGGTCCGTCCGGTGGGGAGACATCGTCGACAAAGACCCAGTTGGGGAGAGGGTGGCAGGGACGGGCGGCGGAGCGGACGGTTTTGTAGGTGAGCAGGTCAAACCCGAGCCGGGCGTAGGGGCCAATCCACCGGCTGTTCAGCAACAAACCGGCAGCAATACCCAGGCGACTACGCACCGGCAGGCCCAGAAACTGTTTCATGGGGGTTGCCGGAACGAGGGGCGGCGAAGCGTCAAGCCGGGGGCCATGCAGGCAGTTTTCTTCCCAGCTGCGCTGGATGTCGTAACTGGGGGGCATGGTTTGTTCCATCGGCCTGTTCAGTGCATCTGGGCAGTGCCGCAGATGGATGCTGCCCGATGAGTGGTCTGCTTGTCAATCGGGCTGGCTGGCAGGCGGCTTTAGCCAGGCCGGTCGGAAAAAACCCCCCGGTTCTGATCCTGACCGTGCCAATAGGCTATCATAGGCATCGTGAACACCCAGCCGTATGGAGTTCCTGTCCGCCATTGGCCACCTCACCTCACTGGGTGGTGGTTTTCCATGATGCGTTGGCACAGGCTGCATGAATTGCGCAAGCAGCGCATGAAGCAGATAGAAGTTCAGGGGCTGAGCCACCTGGCTGCGGCGGTGGCAGCCGACAAGGGGGTGCTGATCGCCCCCAACCACTCTTTCCACTGGGATTCCTACTGCCTGTTTGAGGCGACTCATCGGCTGCGTCTAGCCTTCTATACCATGACCGCCTGGCAAGTCTTTGCCCAAAGTTCCTGGGTGGAACGCATGTCATTGCAGCACTGCGGCTGCTTCAGTATCAACCGGGAAGGGACCGACCTCCAGGCACTGAAGACTGCTGTAGATATTTTGCGATATCGGCGCCAGCCGCTGGTGATTTTCCCCGAGGGGGATATTTACCACACCAACGACCGTGTCACCCCTCTCCGTGAGGGGGCGGCTTCCATTGCCCTGATGGCTGCGCGAAAATCTACCCGTCCCATGGTCATCCTGCCCACGGCCATCAAGCGCTGGTATGTGCGTGACCCCACCCCCAGCCTGCTGAAAACCATCCGTACCCTGGAGCAGTATCTCCTGTGGCGGCCCCGGACCGATCTGCCGTTGCTGGACCGGGTGCGTCAGGTGGGCCATGGGCTATTGGGGCTGAAAGAGCTGGAGCATTTGGGGGAGGTTCGTGGTGGTGATCTGCCGGGGCGCATTCGGGGGCTGGCGGGCCATCTGCTGGAGCGGATGGAGGCCCGATACGGCCTGAAATCGACTGGAAGTGACACACCTGATCGTGTCAAAAACCTGCGGCGGCACATTATTGCCCTGCGCCGGGAAAGCGCGAACCAGATCAGCGACCTGCCAACCGTCCAGGCTTGCGAGGCCATGGACAAAGACATGGACAACCTGTTTTTTGTCACCCAGCTCTACAGCTACCCGGTCAATTACCTGGGTGAGCATCCCACCCGGGAACGCCTGGCCGAGACGCTCGACAAGCTGGAGGAAGACGCACTGGGGGCGGTTTATCCCTCGGTGCGCGGTGACAAGCGGGTGGTGGTGCGTTTTGGTGAGCCAATTGAGGTTTCCACCAGTGATAGCCGCGCCCTGTCGTCGACCACTCTCACCA
>QWOS01000053.1 GCA_003669555.1 Planctomycetota bacterium
AGTGTCATAGCCATTGCCCAACTTGCCCGGGAAGCCAAACCGAAGCTGCCAGTCCTGCTGGCTCTTACCTGCCCCCATGAAGCTTATCCCAGGGCCACGCATCCCCTTCCCTATCCCTTCAGCCAACTCCCTCCCTGGGCTGGTTTTACCGGAGCAGAGCGCTTGAGCGAGGCGGTCCAACGCCACACAGCCATGTGGCATCATTTGCCAAACCGCATAGTGCTGGTGGACTTCACTCCGGAAGGAGATGGCTGGAATCCGGTGGATTATGGAAACTCCGCCCTGCGCACCGCTATTTTGGAACTGCTACCCCAAGCCTATGGCCAGACCCTTTCCAGTTTACCTCACGTGTCCGGGCAAAATAGCAATCTGCCAACCCGGGTCCGCCAAATTGTCCAACGGAGTGCGCAACTTGCGGCTACTAGCGGGGGTTTGCCGATTCCTGGTGCGGATTTGGCAGGGGTCACTGGAATCCAGTTGAAAATGCTCCATGACCTGGGCCAAGCCCATGGTTTGCCGGATGATGGTCGTCGCCTTTTGGAAATTCTTGCAGGAGTAACAGCTGGAGCCCTGGCACGCCGCACCGCAGTCAGCCTTGTGAAATGTATTCCCTTCGTTGGGAGCCTGGCTGGCGGATTGGCAGGCGCCGGATTGGCTTACGCCTCCACCCGGGCTTTAGGAGAAGCCTACACCTGGTACTGCGCCAGACGAAAGCTCGGACAGTACCCTGACCGGAAAGAAATCATGCAACACTATCAGGAGTACCTGACAGAAGCCGGTAGACTGTGGAGAACAGGGACCACAGGAAAACATGCATGAAAAAGCGCACGCGCCTTGAGCCCTGGCGAGTAATCCTGGGGGCCCTACTGACTCTATCGGGTTGGGCAGGCCTGGCCATATCTGGCGTGATCGCCCTCAACCAAACCGGCTACATGACCTGGTCCGGATGGGTCAATCTGGCAGCGGTGTTCGCAGGCAGTCTGGCCTTGGCTTGGGTACTTCGAACCCGGGGAACCGGTTTGGCACTTCCCTCGACTCCCCCCAACCATTTGCTGGCAGAAGAGGCAGCCATCTGGAAAACCCTGGCAGACTGGGTTCGGGATTTGCCCCTGGATTCACTTCAGGATCCTGCAAGTCGGTCTGCTCATTGGAAATCGCTTGAATCCATACTATTTCACGCTCCATTATCTGAAAAAAAAACAGACGGACCATCCCTACCCTCCTGGCGCGATCTCACTCTGGCGGAATGTGCGGCAGCAGCGCGAGTGGCTCAAAGCCGACTCGATGCCGAAGTGCGGCAACTGGCTGGCCCCATGCTGGATATCCCGCTGGGTGATTGGCGACAAGGTTGGCGGGCATGGCGGTGGGTATGGAAATTGGCGCCCCTGGCATGGATTCCGGGACTGCTCTTGGCCCCATGGGAAGCCTTGGCTCGGTGGACGATCACAATTCTCGGACCGGACCGTATCACACAGAGTGCAGGTAACCGGGTCCGTGAAGATATCTCACGGCGTTTATTGCTGGTGGTGGTTGATGCCTTGCTGGAGTTGCGTGGGCGTCGCCTGCGGGCTGGAGCCGATATTTGGCTGGAATCCCATCCACAACCCTCCAACAATACCATACGGAGCAAGATAACAATTCCATGGCTCTCCATTTTGCTGGCAGGAACTCTTTCCCTGGTGCCCTGGCTGGGCATCAGCATCCTTGGTTTTTTTTTCATGGGGGCCAACCATATCGTCTGGCTCCTCGCTTGCCTTATCATGATCGGTTTGGGACTTTTCCTGCTTTTGCGTGCGGCGCGAAAAATCTGGCAAATGATTCCCAAAAAGAAGCCTGATGGATCCGATGAACGCAGCCAGCGTGGCCAATTGGCCTGCGAACATTGGCTGGAAGAGCACCTTGCGGATGGCACCCTGCCAGGGGCTGATGCAGGAGCCTGGATGGAAACAATGGTGGAAATTGACCAGGTGGTCCGCAAGGCCGAAGGGCATCAGGCCAATGAGGGCTGGGATCATCTCACGCCCCGGGAAATTCTATCTTGGGCTCATTCCCAGGCCGGTGGTCTGGAAACCGTCCTGCGCGACAGGATTCCGGGCAGCTTACACCTGCGATTGGGAGATTGGCTGGCTGCCGCCAATTGGGCAGGTTTGAATCCGGATACAGCACCCGCGCCCGAAGAACCCATGATTGCTAACGGTATTTTTGATTGGTGGAAAAACCTTCGGGAAAAGGTGGTGACTGGAATCAAGCGAAAGGTGGAAAATGTGGCCGGCGCGACATTGGTTCGCCACGCCTCTGCGGGTTTATCAGGATTACATGCTCATTCCTTCGCCGGAATGGCAGATCCTGAACCGAAATCCGGCTTCCCCGGTCCGACGGGATCGGCTCCCAGCCTTCGGATCATATTCACAGGCCAGTCGGGGGCTGGTAAATCCACTTTGTTGAATGAGCTGCGGCCTCATTTTCCTTCCCATTACAAGGTTGATTGGCTGGATTCGCCTGCTTTTGAAGCAAGCATTGCCACAACTCCCAAACATGCTGGTACCATTATCGATGCGGTTGCAAAAATTCTTGCAACCGCTGATTTGGTCGTTCTGGTTTGGCACGCAAAAACAGCCGCTCGAGGTTCAGACCTGGAACTATTGCGGAAATGGATGATGGAATTGGGCAAATGCAAACGCCCCGGTGTGCCCTGTCTGGTTGCTCTCAGCCATGTTGATTTGCTACATCCCACCCGGGAATGGCAGCCTCCTTATGTCTGGAAAAATGGTTCCAGGCCGAAGGAAATATCGATATTCATGGCAGTTGGTGAAACAAAAAAACTACTAGATTCGGAAAAACAGAATGGCTTGGTAATAACTTGCCGAGGTGTTGTTCCTGTAGCGGTGGTTGACGGCGTTGCATGGAATCTTCAGGAAGAATTGCTCCCCGCTTTGAGAAAGGAAGTGGACAGCGCCCGTAACAGTGTCTGGAATCGCTGGATCTCCCTGGCTGGCAAGCCCGGCTGGCGGGAGTTGGCCAGTCAGGCAAAAAATGCTGGGAAATGGCTTTGGCCCCGGATATAGTGGTGTCATGAACCGGTGGAGTCACCGCTTCTCCCACCGCTGGAACAGTGCTGGACCCTTAAAACCGAGGTTATCTATCATGGCCGATCGCCGTATCAACGCCCGCAGAAATTTCCTGAAAAATAGTGCAGGGCTGGCAGCTTTCTCAATGATTTCCGGTGGCGTACACGCCAGTAATGCCTCCACCCTGAAGGTGGGCCTTGTGGGCTGTGGGGGTCGCGGGACCGGGGCCGCCAGTCAGGCGCTCCGCGCCGATAAAGAAGTTGAATTGGTGGCTGTGGGTGACATGTTTCCCGACCGGTTGCAGGGTAGCTTGGCCCAATTGAAGGCCGATGGTGAAATTGCCAGCCGTATCAAAGTTTCCCCAGAAAATTGCTTTACTGGCTTCGACGCTTATCAAAAAGTCATTAATAGTGGAATTGATGTGGTACTGCTAGCCAGCCCCCCTGGTTTCCGTCCAGCCCACATCGAGGCCGCAATAGCTGCTGGCAAACATGTTTTTGCCGAAAAGCCCGTTGCGGTTGATGCCCCCGGTTGCCGGAAGGTTCTGGAGGCATGCCGCCTTGCCAAGGAAAAAAATCTGGCAGTGGTATCGGGCCTGTGCTGGCGGTATGACCGTCCCAAACGGGAAACCATGAAACGAATCCATGATGGCGCCTTGGGCGAATTGCACACGCTGCACACCAACTACAATGTGGGCAGCCTTTGGATGAAAAAGCGCCAGCCTGACTGGAATGACATGGAATACCAGCTACGCAACTGGTACTACTATGGGTGGCTTTCCGGCGATCATAATGTGGAACAGCATATCCACAGCCTTGACAAGTGCATTTGGGCGTTGAAAGACGAGGCACCCATAGCAGCCTATGGGCTGGGAGGTCGTCAAGTGCGAACCGGGACTGATTTCGGGCATATTTTTGATCATCATGCGGTGGTGTATGAGTTCAAGAGCGGGGCCAAGATCTTCAGTTTTTGCCGCCAGCAAGACGGGTGCTACAGCGATGTAAATGACTATTTCCAGGGCAGCAAGGGCCACTGCAATGTGATGAAACATCTGATCACAGGCCCCGAGGCTTGGAATTACCGGCGCGATGGCTCAGAGATTGACATGTACCAAAGCGAGCACAATGAGCTGTTCGCCAGTATCCGCGCTGGCAAGCCTATCAATGACGGAGAATGGATGACCCGGAGCACCTTGGTGGCAATTCTTGGCCGAATGGTGACCTACACCGGGAAGCGTATTACCTGGGACCAGGCAACCAATTCCAAGGAGGGCTTGGCACCGGCAAATCTGACACTGAATGACCAGAAACTGCCTACTCCCCCCGTGGCAATGCCTGGGAAAACTACCTTCATCTGATTACTCAGAGAGGGGATCGTCTCCTTGCTGACCGCTTCAATTGGGGCCGGTCCGGCTTGTTCTGCCCGGCCGGCTCCTTGGTTTTTCTGGAAAGAAATGGCAAATACGCCAAATATCCTCACCCTGAATGGGGTTGAAGTGGAGGACACTTACGCTGAGGCCTCCCCACTGGCCTGTGCGCGTGTGATCCTTACCGCTGAGACTTTGTCCCTGGTCCAATCGGCGGCGATGGCCTCCACCGGACATGCCAGTTCCGTGATTGGGTGCGATGCAGAAGCTGGCATTGACCGTCTGCTCACCCCGGCGGAAACCCCGGACGGGAGGCCTGGTGCCAGCCTTCTTTTTTTTGGTTTTTCACGCCCAGCCCTTGAGCAATCTTTGGTAGCCCGTATAGGCCAGGGAATCCTCCCCTGCCCGACCACCTCGGCTTATAATGGATTGCCGATTGACCCCGCCAAATGCCTGCAGGTTGGGAGCAAAATCCGTTTCTTCGGAGATGGCTGGCAAATCAGCAAACTGCTGGATGGCAAACGCTACTGGCGTGTTCCGGTAATGGATGGCGAATTTGTCATCGAAGAAATTTTTGGCACGGGTAAAGGGGTGGCGGGCGGGAATCTTATCATCCAGGGCAAGACCCGGGCCGCCGCTCTCGAGGCCGCGGAGGCTGCCGTTGCAGCCATTGCACTGGTTCCTGGCGTGATCCTGCCTTTCGCGCACGGGATTGTCAGGGCAGGCAGCAAGGTGGGTAGCCGTTATCCCAAGCTGAAGGCGAGCACCAACGCCCAGTATTGCCCTTCAATTCGTAGCCAGGTGAAAACAGAGCTGCACCCTCAATGCCAAGCGTCGTACGAGCTGGTGATCGATGGCCTCGATCTTGCGTCGGTGGAGGTTTCGATGCGAGTTGGCTTGCATGCAGCGGCAAGGCCGGGCGTGGTCCGGATTAGTGCTGGCAACTACGGGGGCAAACTTGGGCCATTTCTCATTCAACTGCGAGGCCTTATAGGGCAAATCGGCGCGGAAACTATCCCATGCTGATCCTCAACCGAAGGGATTCACACCCCATTCCCCTGGAAGCTGACTGCATCCGCCCTGACACCATGGCTTCGCTGGATGCCTGGTCTATCAGCAATCTCCCGGTGTGGCATGGAAATATCTCCGCACGGCTTGGTGATTATTTCGACATCATTGGCAATGCTTCCGATGGGGATGTGGTGGTGCGCGGTGACTGTTCACGAGTAAAACATCTGGGATGCGGTATGACTGCCGGGACGCTGCGTGTGGAGAGTCCTGTTGGTATGCATGCCGGGGCTGACATGCGCGGCGGATTGCTACGAGTTGAAGGCGATGCTGACGATTGGCTAGGCGCTGAAATGCACGGTGGCCAGATCATTGTCGCTGGAAATGCTGGTAATTCTGTGGGCTCTGCCTACCTTGGTGCCAATCGCGGCATGCGCGGTGGGGAAATCCTGGTATCTGGGAACGCGGGGAACGAGGTAGGCGCAACGCTTAGGCGTGGCCTCATAGTCATCGGTGGCGATGTGGGAAACTTTCCAGGTATCAACCTGCTTGCCGGAACCCTGATTGTGCTTGGAACCTGTGGTGTCAGACCAGGAGCTGCGATGCGGAGGGGTAGCATTCTGCTCCCACACTATACGCCGGAACTCTTGTGCACTTTCGCCCCGGCCGGCCCTCTGGATTCAGTTTTCCCTGAATTGTATTTCCGACACCTGCAAAGAATGGTAACCAAGGCAGGTATTCCAGGCCTGACCCGGCAACCTTGGCCTCAGATGCACCGTCACGCGGGCGATCTTGCAAGCTTGGGCAAGGGGGAGATCCTTTGTCCGGCATGATTTACGGTATCAGGAGAGAATGACATGGCAGATGAACAGCGCGCCACGCTGGCAATTCTTGGAGCAGGCCCGGTGGGGCTTGAAGCCGCGCTAGTTGCGGCGCGTCTGAAAATTGACTTCATCTGGCTGGAGCGTGGTCAGGCAGGCGAACACCTCAACCGATGGGGCCATCTTCAGACACATGCCCCACTCCGAACCTTGGTGTCCGAAATCGGACTGGAGGAGCTTCACAAAGCAGGTGTTGAGGAGTTCATGTCTCCACTTGATGAATTGGCCACTGGCCGATCGTGGCGCGATGGATACTTGTCACTACTTCTGGAGACTCCTTTGCTCCTTGGAAAGCTCCAGAAAAGTGTCGAAGCGATTGCAGCGGGCCGCGACAACCGTCTGCGTGAGGATCCGCGCAAACCGAAAGAACCGCTTGGCCCATTCCGAATCTTTACGCGCGGGCCCGATAACAAAGAGCGTCACTGCCTTGCGAACGCTGTGATCGATTGTACTGGGGTGCTATCTACTCCACGCCCTTTTGGCATGTCTGGTCTTCCCGTACCTGGCGAGGCATCATGCCGGGATCGGATCAGTTACATGGTGGAGGACATCATGGGGGCTGACAAAAAAAAATATGCCAATCGTACGGTCCTGGTGGTTGGGGCCGGAATTTCTGCAGCAACTGCGGTGAACCAACTGGTGGCAATGGCCAAGGAAAACGAGGCCACCTGGATCGTCTGGCTCGCTCGGGGCAGCGGTTCACTCCCGGTACGACGGATTCCACAGGATCCCCTGAAAGGTCGGGATGCCCTGGCTGCTTCCGCCAACCATATCGCCAGCCGGGGAGAGGGAAATGTGGAGTTCCACCATGGTGCCTGGGTGGATCGGCTAGAAAATGAGGGACAAGACAAACCTGTGAAAGTAACCGCACTGGTAAATGGCAAGGAATTAAGCTGGGACGTTGACCGGATTCTGAGCCTTTGTGGTTACCAACCCTCACGCCTTTTGAATCGAGAGTTGCGTATGCCCTGGGAAACTACACTGGATCTTCCTCCCACCGGTATAGAATCCCGTGAGCAGGATCTCTCACCGGGCCCTTCCGGAGAAGAACCTGGCTGGTATGTCCTTGGGAGTAAATCCTATGGCCGGGCCTCGGGATTTGAAGTGAAGACTGGTTTTCGCCAGGTTCGCGCCGTGATGGCTGAAATCCTGCGCGTACGCCCCCAGGAAATCGCCAAGCGTCTCGCGGCCTGAACCTCCAACCAAGGGACCTCAAGTCTATGAATCCACGGGTGCTGGTCACTGGCGGTGCCGGCTTTATCGGTAGCCATCTGGTTCGCCATCTGGCACGATCCGGGAAAGTAGCGGTGCTGGAACATCCCTCCGTCCGTATTGATCGTATCAACGATCTAGTTGAAAGTGGCATCGTGCAGATTCGGCGGGCCGATATCCGACACCGTTACGCTACGGAATCGGCTCTAGATGGCTGTACCGATGTATACCATCTGGCGGCTAACCCGCGCCTTTGGACTCATCCAAAGAGTGACTTTCTAAGGGTCAACCATGTTGGGACTCGTCATGTGCTGGAGGGTGCCCTACGCAACAAGGCTAGGGTCCTTCACTGCAGCACCGAAAGCATTCTCACCCGGGTCCGGCAAAGTGGCTCTATTGGCGCCGACCAGGTAGTCCCCGCTGACGAGGTCGTGGGTCCCTACTGTCGCAGCAAGCACAGGGCGGAAGTTTTTGCGTTGGGCCTTGGTAAGGCAGGGCATCCTGTGGTGGTGGTTAACCCCACATTGCCTGTTGGCCCAGGCGATCCGGGATCCACGCCACCTGGTAGACTGATTGTCGATTTCTGCCAGGGAAAACGCCGGGAGGTGATCGCAGCCGAAGTGAACCTGGTGGATGTACGAGATGCTGCCAGAGCCATGGAGAAAGCCTTGCATCACGGGATCCCAGGCAGGCGTTACTTGCTGGGTGGTGAAAACCTGACAATCCGCCAGCTTTTCTCGACGCTGGCGGGGATAACCGGCTTGCCCGGCCCAAGATTTACCATACCTTGGCCCGTCGCCCTGCTGGCCGCTCTAATTGAGGAGACCATCGCCGATACCTGGACGCGGCACGAACCTGCCGCGACTCTGACCGGGGTTCTTCTGGCCCGTAGGCGTATGAGCTTTGATTCAGGCCCAAGCCTGGAGGAACTAGGGATAAAAATTCGTCCAGCCACGGAATCCCTGACCGACGCTGTCGCCTGGTTACAGGCTGGTGGGCATATCAAATTGTCATCAAACTTATCCCAGCCCTCCAAACTTAACCAAAACTACCGCTCGAATTAAAACAGTCTTCCGTACTTGCGGGTTTCACCTTGTTCAAACAGGGGGATTTTTCCTAGGTTAAAAGCACCGGATAAATTGGACCAAGGAAAATGGCATCCGGTGATTTCGCTCACAAGGGAAGGGATGCCCGTGTCGGTGATCCGACCAGCCCAGCAGCAGGTATGCCCTGTATCAACTCATGCCTCATTTGGTGGGGCGAGTGCTTTTGCGTATCGGGCGGCCGAAAAAGCCGCTGACTGGCTTCTGTTCGCCCAAAAGCCTGATGGCCATTGGGTGGCTGAACTGGAAGGCGATACCATTCTGGAGTCTGAATATCTATTGCTGATGGCTTTTCTGGGCCGGGTACAAGAGGGCGATTGTCGAAAGGTCGCCAGATCAATTGCGGATCAGGTATTGGATGGAGGGGGATGGGCTATTTACCCGGGTGGTAAGCCCGACGTGAGCGCCTCCGTAAAAGCCTATTTTGCCTTGAAATTAACTGGCACTCTACCTGACGAGCCCTTTATGCGGGAAAGTTGCGAGGTGATTCTAGGGCTGGGCGGGGCTCGGGCCTGCAACAGCTTTACCCGATTCTACCTCGCACTTTTAGGGCAGGTAAGCTACGAAAACTGTCCCAGCGTCCCGCCCGAAATACTTCTTTTGCCACGCTGGTTCCCAGTTCATTTGGGAGAAATGTCCAGTTGGACTCGTACCATTGTGGTGCCCCTGTCAATCGTTTCTGCATGTAAACCAGTCTCCTTTCCGAGAACCGAACAAGGAATCCGGGAGTTGTTTCTTGAAGATCCCCATGAGCGGCACTGGCCAGCACGACCAACTCCCGGCTGGCTAAGCTGGACCAACTTTTTTTTAGGTATTGATGCGACATACAAGCGGGCAGAACCAATTCTAAAGGCGACAGGTATCCGCAACCTGGCTCTGAATCGAGCTATCACCTGGATGCGTTTGCGTTTCCAGCAGAGCGATGGCCTCGGCGCGATTTTCCCCCCCATGGTTTACACCGTCCTGGCTCTGGAATGTCTGGGGGTGCGCCGGGACAGCAACGAGATGGTCTGGGCTTTGAAACAACTTGAGGATCTGAAGCTGACCGATGGGCAAACCCTGTGGCTTCAACCCTGCCTTTCGCCAGTTTGGGACACAGCTCTTTCACTCAACGCATTAGCAGAAGCCGGGCTGAAAGCCGGTGATCAGGCCATTGATGCGGCAGGTGAATGGCTACTAAGTCATGAATGCCGCCGAAAAGGTGACTGGTGCGACCGTGTTTCTGGCATCGAACCGGGAGGCTGGTATTTTGAATATGCCAACGGTTTTTATCCAGACACCGACGACACGGCAATGGTCCTGATGGCTCTGGCGCGTACG
>QWOS01000061.1 GCA_003669555.1 Planctomycetota bacterium
AAACGGGTGCAACTCCGGGTGGCAACGATTGTCTGCCCCGGATGCGTCCTGGCATTTCGGGCTGGTGGCTCCGGGAACTGGCCCGGTTGTCCTTTTATGACACGCCGAAAACATCCTCCAGGGCCTTGCGCATGACGGCGGGGTCCGGGTCGATACCGGACCAGTGCCTGATGCCAATGACGCCCTGGTTGACCAGCATGCCGAGGCCATCGATGACCATGCAGCCTTTTGCGCGGGCTTCGCGCACCAGGCGGGTGGCAGGCGGGTTGGGGATGACATCAGCCACTACCATGCCGGGCTTGAGGCCGGCGGTGTCGAGCGGCAGACGGGCGTTGACATCGGGGTAAAGGCCGATGGAAGTGGCGTTGATGACCACATCGGTGCCTTCGGGAATTTTGGCGTCGGCGGTGCCCAGCACCAGATCGCAGGCGATTTTCGCCTTGTCGCGCAGCAGCGTTGCCAAGGCGTTGCCGCGCTCGGCGGAGCGATTCACCAGGGTGATGTGGCTGGCACCGGCGAGGGCCAGTTCGACGCCGATGGCCCGGGCGGCTCCGCCCGCACCCAGCATCAGCACCCGTTTGCCTTTGGGATCGGTGAGGGTGCGCAGCGACTGCACAAAGCCCAGGCCGTCGGTGTTTTCGCCGATGAGCCTGTCACCCCGACGGACCACGCAGTTGACGGCGCCCATCAGGCTGGCGGATTCACCCAGGCTGTCGAGGTGCTGGATCACCGCGACCTTGTGCGGGATGGTGCAGTTGAAGCCGCGGAAGCCCATAGCCCGGGCGCCACGCACCGCATCCGCCAGATCGGCGGGATCAACCTCCACCGTGAGATAGCGCCAGGCGAGGTTATGGTGGATGTAGGCAGCCTCCACCATCGCCTGGGTGGGATTTTCCGCAACAGGTTTGCCAAAGCAGGCGGTCAGTTCCTGCTTGAAATTCAGTTCCTTGGTCATTGGTGCTTTCTTCCTTCCCAGGGATTCTTGCCATCCGCCCAGCGTTTGGGTGGGCAGGCACTCAGCCGCATATGCTCAAGCATCTGGTGGCCCTGGCGACGGCCACGCTCGTGGCGCAGGGCACCGATATCGACCGGGGCCACCACCACCTTGTCACCCGGGCCGGGGTCGGCCTGGGAAACGATTCGCCCATCGTAATCGACCACCATGCTGCCGCCAGGCCAGGAAAAGGGTGGGTAGTGGCTGAGGCTGGCGCCCTGGTTGGCGGCCACAACATAGGCAATGTTTTCGAGGGCCCGGCAGCGGTTGACCACCGTCCACCAATCCATGGGCTGGGTGGCACCCCAGGGGTCCATGTAGGCGGAGACACGGATGAGGATTTCGGCACCGTTCACCGCCAACTGCCGGATGGCCTCGGGAAATAGCCAGTCGTAGCAGATGGCGCAGCCCAACTTGCCTATTTCGGTGTCAGCCACCGGAAAAAGTGGCTCGTCATAGCCTTGGTCGAGCAGGTCGTGCGGGCTGGTGTGGACTTCCCAGGGCAGCCAGGGGTTCACCTTGCGGTAGCGATAGAGCACACCTTCGGGGCCGATCAGGCAGGTGGTGTTGAAAACATGGCCCGGCCACCGGGGATGTTTTTCGAGAAAAGTGCCGGTCTGGATGTAAATGCGGTGCTCTTTGGCCTTTTTCAGGTAGGGTTCGAGCAGATCGTCCGTCAGCTCCACTGCCAGTTGCGCGAGCAATTGCCCCACCTCGGGGTAGATGGGCGCGGCGTGGAAAAATTCGGGGAAAACCAGCAGGCGCACATCGCCAAAAGGGCGGTAGCCCACCACGGCCTGCTCGATGAGCGTCAGGGCATGGCCGATCCGGCGGGGGAGTTCCGCACGGGTGGTGGGGTTGGGCAGGTCGGTTTGGCAGCATGCTGCCCAGAAGCGTGGCATGGTCTGGACCTCCAGCAGCACGAAGAAACAGATGGAAACGGGTAAAAAGCTTGCTCGGGGGAGATACCCAACCCGTGCACCCTTGCTATCGTATAGAAGGGGACCGGATTCAGCAGGAGCCGGCAGTGGCTGCGCGAAGCCCGTCTGGTTGCGTTTGGCCAGTGCCTGCCGGTAACCTGTATGAGGCGACCCCGTGCGGGGCTTGCTTGCGTTGTTGTCTGGGCTGCTGGGTGGCCCCCGTTTCAGAATGACCCGGTTGTGACTGGGTGGAGGTTTTGATGTCAGGTTCCGGCACCCCTGCCAGCCCATCAGGCCCCGTCACCCGGAAGCCCTTCCGGTATGTTCCCGCTTTGGGGAACGGCTTGAAAATACTCCTAGCCGTGATTTTTGCGGCTTTTGCGATCCTGTCAGCCAGCGGTTTTTACCTGACCGCCATCCGTGTCCTGGAATCGGTGCGCGATCAGGTGCTCACAACGGCTTTCACCCACTGGATTTATCTGGTCCATATTGGCGTGGGGTTGCTCCTGGGCCTGCCCTTCGTCTGGTTTGGCGCCTACCACTGGGTCACCTCGCGCAACCGGCCCAACCGGGTGGCCATCCGCCTGGGTATCATCGTTTTCTTTCTGGGCCTGGCGACCGTGCTGACCGGCGTTGCCCTGGTGCAGATCAAGGGGCTGTTCCAGATCCCCACAGGCACCAGCCGCTGGTTGGTCTATGGTTTGCACCTGCTGGCACCCGCCCTGGGGGTCTGGGTGTATGTGGGGCACCGGCGCGCCGGCCCACGCATCCGCTGGAGCTGGGGGCGCTGGATCGCCGGATCGACGCTGGTTTTCACTGCGCTGATGGCTCTGTTGCATGCTCAGGATCCAAGGAAGTGGAACAGTGAGGGCCCGGCGGCGGGAGCCCAGTATTTCTTCCCCAGCGAGGCGCGTACCGCCACGGGCAACTTCATACCCGCGCATGTGCTGATGGCTGACGATTATTGTCTGAAATGCCATCAGGATGTTTACAAGGACTGGCTGCACTCATCGCATCATTTCAGTTCGTTCAACAACCCTCCCTATCTGTTCAGCGTGCGCGAGACGCGCAAGGTAGCACTGGAGCGTGACGGGAATGTGCAGGCCTCGCGCTGGTGCGCCGGCTGCCATGACCCGGTGCCGTTTTTCTCGGGCGCCTTTGACGACCCGAAGTTTGATGATGTGAGCCACCCCACCGCCCACGCCGGCATCACCTGCACAGTCTGCCATGCCATGACCCATGTCAACAGCACAGTGGGCAACGGCGCTTACACGCTTGAGGAGCCGCTCCACTATCCCTTCGCCTTCCATGACAATCCGCTGCTGCAGTGGATCAACAACCAGCTGGTTTTAGCCAAACCCGATTTCCACAAGAAGACCTTCCTGAAACCGATTCACAAAACGGCAGAGTTCTGCTCCACCTGCCACAAGGTGTCGCTGCCCCTGGCCCTGAACCACTACCAGGAGTTCACACGGGGGCAGAATCACTACGATTCCTACCTGCTTTCGGGTGTTTCCGGGCATGGCGCGCGGGCTTTTTATTATCCCGAGCTGGCCAAGGAGAACTGTGCGGCCTGCCACATGCCGCTCAAGCCTTCCGCTGATTTTGGCGCGAAAGACTTCGAGGGCAATGGTGAGCGCAAGGTGCATAATCATCTGTTTCTGGGTGCCAACACCGGCTTGCCCGCCCTGGTCGCCCGCGAGAAGCGTTACGAGGACAGGGCCGGTGAATTTGCGGGGGTCGTTGCGAAGCAAGCCGAACATTTGCGCAACAAGAAGCTGCGTATCGACCTGTTCGCCCTGAAAAGAGGCAATGCAATCGATGGCGAGCTGCTGGGGCCGATCCGTCCCACCTTGCCTGAGCTGGAGCCAGGCAAGGAGTACCTGGTGGAGGTGGTGGTGCGCACGCTGGCGGTAGGGCACCACTTCTCGCAGGGCACCATCGACAGCAACGAGATCTGGGTGGACTTCAGCGCCACGACTGACGGCAAGGAATTTGCCCGCAACGGGGCGATGCGGAAGCCCGGTGACACCGGGACAGTCGATGAGCGGGCCCACTTCATCAATGCCCTGGTGCTCGACCGTGAAGGGAACCGGATCGACCGCCGCAACCCGCAGGATATTTTCACCGGGCTGTACGACAAGCAGGTGCCGCCAGGAGCCGCTTCGGTGATTCATTACAAGTTGCGGATTCCGGCGGATGCCACCGGCCCGGTGGAGCTGAAGGCCCGGGTCCGCTACCGCAAATTCGACGAGAAATACATGGGGTACATGTACAAGGGGCAGGAGATCCCGGCGCTCCAGGTGGTGGACCTGTGCGAGGACAGTGTCACTCTGCCCGTGAAGGGGGGGGCGGCTGTTCCGGCGCAGGAGTCTGGCATCAAGCCCGTCTGGCAGCGCTGGAACGATTACGGCATCGGTTGCCTGCTCGAAGGTGGTGCCAACGCCAAAAGTGGCGAGCTGAAGCAGGCGGAGGCCGCTTTTGCCCGTGTGGCGGCGCTGGGTGGCGATGCCGAGGCGCATGGATGGATGAACTCGGCGCGGGTGTTTATGGCCGAAGGCAGGCTGGATGAGGCCGCCGCTGCTTTGCAGAAAGCGCGCACCGTCGAGGTGCCCGCCCCGTGGTGGACGCTAGCCTGGTTCACTGGCCTGGCGGCGGCCGAAACGGCTTCCGATGCGGGTGGATTTGATCAGGCGATCAAGGCTTTCCAGTCAATTGTCGATCCGGCGAACCAGCCGCGCGAGCGCGGTTTCGACTTCAGCCGGGACTATGTGGTGTGGAACCGTTTGGCCCTGACTTTGTACCAGCGGGCGCAACTGGCACCGTCTGGCTCGCCGGAACAGACACGGTTCCTGAGCGAATCAGCTCAGGCCTATCTGCGGGTACTGAAGGAAGACGCCGAGGATCTGACGGCTCACTATGGCCTGAGCCAGACTCTGACCGATCTGGCCGGGGAGCAGGCGCAGGCCCCCCCACTGACCAATCCCGAAGGTGGCTGCCTGACCGAGGCCGAGTTGCTGGCGATGGCGAATCAGGCGGCCAAACCAGGGAGTTTTGAGCAGCGTGAGGAGGCCTTACGGCTGATGGCGCAGGGCATAGCCCTGTGGGCGGCCCAGCCTTCGTTGCCCGGAGCGCCCCGGTTATCACCACTACGCCGGGCCCTCAAGGCACTGGACGAGGCCTGGCTGGAGTCCGCCGCCGAGCCGAGGGTACGGGTGGCGCTGTCGGGCATTCTGGTGAACGGTCATCGGCTGGCCCACACCCTGCTCAAGCCGGACGACCTGGCCCGCGCCAAAACCACCACCCTGTTCCGTTCACGACATGCGGCCGCCAATGCGGCTGCCGAGGCCATCACCCTCTATCCCACCGCGGGTGAACCACTTTGGAACAAGCCATGAACCAACCCCCGGCGGCGGAATCAGCCGACGCCCCCATAGCTCCCCCCCAGGAATGGGGGATGCTTTTTGTGGTGCTGGGCATCGTGGCGCTGATGGGTGCCTTTGCCGTAGCGTGGTGGGTGATCTCATCCAAAACCCAGCGTGGTCCATCCTGGATTGATCCTGGTCAGGTGGAGAATAAAAAGGCTGCCCAGATGGTGCCCTCTGTGGGCTGGACCGATGTGACAGCCCAGGCAGGTTTGCATTTCAGCCACCAGAGCGGTGCGGCCGGGAAAAAACTGCTGCCGGAAACCATGGGTTCCGGCGTGGTGGTGCTGGATATTGACAATGACGGCAAGCAGGATCTTTTTTTGGTGAATTCTTGCCCCTGGCCCGATCATGCGGGCCCGGCCGGTGCCACAGCCGGGCCTGCCCTGCTGCGCAATCAGGGCGATGGCAAGTTTGAAGAGGTGGGTAAAGCCTGGGGTCTTGACCGGGCTCACTACGGCCTGGGGGCCTGTGCTGCCGATATCGACAACGACGGGTTCATCGATCTGTTTGTGACGGGTGTGGGTGACTGCCGGTTGTATCGCAACCTGGCCGGCAAGGGATTCGCCGAGATCACGACCAAGGCTGGGCTGGCGGATCAGCCGGTGTCCTCCTGGCCGGCATTATTGCCTAATGAGTATCTGAAATACCGTGAAAAGGTCGGGTTCCCTTCTTCCGCCACTTTTCTGGATTACGACCTCGATGGTCTGGTTGACCTGTTTGTCTGCAGCTATGTCGCCTGGGCCCCGGGGATCGACATGGGGATCGCCTCGACCCTGACGGGTGACAAGCGTGGCTATGTGTCGCCCAAATCCTTCGAGGGGGGGCAATGCCGGCTGTACCGCAATCTGGGTAGCGGTGTCTTCACCGAGGTGAGTGAAAAAGCGGGCATCCGCGTGGTGGAAAACGAGGGAATTGGGACCAGGGCCAGGCAGCGGAATGTCGCCAAGTCGCTCGGTGTGATTGCCTGCGACGCTGACCGGGATGGCTGGCCCGACCTGTTGGTGGCCAACGACACGGTGCGTAATTTTTTCTTTCACAACGAGGCGGATCCCCAGGGGGGCCGGAGGTTTGTGGAGATGGGACTAACGCAGGGGGCGGCTTACGCCGAGGGCCAGGCCCGCGCCGGTATGGGTATTGAATTTGGCGAATACCTGCCGGGCAAGTCGGCGGTGTTTGTGGCGAACTTCGCCAATGAGCCGGTGACCTTTCTGGCGATTGACGCCGCGGCATCGCCCCCGCGCTTCGCAGACCGCGCCCTTGCGGTGGGGTTGGCAGGCCCCGGTGCCAGGGTGCCCATGAAATTTGGTTGCTCGTTGCTTGATTTTGATCTGGACGGGCGGCTGGACTTGCTGCTGTGCAATGGTCACCTCGAACCGGACATTGCCCTGGTGCAATCGAGTCAGACCATGCGGCAGGCTCCGAAGCTGTTCTGGAATACAGGGGTGCAGCCACGGGTGTTTGAGGCGGTGGACGAGGGGAAGGAAAACCAGGGGCTGTTTGAACCCCTGGTGGGGCGTGGTTCGGCGGCGCTGGATTTTGATGGGGATGGCGACCCGGATCTGGTTCTCACGGCCAACAACGGGCCGTGCCGGCTGGCTCGCAACGACCAGGCATTGGGGCACCATCATCTGCGTCTGATGCTGGAGGGGGATGGCAAGCGGTCAAACCGTTCGGCCCTGGGCGCGGTGGCGCGCCTGTCGGTGGGTGGTGTGGTGCAGGAGCGAGTGGTGGCGGGTGCGCGGGGTTATCTGAGCCAGCCCGAGTTGCCCGTTACTTTTGGTCTGGGCCAGGCCACCACCATCGATTGGCTGGAAATACGCTGGCCCCATCCCGGAGCCAAATTCGAGCGGGTGGTTGTGGAAGGCATCGATAAAACGGTGCGGATACGGCAACCCTGACCGGCCCCCGGCCGCAAGGTGCCCTTGGGCTGAAAGAGCGCCCAGGATTGCCATGCTGGCGGGATTTTTGCCTGGGTTGTGTGCCTTGGCATGGCTTTGGCAGGGGTCTATCCGGTCGGGGAACCGGTTTTTCCAACAGAAAATACGCAAATTGACAGATTGCCTGCCAGTGTTTGACTGGCCAAACCACTTGGGATGGGAGAGAATGAATCCTCCTCTGGAGCCACCTACCCATGAACACCCTGATCCTGACGCTGTTGACTGGCTGGCAGTCGGTAGGCTGGCCCGATGCTGGCAAAGCGGTTCAGCCGCAAACACGCCCGGCCGCCGCCGAGGCGATGCGTAAAGCAGGCGAATCGCAATCGTTGGTGGCTCCCGCTCCTGGTTTGGCAGCCCAGGGCAGGGTGCAGGCAGGGGCCGATCCCATGCCTCTCACCGGGCTGGCCGCCTCGCACCGGGTGAAAAACCTGTGTCTATACACCTACCCTGTGAGCACCCGTGTGCCCGAATGCCAGCTGCATATCGACCAGGGGCTGGGATTTTATTATTCCTATGTGTGGATGGAGGCCGCCCGGTCGTTTGAGACCGCCACCCGCCTCGATCCCGATTGCGCCATGGCCTGGTGGTGCCTGGGGAGGGCTTGCGAGAAGTGGGGCCCGGCCAGCAAGCACACTGCCAAGGTTTACAAAACTGCGGGAAGTCTGAGGGCCAAGGCCGATCCCCGGGAACGGCTGATCATCCGGGCCGCCTTGCTGGCCCAGGGGCTGGAACCCGGCGCTGGTGATGGCGAGGCACGCAAGCGTGCCGCCATCCAGCAGGTGGACGAGTTGCTGGCACAATATCCGGATGACCAGGAGGGATGGTATTTCCGGGCCCAGTTGGCGGCAGGCGGCATGTTCGGGGGCAGTGTGGCTGGCGTGCCGTTTTACCACTCGTTGTTGCAGGTCAATCCGCTCCATCCGGGTGCCAACCACGAACTGGTGCATTTTTACGAGGGGTTCCAGCGGCCCTCGCTGGGCTGGAAATTCGCGGGCAAATACATCGAATCTTCACCGGGAATCCCGCACCCGCACCATATGCAGGCCCATTTGGCCACCCGTTTGGGGCGTTGGGGCCGCACCGGTGAACTGTCGACGCGCGCGATAGAGCTGCAGCAGGCCTACCACCGCGATTTTGGTGTGCTCCCCAAGGACGACCACCAGTATGCCCACCACCTGGAGATATTGCTGATATCGCTGATCCATGATGGCCGTTTTAGTCAGGCCCAGACGCTGGTGCAGCAAATTCGCGAGGCGAAGGTCACTCTGCCCAATCCCTGGTTCCGTCTGGCAATGGCCACACAGGATGGCACACTCGCCACCGAGGTGATTGACGGCCACCGGCAGCGCGAGAAGCAGCAGGCCGCACATATGGCCGCCCTGTGGGCCTGGCGTGCCGGTGATACGGGCCGTTTGTCGGCAGAGGTGGATGTGCTGCGGCTGTTGCGAAGCCAGAAGCGGGATGATCGCCGGCTGGATTTACAGCTATGGGAGGCGCAGGGCCTGCTGGCCTGCGAACAGGGTGACAGGGTTGGCGGTATGAAACTGCTGAAGCGCTGCGTTGACCGGACAAAAGACGATTTTGGCCACCATGCCTGGGGCAATGGGGCCTACCACATGGAGCAATGGGGCCTGGGGGCACTCCAGGTGGGGGATTCCAGCCAGGCCGAGGAGGCGTTTCTGGAAGCATTGGCTCATGATCCCGCCAGTTGCCGGGCAGCCATCGGTCTGCGGATTCTGGCGGAGCAGGCGGGCAACACCGCCCGCGCCGAGCAGTACGCAGCCCTGGCGGCCCGTTGCTGGGCGCGGGCCGACCCAGGATCTCTGGCGGTCCTGGAAACCTGGATACGGTCGCTTTCTGGAAGCACGAAGGCCCCGTCAATCACGGCGTCTGTCAGCCGTAAATGATTGCCTGTTAACAGGTTGTCATCCAAAATAGTCCTTGTTCACGCATCCCTCGCCTTGCCTTGGCTGGTCGGTTCGGGTTACACCGTGCGTCTGGGTGGAATCCCGGATCACGGGGATGGGGCGTGGCAGGTAAAGACTTCAATACGGTATTGGTGCACGATTGGCTGACCGGCCTGCGGGGCGGCGAAAAATGCCTGGATGTGCTCGCTCGCGCCTGGCCGCACGCCCGTTTGCATACCCTGCTGTACCAGCCGGGCTGTACCACCCCTGCCATCGACGCGCTGGATGTGCGTCCTTCGTGGCTGAACCGTTTGCCGGGTGTGCGTGGCTACTACCGCGGCCTTTTGCCAGTATTTCCGATGGTGGCCGATCGGGCCTGGCAATTCGATGACGCCGATATGGTGGTAAGCCTGAGTCACTGTGTGGCGAAGGCGGCCCGGGCACCCGTGGGTGTGCCCCATGTCAGCTACTGTTTTAGCCCCATGCGCTATGCTTGGCAGATGCGGCGGCAGTATTACGAGGGGGGCAGCCTCAAGGCTCGCCTCACCGATGCCGTACTGGACCGGATTCGGGCCTGGGATTTGGCGACCGTCGGTAGGGTGACTCATTTTGTGGCTATCAGCCACTACATAGCCGGACGCATACACGACTGCTACGGGCGTGAGAGCGTGGTCATCCACCCGCCT
>QWOS01000065.1 GCA_003669555.1 Planctomycetota bacterium
AGCGTGCCGTCTCTTCGGTCACACCCACCAGCTCGCCAATCTCCTTGAACGACAACTCACCCTCCACCCGCATCAACAGAGCCTGGTGATAGTCTTCGGGCATGCCACGCAGCAGCCCCAAAAGGTGGGCCCGGGTATCACCCTCTTCAGCGGCCTGAGCGGGATCTTCCCCCCCTGCCTGCGGTCGGCGAGAATCAGTGTGCCCCCGACCGTCATCCAGCGACTCCTCACGCCTCCGGGCCCTGGAGCGGCACCAGTTTGCATGCGCGTTGTGCCCGATCCTGAACAGCCACGCACGAAAATTCGTACCTGGCTGAAATTGATCCAGTTTTGTGAAGGCTCGCAGCAAAACCTCCTGAGTCAGGTCTTCGGCCAGGTCATGCTTTCGTGTCAGGTGCCACAGCCAGCGAAAAAGCGCTTCCCCATGCCGCTCCGCCAAGGCCCCAAAAGCGGCCCGGTCACCCGCCTGGGCGGCTACAACCAACCGGCAATCCGCCCCTTGCGGCTCTTCCGAGGTTTTTGCGCTTGCCTCGCTCAAGACCACACGACACCTCCCAGCCGTTCTGACCCTAAAACACCCGCCAGCCGTATCCCGTTGGCCCAACCAACTTTAGGATTAGGCGAAATGGGAAGAACTGGCAAAGCCGGACGATCCGTCCTCAAGAATCGGCTTACCAACCCAAATGCCCGTCAGGAACGCCGGGCAAGGGTTGGCAGTCCGCCCCGCTCTTCCCTAGCATAAGAGCTTGTTGGGGAGATTGGCGGGATTTGTTTTCTGCCGTCTCTGTTCCCTGGTTGCTTTTCGAATCGACAGCCGAAGGTGGTGGCATGGCATCTTCACTACTGGAGCGCTGGTACCGTCAGATACCCCGGCCCCGCAGCCGCGAAAGTTTCCATTCCTGGTTCCGTAATCACAAGAAGTTCATCGAGCAGTTTCAGAACCAGGTCACTTCTCGTTATCAGGAATGCACCCTGCAGCGTTTGCTTTCCGACGGTGCCCCCACCGCTCGCGATGCAGCCGCCTTCTGCCTGGGGTTGCTGGGTACCTGGGATTCCAATCCCCACCTGGCAGCGGCTCTGCAGGACGAAGATGAAGGAATTCGCCAGATGGCCTCTGAGGCCCTTTGGAGCCTTTGGTTTCGCGCTCACGAGCCCCGGCATACTCTGGAGCTAAGACGCCTGGTACGCCTGCGCGATCGTCGCAAGGCGCTGGAGGGGCTTAGCGCCCTGGTTCAGGAAGCTCCAGATTTCGCCGAGGCATGGAATCAGCGGGCGATTATCCACTTCAAGTCCAAACGCTTTGAGGAGGCAATTGCCGATTGCGAAAGGGCCCTGAAGCTCAATCCTCACCACTTTGGTGCCCATGCCGGCATGGCCCAATGCTACATGCACATGCGTCGCCATGCCTCAGCCTTGAGCGCTTTCCGGGCGGCCCACCAGATCAACCCCCATATGGACGGCATCGTCAGTACGATCAAATTGCTTGAAAAGGCTCTCGACGAAGAGCCATCCGAGTAGCCTGGCAAACTGTGGCCCTGGCCCGTCCCCTCCCGGTTTCGAGGGGGCAGGTTCAGGCTGAACGGTTTCAATCAGACAATTTCCACGCTCTCAAGCCCTTTTCGGTGCGGATGAAGAGGCGTCCACTCGCCACGGCAGGGCTCGACAAACTCCTTTCATTGAGATCGGTCGAGGCGATTTTCTGGTAGGCCTTCCCAGTTTTGAACGCTGTTACCACCCCCTCCTCACTGACCGTCACAACCTGCCCACCTATGCTAATTGGCGAGGCTGAATAGGCACCCTTTAGCCGCTCCTGCCAACGCTGTATACCAGATGCCGGCTCCAGTGAACTGATTACTCCATTGTCAGCCAAAACCAGCAATTCGCCATCCAGAACCAGTGGGGTTGGGGTATTTGGCGCATTTTTCTCCATTTTCCAGGCAATCCGCTCTTCGCCGGGACGCACCCCATCCAGTTTTACCGCCAAAAGCGAAGGTTTGTCGTAACCGGTGCTCAGCACTGCCAGCCCGCCACCAACCAGCATGGGACGGGGAATAACGGAATAGCCGGTGTAGGGCATCCGCCAGATTTCCGCACCACTAGCAGCATCAACCTGCTGTAACACATCGCTGGCCGCACTCAGCAACAGTGAATTGCCTTCTGGACTGATCGGGCAAACTGTGCTGAAGGAAAATGGCCGGGGAGCGCTGGCAGCCCGTTCGCGACGCCAGACTTCCCGGCCTGATTTCAGGTCCAGCGCTACCAGTGCCTGAACATCGGTGCCATCACAAGGTATCAAAACCTTTCCATCCAGCACCACCGGACTGGCACCACCACCATGCACCGGCTTGTCATAAATCCCTTCCTTGCGCCAAAGCACCTTGCCTCCAAAATCCAGGAGGGCTGTGCCGACATGGCCAAAGTGCGCTACCACCCCTGCCGCGGAGAAAGTCGCCGACGGGCTTGCATGGCTGTTTTTGCTATGGATTTTGGGTAGGGAATCGGCTTTTCGCTCAAATACCACCGAACGAAAACGCTCCTTGCCAGTAGCAGAGTCCAGCCCCAGCACCACAAACCGCCAGGATTTGGCCGGTTCGCCGTCGGGTTCCGCAGCGGTCAGGATCAGCAGGTCGCCCAGAATAACCGGGGACGACCACCCCTGCCCGGCAACAGGGACAAACCAGGCAGGGTCGGCCAGTTTGCCACCCACAACCACCAGTTTGCCTGGGGCAACGCCGGCACCACCTGCACCCCGGAATTCTGGCCAATCCGCCGGCCCAGCCGCAGGCAAGGTCCAGGTTATCAGGCACATACTCATCACCAGACTGTCGATGGCCATATCTTTCCTCCAGGTTCTTATTGGGATGTCAGGCAGGGAATGAAGTTAATTTAGGGAAAACTTGACGGCTAGGCTCTCATAACGGCTCCTGCCGGATGTGCCGGGACACTTTCCGCCCAGATTAACTGTCATCGCTTGTCCTCATGCTGGACGGCAATCGGGCTAGTCGATTTAAAAGTTGATGAGGTGGATCTGGCCGGAAGGTATCGGCTTGGCCCCCATGCCTGGACCACAACAACAGCACCTTGATTCAGCACTTGGAACCCATGGATGGAGAGCACCCGGATGAACCGCGCATGGAAGCGTGTCTTGGCTGGATGGACCCTAAGCTTGGCTGTCACCCCTTTATTGGGCGCGGCTGAGACTATCCTGCCGGTACCCCGGTCCGGATCCTCCTCAATCATCACTCCGCCGCCGGTGGCTGTTGTCAATCACAAACCCATTGCAAGGCTCGGCATGCCGGTGGTAAGCCTGGGCGAACCTAGGGTCCTGGCACCGCAGGTTGATCCTGCCCTGACACCCGTTTCCGGTTTTTTCAACTGGGGACAAAAAGACCCCCCCATGCCCTTGGCTCAAAGCAGGCCGATGCCAGACCCCATGGCGGGTAGCGGGGTGTTGCCTATGCCTGCCCCCCTGACAGCACCTATGGTCGCTCCCATGCCCAGGACCTATCCGGCCCCGACACCCAGCCGAGCTACCATCACCCTTCCGAACCAGATCATCGACCCCAATCCACCACAACCCGTGATGGAAAGCCGCAGCGGCCGTGTTTACAGTAATGGAGCTTACCCGTCTGCTAGCGGCGCCTACACGGTCCAGCCACGCACCGTCACCATGCCTGGCAGCACCATGCCTGGAAGCGGGTCAGACAGCTTGTCTGGACCAATGATCGTCGATGGGCCGGTCTTGTCCAGCCCACTCATGAGCAGTCGGGGCTCGGGCAACATCAACGGCCTGCCCCCCGGAACCATTGTCTCTGAAGACGGCGATATCATCATGGGTGCCGATCCCACCGCATCCTGGTGGAGCCGAACAAAAACCATGCTGATCGGTGGGGCGGCCTGCGGTCCAGCCATGATGGACGAGAAGCACAACCTCTACCGCAACCGCTATTTTGGTTCACTTGAATATATCGCCTGGGGCATCAAGGGCGCCAGCATGCCCTCCCTGGTAACTGGCAGCACCAATCCCGCTGCCGCTGCGACTGGCGCAGTCATTGGTGGGCCTGGCGTGCAGGTTCTCAACCCGGCTACTGTCGGAAATGATATCCTCTCCGGCATCCGCGGCCAGTTTGGGATGTGGTTCACCGCTGACCAGGGCATAGGCATGGACACCAGCGCCTTTGGCACGGAGCAGGTCACCAGCACAGATATTTACCAGTCCTACGGATTACCTATCCTGGGCCGCCCCTTCTTCAATACCCAAATCAATGCCAACGATGTGCAGGATGTGGCGGTCCCCAGCCTCGTTAGCGGCGCGGTTGTCATGCAGCAGATCACCCAGTTTTATGGTGGTGACGCCAACATCCGCTATGGCCTCATCCGAGGCAAATACTGGACACTCGATGCTCTCACAGGCATCAAGTACCTCAGCCTGCGTGACAGGTTAAGCATTACCGAGAGCCTTTATATTCCAAATACAGGGGGAGAAGGGATCATGGTCAAGGACCAGTTCTCCGCCCAGAACAATTTCTTCGGTGGCCAGATCGGCGGTGTCCTGGGGCTGCACCTCAACCGCTGGTCATTTGACACCACCCTGAAACTGGCCGTCGGGCAAAACCAGGTGCATTCCAACATTGTTGGCAACACCGTCAACTTCGCTCCTGACGGCACCAGCATCCCGCGAACGGGTGGCCTGTTGGCACAGCAGTCCAACATAGGCACTTACAACTTCAGCGAGACCTCCTTCGCCCCTGAATTGGGTTTGATGGTTGGCTACAACTTCAATTCGAATGTGAAGATGATGGTTGGATACAACGCCATGTACTGGACCAATGTGGTCCGTTCCAGCGGGCTGATTGATACCAATGTGAATCCCAACCAGATCCCCGGTAGTACCACCACCGGAGGTGCGGCATCTCCATCCCGCCAGTACAACACCACTGATTTCTGGGCCCAGGGTATCTCCCTGGGTGTGGAGATCAAGTATTGATCGGCTTTTATCTGTCGAAGTCAACATGCTGAAGATTGCTTGAAATTTCCCACGATTATTACTTAACAGGGAGCATCCTACGGAAGGGATGCCCACGGCACGGAGGCCAAAAGCCATGTCACCTCATGGGTATTTTTTTAAATCCTACCTGTTTTCCATCCTGCGCGGCGCCTTTGCCAAACGCGCCCGAACGCCCTCCAGCCAATCATCGCCGGCATGGAGGTCCCGCCCACGCCTCGAAGCTCTGGAGGGTCGTGCCGTCCCGGCCACCGGCCTTTTTGTCGCGGGGTCTGTTTTCGCGGATGCCAACGCCAATGGCTTGCGGGATACCAATGAGACCGGCCTGGCCGGCGTGTCGATGGAGCTCCGAAGTCAGAAGGGAGTCACCGTTTCTTCCGTTGTTACCGACAGTCAGGGCAATTACCGCTTTGATCAGGAAACCAACACCATTGTCAGTCCGCTCCAGAGCAGCCAGACTCTGCTATTTGATAATCTCAAGGGGGCCTGGAGTGGTGCCGCCTCATTGCAGCCATTCAATCCGTCTTTGGGTTCCCTGACCCAGGTGGAAGTGCGCCTCAAGGGCCAGGTTGCCAGCACAGTGCGCTTTGAAAACCTCGACACCGATCCAGCCAGCCCTCGCCTGGGTCTCAACAGCAACCTGCTGCTTCTTGGCCCGACTGGAACAGTCCAGGCCTCCGCCCCCACCGAACTTTACACTTCTGTTTTGGCCGCCTACGACGGCATTTCTGATTTTTCCGGCACCAGCGGCGTGAGCTACACCCAACGGGTCACCCCGGCAACTTCCAACAGTACCATCGCTACCCCAGCCAGCCTGGCAAGCTGGACCGGTACCACCCCGCTCAGCCTGCGCGCAGCCTCACGCGGCATCTCCTCCCAGGAGGGCAGCGGCAACCTGACAAGTAGCGTGGTTAGCCAGGGCAAGCTGGAAGTCGAAGTGATTTATTCCTACCTGCCTTCACGCAATCTTTTGCCGGGAACGTACACCATCGTTGAACCAGTCCAGCCAATCGGATGGCTGGATGGCCTGGAGTCGATCAATGGCAGCCCCATTGGTGGCACCATTGGCACCGATAGCGTGGGTATCACCCTGGGATCGGCTGGCATTTCCGGCGTGAACTTCGCTGAGGTGAGAGCTGCCAGCATCCAGGGTGTTTCCTATATCGATCAGGCCGGCGATGGCAAGTTAACGGTGGGTGATCCCGGCGCAAGCGGCTCGGCAGTGACCCTGACCGGAACAACCGACCAGGGATTCGCCATCACGGCCCAGGCGGTGATTGGTAACGATGGCAGGTTCCAGTTTCTTTCGCTACGACCTGGCAGCTACACTCTTTCCTCAAGCCTGATCAACAAGAATATCAATGCGGGCACCCAGGCGGGAAACCTCGGGGGCCAAAGCGCACCGGGCGTGGTCACAGCCATCCAGGTGCGACCTGGCAACACTGGTGTCGATTACCTCTTTGGGCAAGTCTCCGCCGGGGGTATCTCAGGCACAGTCTATAATGATCTCAATGGCAATAACCAGCAGGATTCCGGAGAATTGGGTCTACCAGGGCAGACAGTTTCCCTCTCGGGTAATGGCACCATGGGGTCAACGCAAACGACCGCCGTCACGGACTCGATGGGAGACTACCTGTTTGGCAATCTGCTACCGGGCACTTATGCCCTCGCTAATCCTTCCGGCCTGTGGGTAGCTGAATCAGCCCATGCGGGTCAACTGGGCGGAGTTGTGGCCAGTTCCCTGGAACAGATCACACAGGTTGTACTCACCTCAGGCGCAGTGGGCGAAAATTATCTCTTTGGCAAGGTAGCCAAGTCTAGTGTATCCGGTACGGTCTATATCGATGCCAACAAAAATGGCTTGCGTGACCCGAATGAGCCGGGCCTGGCCGGCGTGACTCTGCAACTGAATGGCAATAATAATCTGGGCCAGATCGTTTCGCTGAACACGATCTCTGGCGCGGGTGGCGCCTATACCTTCAGCCCGCTGCGCATGGGCAGCTACACAATCACCCAGGTGGTACCAGCCGGCTACACGGCCGCCAGCGCCAAAGTAGGCACCCTTGGCGGATTAACCTTATCGACCACCGCGCTTTCTGTATCACTCAATGCCCATCAGGATGGCATGGAATATGATTTCGGCGTGCAGGTCGTTGTGACAAAAATTTACCAGCCCACCTCCAAGCGGTCACTCCTGGGAAGCTCCCGCAGGTAATCGGGTCCCAGGGCTAATCAGCCGCGCCGCCCAGCCGCACCAGCGGCCACAGGGCGGCGTGCCTGTCTGTCCAGAGCACCGGCTTCACAGCCAGACCAGGCCCTGACCACGGACCACGCAGACCTTTGGGCAAATCCCCCAGCAAGGCCCAGTGCGAAGCCATCCAGCCGCGGGGGCCATCGCTCCCGGTAGCGCCGGCATCCCACCAGGTGACGAGACCAATCCCGGCATCCAGAGCCAGCCCTTGCAGCAAGGGTTCGAGATCGAGATGTCGATTGGAAATATGGGCCAGAATCCTGCCACCAGGTGCCAGCCTGCTCAGGTACAGGGCCAAAGCCTCACGGGTAAGCAGATGTGCCGGGATCGAATCAGAACTGAAGGCGTCGAGTATAATCAGGTCGTAGGCACCCTCGGGTTGATCGGTCAATCGCATCCGGCCATCCCCCAGGGTTACCCGGCAATTGGCCGCCCGGCATTCCCCCAGATAAGGAAACCATTCTCTCCGTCGCGCCAAGCGCTCCATCAGCGGATCGATCTCGAAAAAGTCCCAGTCCTCCCCGGGCCGGGCATAATATGCCAAAGCCCCCACACCCAGGCCCACTGCCGCCACCCGCCCTCTGCCCAACGCCTCATTGGGCAGGCTGAGCAAATCCCCGGCAGGGCCGCGGGGGTGGTAGTAGCCCAGGGCCAACGCGCGACCTTCCTTGTCAAGCCAGGTAGCGCATGCCTGCCCATGCACCGTACCACCATGCACCAGCCGGATCAGGGTATCGCGGCCATCCGCTGCTTGTTCCACCCGGGCCAAACCAAAAAACGAACGCTCCTGCCACATTAGCCGGGTTGTCGGATCGGGAGCGAGTTGCGACCCCAGAATCGCTACGGCCAGCAAGGAAGCGTGCAGGCCGGGTCGCTGGCTGCCAAGATGGGCCAGCACCAAAGGAATAGCCACAACCAGCGCCCAGCGCGCTCCCCCAGCTCCAAGGTCCAACCCCCAGGCCAGCAGGCCACCAGCGGCGGATACAGCTACCATAAAAGACACGTGAACCAGATCGCCTCGCTCCCACCTCCGTGGCCCGCCGGGCTGGAACAGGCAACACCCCACGAGAGCGAGTGGATATTCCACAATTCCGCTCCGGCTCAAGGCATAAGGAGCCACCAGAGCCGCCAAAGTGCCCCCAAAAGCACCACCCGCCGCCAAAGCCAGATAAAACCACGGCAGCAACCCGGGTGCCGGACGAGTTTCTGCGCAGCGACGGTGCGCCCCCCAAGCCACCATCAGAAAACCGGTAAGATGCAGCAGCAACAAAGGCAGGGCAAGGCCACCTCGTACCTCCACACTCCCCACAGCCCAGAGCAAGGCAAGTACCAGGGCAGAGATCGACTGGGCCCTGCCAAGCCATGACGGCGCGCCGACTGAAAAAGCCAGGATAAATGAAACCAGATAGACAGCCAGGGGAAGGATTCCAAGCAGGGGGGCACCTGCCACATCGGTCACTAAATGAGTAGTCAGAGCCACCATCAACATCGAGGGGAAGGCGGCATTCGCCAGCCAGCCAGGCCAGGCCCTGAGGATCGCAGACCGGCTGTCATCACCAACCACCTGATTCACCACGGGCACGACCATGGGCCGGAACCAAACTGCCATCACCAAAAGGCCCAATCCCCAAACTCCATGGGCCACCCCCCACCACCAGGATTGTTCACCCAGGTCAAACCAAGGCTCTACTATCAGCGGGTAACCTAGTAAACCCACCAGACTTCCAGCATTGCTGGCGGCATACAGGGGGCTTGGATCCAGGCCGGGCCTCGCCTGGGCCAGCCAGGCCTGCACCAGGGGCGCGGACAAGGCAACCAGCCCTACCGGCAGGAAAAAACCCCGCGCCAAGGCAAGAAGCAAGGGGCCAACCGGCCAAGCTTCGCCGACCGTTTCTGCCAACAAATCGGCATCAATCGCCGGGGGAAAAAGGCACCATGCCAGGATAAGGGCCGGAGCGATCACCGCCACGCGGATTCGTGGGGTTGCTCCAGCCAACGGAATAGCCAGCCCGTAGCCAGCCAACAGTGTGAATTGAAAAAATACTAAAGCAACCGCCCAAACCGCCGGTGTGCCTCCCAGCAATGGCAGGCACCAGCGGGTAGCCATAGGCTGCACCGACATCAACAGCAACGCACCCAAACCCAACCAGAAACCTGCCAGCAGCACCTTGGCCATTAGGCTATCCACCTCCCGGTCATTCAATACCTCTTCTATTAAGGTGGGGCAAGTTTGGGCTCACGGCAACGGCATCCCTATTAAAAACAACCGCCTGCTGAATAATCCCGATAATAAAAAGAGCCAGGAAGACTGCTTCCGCAATCTCCCTGGCTGCAATTCGGCGTCCTTGCCAGGCGGGGTTCCTTAAATCACTTAACCTGAGGAGCCTGAGCGCCCTTGCCGCCAGGAGCCTGGGCCCCTTGAGCACCCTTGGTCGCGGGAGCGGCGGGAGCCTGAGCGCCCTTACCACCGGCGGAAGGAGCCTGGGCCCCTTGAGCGCCCTTGGTTGCGGGAGCGGCTGGAGCCTGAGCACCCTTGCCACCAGCGGAAGGAGCCTGGGCCCCTTGAGCGCCCTTGCCACCGGCTGCGGGAGCCTGAG
>QWOS01000131.1 GCA_003669555.1 Planctomycetota bacterium
CAACAGGCCCGCTCTTCCCGCTGTAGTGCCTGCCGCGAAATGACACCATTGCCCCAGGACCCCTCGCATCTCTCGGGGGAGGACCAGCAGCGCCTCGATCAGTTTTTTTTGGGTGGGCCCCTGCTTTGCCCCACCTGCTACGAGAAAACTCTCACCTGCGACGATTGTGGCTGGCATCTTACGCCTGACCAGGTTGAGGCCCACCAACTCCATGCCCACCCGGGCATGCGAATTCGCTGACCGGGTGGGCTGGGATGATTTGACGGCTTCTCAAATTCCCAGTTAAACTGTTGTTTTAACGCTAGCTATTTTGCATGCGGTCCTGCTTTTGGGGTCCCGCACGGGGAAAGTCAATGAATCGGCCGCCGCAAAAACACCCTGCCGACCAGTCCGATGCCACTTTGGCACCCGATAGCCTGCAGGGAGAGAACCAGGCAGGTCGTTCACCCGGTGCAGGCCCCAGTGACCCAGGAACCATCCATGGCGGCATGGACCAGACCCTTTCCCCGGACGCCGACGAACGCCCCAAGGCAGCCGCCCAGTCTGACCAGACTCTTGCCCCCGATGTGATGGATCCGGCACCGTTAGCGCGAAATTCCGCCCATTCCACCACTATTCTCGAGCACGGCATTCAGGCCGATCAAGCTGATGACGGCTCCACAATGGCGGATACTCCTGGGGCCCGCTCTGCCCTGGCTGGATCGGATGCCACGCTCGCACCAGGTGCCCTTGCTGATGAGTCAGGCGCCACCATGCCGCCACCTGGCGGGATCGATGAATCCGATGCCACCATGCCGCCACCTGGCGGGATCGATGAGTCCGATGCTACTATGCCGCCACCTGGCGAAATCGATGATTCAGGCGCCACCATGCCGCCACCTGGCGAGATGGATGAGTCCGACGCCACCATGCCGCCTCCTGGGGAGATGGATGAGTCCGACGCTACCATGCCGCCACCTGGCGAGACAGATGATTCAGGCGCAACAGTAGCTCCGGACCAAAGCCGGGTAATGAAAACTGCCGCTCCGTCACAGGGTGGCAAGACAGTCAAGGGACGCAACCAGGCTTCAGTCACCCAGATTGGGTTGAAAGGAAGTACTCAAGCTGGCAAGACATTGGCAACCGCTGGTGCTTCCAAGCCGGCCGGCAAAGGTCCGGCAATGCCGGAGGTGCCCGGTTACGAACTGCTGGGAGAATTGGGGCGGGGAGGTATGGGCGTGGTGTACCGGGCCCGCCAGCTTGGCCTGAACCGCATGGTTGCCCTGAAAATGGTGCTCAATAGCCAGGCAAGCGAGTCAGAACTCGACCGTTTTGGTCTTGAGGCACGGGCAGTAGCACTGGTGCAGCACCCCAACATCGTGGGTGTTTTCGATGTGGGCGAATACAAAGGCCTGCCCTACATGGCCCTGGAATTTGTCGAGGGTGGACCGCTCGACAACCGCCTCAAAGGAGAGCCGCAAGATCCCGAGTTCACAGCGCGGCTGATGGAGCAGTTGTGCCGGGCAATGGGCCATGCGCATTCTCTGAATATCATCCACCGCGACTTGAAGCCTGCCAATATTCTGCTCACCAAGGAAGACCTGCCCAAGGTGACCGACTTCGGCCTGGCTAAAGAAATGGATGCTGACGACGGGCATACCCGCGCCGGCTCCATTATGGGAACGCCTAGCTACATGCCCCCCGAGCAGGCCGAAGGCAAGGCGAAGGAACTCACTGGCCTGGCCGACATTTATTCGCTGGGGGCCATGCTGTATGAGTTCCTCACCGGCCGGCCTCCGTTCAAGGGGCGGACACTGCTGGAGACTTTGGAACATGTTCGCAAGAAAGAACCGGTTCCCCCGCTTGACCTGAATCCGGGAACCCCGCTCGACCTGCAGACCATCGCCCTCAAGGCTTTGGAAAAAGATCCCGCCAAACGCTACCAGACTGCCAACGAAATGGCTGACGACCTGGCCGCCTACCGGCGGGGGGATCCTATCAAGGCCCGGCCCATCAGTCGTTTGCAGAAAACGGTGAAATGGGCCCGCCGCAACAAGGCGCTTGCTAGCCTCGCTGGAATGGGAGCGGCTTTCCTGCTGGTGGTGATGGCGGGCAGCATCGCCCTGAATGCCGCGTACGGCGTAGCCGAGCGTGGCCGCAAGGCACTCCAGGACCAGATCAATGCGGGGCGTGACAGTGGCCGCGATGCCCTGCAGGCTGGCTTGGCCGCCAAAACGGAGCGGCGGTTTGACGATGCCCGATTGAGCCTGGAAGGTGGTTTGTCCAATCTGGAAACCATCGCCGCTGGTGCGGTAGGGGGAGCCAATGCGGATGCCGAAGCGGAACTGGCCGACTTGAAGCACGAACTCGAAACGGTGCTGGTGGAGGTGCGGCAACATCTGGCCACCGACCAACTGTTGCGTAATTTTGACAAAAAGTATGATAGTGCCATTTTTTCTCATATGAACACGCTTGGGCTTGATCCGCAAGCAGCGCGGGACGAGAGCCGGTCCCAGGTGAGTCAGGCCTTTGCCCTGGTGAACCTGGATACGGAAAAAAATCCTCCCGAACCTGTTTTCGACCAGTTTTTCCGCGAGGAGGAGCGTGGTCATATCCGGCAGCGCTGCGGTGAGCTGATGGTGGTTCTGGCCGATACTTTCGCCGATGAAAAGCAAGTTGCCGAGGCAATAGCCCTCCTGGAAAAAGCGAACAGCCTGATCCCGCTGGACAAGCTGCTGCATCTGAAATTGGCGCGTTACAACCTGATTGGTGCAAAAAAAGGGAATCCCACTGAATTGGCATTGGCCGATAAAAACTATAAGGCGGAGCTGGATCTGGCTAAAGCAGGCAAGGCCCGGACCTCCCTTGAATGGTTTCTGGTGGGTGATGAGTATTTCAAGGAACGAAAATACAACGAGGCCAACGCATCGTTCCGCGAGGCGCTGCTGCTGGATCCCCAACAGTTTTGGTCGCAATATTTCCTGGCGGTGATCGCCTTGAACGACAAAAATTATATGGGAGCCTATTCCGGGTTTTTGGTGGCCCGGGCCCTCAAGCCGGATTTTCCATTCACCGATGTGATGTTGGCGGTATCCGAGAACAAGCAGGAGCGTTTTGATGAGGCGCGGATACTCTTTGACAGGGTCCAGGGCAAGGTGGGGGAGACTGCGATATTTTTGGTGAACCGGGCCGCCTCACGCTTTGATGAGGCGGAGTCTTTGGTAGCCAAGGGGAATCTGGAAGGGGCGGGTAAACTTTACCGGGCGGCAGAGGCAGACTTGCAGACCTCCTTGAAAAATTTCTCCACGCGGCAAGCGAGGGCCAATCTCGCAACGATCCTGACCCGGCTGGGCAAGGATGCCGATGCGGAGGCGCTTTTAAGGAAACTGGTGGAAAAATCTCCGAATGAAGATAGTGCATCGTGGGCCAATCTGGCCCGCCTGGTGGAAAAACGCGCCGGCAAGGATCCCCAGTTGCTTCAGGAATCAGCCGCTGCCTACCAGCAGGCCTCTGTTCTCGAACTGAATAAGGAAAAAAAGGCGGACCTCGCGGTTGCCGCTGGCAAATTGCTCCTGCAGGCTGGCAATTTTGAGGGTGGGCGGGCCCGTTTGAATGAGGCTGTGGATGCGGACCCAAAGAATGCTGCCGCTTACCTGCAATTGGCCAACCTTCGCCTCGTGCAGGGGATGGGAATGCGCAAGGCTGACCCAGCCCAGCGGGAAACACTGGCCGAAGCAGCAACAGCATTCCGTACCTATTTAGATCTGGATACATCCCGCAAGGAGGTTGATCGCCTCAATCAGGCCATGGCCTATGAACGGCTGGGAACTCTCCAGGCGCGGCGAGGGGATATGGTCTCGGCCCTGGCCAGCCAGACCCGGGCCGTGGAACTCGATCCCAAAGCACCATCCATTCGGCGCGTGCGGGGCTGGAATCTGATGAACCAGTGGCGCAGCGCGGCCCTGGCCGATTTTGAGGAGGGCCTGGTGGCCAATCCCAGTCCTGACGACCGGGTGGACATGCATCTGGGACGAGGTTACCTGTTGGCGCAAAAGGGCGATATTCCCGGGGCCCTGGCTGACTTGAAGCAGATAGAGCTGATGTCGAAAGACAAGCCGATGAATATGCTCAATTCGGCCACCATTTTGGCGCAGGTGGCTGCACAGCAGCGCAAGGCAGGCGGTCTCAGGTCCGAAGCAGCGGACAAGACTGTTGAAGCCATGGCCACCCTGATCAGCCAGTGCCTGGAGAAGGTTCCTGCCCAGTCTCGAAGCACTATCTGGACCCAATACAGGGCAGACGATGGATATGACCCCGTCCGTGAACTGGATGCATTTAAGGCACTGGATAAAAAATTCTTGCCGCCAGCCAAGCCATGAGTGAAGCATTGAAGCCTTCCCTCTTCCAGGAGTTCCGTGAAACAACCTACTGGATCCTTGAGGGGTCGGAACCCATTTCCTTGCGGGTGGGCCAACCGGTCCCGCCGAGGTTGGTCCAGGTTGTAGGCGGCCCGGGGGTGCCATGGGCCGTGCTCACCTCATGTAATCCACTTGCCCAGGCGCAAGACACCGGGACGAATCAAAAGCTTTTCGCGGCCATGCGGCAGGACCTGCGCGACCGGGGCCTGAATCAACTCGCCGGCGTGGGGGTGGGCGCAACGTATGGCTGGCTGGAACCGATGATGCTGGTGTGGCCGCTGGTTTTTTCAGAGGCTATGGCTTTGGCATTAGAGTACCGTCAGGTGGGCTGGGTCTGCCCTGACATTGGCGACTCTGGGCTAATTGGCATAGCTATGACATGACTCACTTGAGGAAACGGGACGGCCCCTCTCCGTGTGGTGCCGGTGTTCCTACAATCATGGTAAGGTGAGTTTTATGCGTTGATTTGGCCCAGGGCGGGTTGCGATCCGCAGGCATGGGATTTTTATGAACTTGGGTGGGGGTGGCGATGAGCGAGCCGGAATATCGTCCCGGGCTGGCAGATGTGCCGGTTGCCGAGTCTGCCATCAGTTTTATTGACGGAAAAAGGGCACGGCTGGAATACCGCGGTATTGCCGTGGAAACTTTGGCCCGGGAAAGTACCTTCGAAGAGACTTCGTGGTTGCTGCTCAAGGGTGAACTGCCCACACAGCGGGAACTGGTGCTGTTTGATGCGCAGCTGAAAGAGCATCGCCGTCTGAAATACAAGCTGGTCGACATGATGAAGTGCATGCCTGAATCGGGGCACCCAATGTCTGCCCTGCAGGCTTCGGTCGCCGCGCTGGGGATGTTCTACCCGTCGCGCAATGTAAGCAACTCCCAGATCAACTGGGATTCAGTGGTCCGCCTCGTGGCCAAAATGCCAACGCTGGTAGCTGCGTTCCACCGCCTTCGCCATGGCGACGAAGCCATCCCGCCGCGGGACGACCTGTCGCATGCCGCCAACTTTTACTACATGCTTTTTGGCCGGGAGCCATCCACCGCTGTGGCCCGTGTGCTCGATGCTTGCCTGGTGCTGCATGCCGAACACACCATGAACGCCAGCACTTTTTCGGCCCGGGTGACAGGGTCGACCCTGGCTGACCCGTTCGCGGTGATTGCGGCTGCGGTGGGTACTCTGAAGGGCCCGTTGCACGGCGGTGCCAACGAGGAAGTCCTCGACATGCTTGAAGAAATTGGCGAGGCGGGCAAAGCAACGGCCTGGCTTGAGCATGCCATTGCCACTAAAAAGAAGATCATGGGTATGGGCCATCGGGTTTACAAGGTGAAGGATCCACGCGCAACGGTGCTGCAGGAATTGGCCGAGCATGTCTTCGCCGAAAGCGGCAAACCCGCCCGCTATGGTGTGGCGTTGCAGTTGGAGGAAGTCGCGGTGAGGCTTCTGGGGCCCAAAGGGATCTACCCGAATGTCGATTTCTTTTCCGGAATCGTCTACGAGGCTCTCGATATTCCCCGCGACCTGTTCACACCCATTTTTGCCATCGCCCGGGTAACGGGCTGGTTGTCCCATTGGCTGGAACAACTTCGGAACAACCGCATTTTCCGGCCTGAGCAGGTTTTCGTTGGGGTCGCTGATGCAGTTTATACCCCCATTGATCAGCGTCCCTGAAGACTCATGTAGTTCCAGTCTGGCAGGAAATCATGTTAGATATCCAGTATGTGCGTGAAAATCCCGTTTTGGTCCAGGCCAACTGCGTCAACCGGCAGGTGAAGGTCGATGTGGCGGCCGCCCTGGGGGCTGACGACCATCGGAGGGCTATCGCCCACCGGACCCAGCTGGTGCAGGAACGCCAGAACGAATTGTCGCGGCTGATTCCCAGGGAGAAGGAACCCGCCGCCCGTCAAACCCTTGTCACGGAAGGAAAATCGCTCCGTGAGGAGGCCGGCAAGCTGGAGGCAGAACTGCGCGAGGCCGAGGCGGCTGTGCGACTTGCTTTGGGGGTGTTGCCCAACCTCACCCATCCAGACGCCCCCGTCGGTGCGGATCCGGAAAGCAACCTGGAGATCCGTCGCTGGGGGGAGCCCCGCGTTTTTGATTTTCCGATCAAGGATCATGTCACCCTGATGGAGTCCAACGATCTTGTAGACTTCGAGGCAGGTGCCATGGTGACCGGTCAGAAGTTCTATTTCCTGAAGAATGAGGCGGTGCTGCTTGAGCTGGCACTGGTCCAGTTTGCCATGATGCGGCTGGTTGCCCGAGGTTACACGCCTGTTATCACTCCAGATCTTGCCAGGGTGGAAGTGCTGGAAGGAATTGGCTTTCAGCCGCGTGATCCTGACCCTGATACCCGGCAGGTGTATACCATCGCCCAGACCGACCTGTGCCTGGTGGCCACCGCCGAGATCACGCTGGGTGGCATGCACAAGGACCAGGTGCTCGACAACGCCCGGCTGCCTCTGAAATATGTGGGGCTGTCCCACTGTTTCCGCACCGAGGCAGGTGCCCCGGGTCGCGACACCCGGGGCTTGTACCGCGTGCATCAGTTCACCAAGGTGGAGATGTTTGCTTTTTGCACCCCGGAGCAAAGCGAAGCTTTGCATCTTGAGATTTTGGCGATTGAGGAGGAAATTTTTCAGGCGCTTGAGCTGCCCTACCGTGTCATCGACACCTGCACCGGCGACCTGGGCGGCCCAGCATATCGCAAATATGACCTGGAAGCTTGGATGCCCGGCCGCGGCGGCTACGGGGAAGTCACCAGCACCAGCAACTGCACCGATTTTCAGGCGCGTCGCCTGAATATTCGTAGCAAATCGGCTGGCCAAAAAGGCACCCGCTTTGTTCACACGCTCAACGGCACCGCTATCTCCTGCGCCAGGGCCTTGGTGGCCCTGGTGGAAAACCACCAGCAGGCTGATGGATCAATCACGGTGCCCACGGTCCTCCGGCCCTGGGTGGGCAAGGATATCATCAGAAGAGGGGCCTGACCCAGGCGAAAGCCTGAGGCGCCCCGGAGGGAGTTCGGGGTGGAGGGCGGCGAGGAAAAGCCAGGCGGCGGGTGGGATATGCCCGGGGATGACCCCTTGGGCCTCCCACCTGCGTCAGTCGTTGGTCCAGCGGAGAAAGTGCGGGGTTTTCCGCACACGCCGGGCGTTTATCTGATGAAAGACACCCAGGGCCGGGTGATTTATGTCGGCAAGGCAAAGGATCTCAATCGCCGGGCGGGCAGCTACTTCCGCCGTGCCGCGGCTGAGGACCGACGCACCGCTGACATGGTTCCCCTGATTGCCGATATCGACTACATACCAGCCGACACCGAGGTGGACGCGCTGCTGATGGAGTCGCGACTGATCAAGGATATTCAACCCCGCTTCAATGTGGAGTTGAAAGATGGAAAAACATTCCCTTACCTGCAGATCCGGGTGCGGGAGGAGTTCCCCCGGGTGGAATTCACACGCAGTCCGCGCCGCACAGGGGTGCGCCTGTATGGCCCATTCACCTCGGCGGGATCATTGCGGGCCGCCATTCAGGTGCTGCAGCGGGTTTTCCAGTTCCGAACCTGCAAGCTCAACATCAGTTCCAAAGATCCGCGCTGGCGGTGGTTCCGTCCCTGTATCCTGCACTCGATCCGCCAGTGTACCGCCCCCTGCAACTTGCGTGTGAGTCGCGAGGAATACCGGGCCCAGATCCGCTCGCTGCGACTGATTCTCGAGGGGCGCAAGAAGCGCCTTATCCGCGAGATGGAAGGGCGCATGACCGCAGCGGCGAAGGCCCTGCAGTTTGAATTGGCCGGCAGGCTTCGCGACGATATCAAGGCGCTGCGTTCGCTGACCATGCGGGGCAAGGTGGACCGTGATGTCCAGCCCGGCCTTTTCCCCATCGATCCCCGCAAGGGCCTGGCGGGTTTGCAAAAATCTCTGGGGATGAAAGAGCGCCCCCGGGTCATCGAAGGGGTGGATATCGCCCACTTGGGAGGCAGTGACACGGTCGCCTCCCTGGTCTGCTTCATCGATGGGTTGCCTTTCAAGAGCGGCTACAAGAGGTTCCGCATAAAAACCGTCCAGGGAGTGGATGATTTCGCCAGTATCCGTGAGGTCATCCTCCGGCGATTCAGCCACCCACCCGAAGAATGTCCCTGGCCCGATATCCTGTTGATCGACGGCGGCAAAGGCCAACTGAGCGCCGCCATGCAGGCCTTTGAGGCTCTCAAGCTGACCCCACCCACACTGCTCTCCCTGGCGAAACAGGAAGAGGAGATTTTTTTGCCGGGTGAACGCGATTCCCTCCGCCTGAGCCGCCACAGCGAGACTCTTCGGCTGCTGCAATCGGTGCGCGACGAGGCTCACCGTTTCGCTCAGCACTACCATCATTTACTGAGGCATAAACGACTGGCTGAGGACAGGCCACGCAGGCCGGCGGGTCAGACCGGGGAAAAAAACCCTGCGCCTGATCCGGCTAAACCTGAAAACCTTGGCCCTGAAGGGCCAACTGACAAACTGACACCCGGAAAAGGAAAAAAAAAGAAATGACAAAGCCTATGCGAATCCTCATGACCAACGACGATGGTATTTACGCTCCCGGTTTCCGCGCGCTGCTTTCCGAGATGCGGAAGCTGGGTGAGGTGCTGGCTGTGGCACCCGCCACCGAACAGAGCGCCGCGGGGCATTCCGTGACCATCTTCAGCCCCCTGTTGGCTGCCGAAGTGGCCGACGAAAAAGGAGAACTCCTCGGCTGGGCTGTCGAGGGCCGGCCTGCCGACTGCGTGAAACTGGCGTTGCGGATGCTGCTCCCCTGGTCGCCGGACCTGGTGGTGAGTGGCCTGAATGCCGGCAGCAATGCCGGCATCAATGTGCTTTATTCCGGCACGGTGGGCGCGGCCATTGAGGGAGCTTTTTTTCGCAAGACCAGCATCGCCTGCTCGCTGGAGATGCCGGCTGTGGGCAGGCCTGATTTTCTTGGCGGGGCCGCTCTGGCCCGTCAGGTGGTGGAGAAAATCCTTGCTGCGAATCCCGAGAATGGTTCCCTGTTCAATGTGAACATTCCTGATCTATCCAAGGGAAAACCCAAAGGGATACGCGTGCTTCCCCAAAACACCGCCAGCTATGTGGAGTGGTACGACAAGCGGGTTGATCCCCGCGGGCGTGTCTATTTCTGGATTGGCCCGGACTTCAGTTGTCCCACA
>QWOS01000004.1 GCA_003669555.1 Planctomycetota bacterium
AAGTGAGGACGGGTGGAGTGCCTGGTGACAGTCAACCCTCGGCATGGCCCTGATTTTTGGGAACTCCAGTCAGGGCACAGGTGATTGTTAGCACATTTTTCCGGGTATTTTCTGGGTTTCTTCGGGCTGGGGTGGTTGGAAACTGGGCCGGGGAAAAGGCAGGAACAGGCCTGCGGCCAAGGCAGTCCAGCCGGTCTGGTGCTCGCCACCACAGCCGCGGCCGGTGTCGCCGTCGAAATATTCGTGGAACCAGACAAGATCCTTGAAATAGGGATCATCGCGGAAGCGCTTGTCACTTCCCATGCAGGGCCGCAGGCCGTTTTCACCACGGCGAAACAGTGCCTTGAGGCGGCCTGCCAGCTCCTGGGCAATCTGCTCCAGATTGAGCATGCGGCCACTGCCAACCGGCATCTCCACCAAAAAATCCTCTCCGTAATAGCGGTGAAAGCGCATCAGCGATTCAAGGAGCAACTGATTGATAGGAAACCAGACTGGCCCGCGCCAGTTGCTGTTGCCGCCGAAGGCCGGCGTGAAACCCTCGGCGGGTTCATAGCCAACAGTCATGGTCCGGCCGCCCATTTGAATGCTGAAGGGGTTTTCCAGGTATTCGCGGCTGAGAGAGCGCACGCCGAAAGGTGAAAGGAACTTGGCCTCATCCAGAGCGTGGCGAAGGAGAGCCTTGGTGCGGTGGCCGCGCAGCAGCGAGAAGAGGCGGGTCTCCACCTCCTCGGCGGTGCCGTCCTCATGAATGGCGGGTTCACTCCAGCGTGACACCAGTGCCGCCAGGTCGGGTCGCTGGACGAAGAGCCAGTTGAGGCGTTCCTGGAAGACCGGCAGATCGCGTAGCACCTGCGAGCTGAGTACCTCCACCGCAAAAAGCGGGATCAGCCCAACTATCGACCGCAGGCGCAGCGGAACCACCTCGCCTGAGGGCGTGCGCAACTGGTCGTAATAGAACTTGTCGTTGTCGTCCCAAAGGCCGTGGCCGGTATTGCGGAAGTCGGTCATCGCCTCGGCGATTGAAAGGAAATGCATGAAGTAGCGACTGCAGGCATCCTCGAAAACCGGATCCCGTTTGCCCAGCACCCCAGCGATGCGCATCAGGTTGAGGCAGAGCATGGCCATCCAGCCCGTGGCATCGGCCTGCTCGAGAACCACACCACCGGGCAGTGGCTGGCTGCGGTCGAAAACACCGACATTATCCAGCCCAAGGAAGCCGCCTTCGAAGATATTCTGACCATCGGCATCCTTGCGATTGACCCACCACTGAAAATTCATGCTCAAGCGAACAAACATCTGCGCCAGGAAGTTGTGATCACTCTTGCCAGTGCGCGCCAGTTCGATTTCGTAGATGCGCAGGGCGGCCCAGGCCTGCACCGGCGGGTTCACATCGTCGAACTTCCACTCATAGGCTGGCAAGGCACCGGAAGGGTGCATGGAGAAGTCGGAACACAAGCGCTGCAGTTGGTCCTTGGCGAAATCGGGATCGATCTCGGCATAGGCCACCGCATGGAAGGCCAGATCCCAGGCGGCAAACCATGGGTACTCCCAGGCATCGGGCATGCTGGTCACCGCATGGTGCCAGAAGTGTTTCCAGTGTCCGTTGCGGATAGCACCACGGTTGGGTGGTGGTGGTGGTTCCACCGGCACATCCCCGTTCAGCCATTTGCGGACGGTGTAGTGGTAGACCTGCTTGCTCCATTGCAATCCGGCCCAGGCCTGGCGCTGGATACGCCGGTCGTCTTCGTCAGTGACTCCTTCCTGGATACAACTGAAAAAATCATCGGCTTCGCCACGACGCTGGGCCATGATCGCTGCGAAATCGGTCCAGGGATCGGCAACTGGCGTGCCCGCTGACACCAGGCGCAGCCGTACGGTGGCACTGCCACCGGCTGGTGCGGTCAGGGTGTGCCAGGCCGCCATCTTCGTACCCTGCCTGGCTGGATTCACCGCTTCGGCGTCGCCCGCTACCACCCGCTGGTGGAAGGCGTCCTTGAAATGGCCGACGGCCTCTGGTTCGTTGAAATGCACCCGGGGGTTGGTCTCGTTTTCGGTGAAAAGCAGTTCACGGGGGGAGTCGCAATGAATATCCCAGGTGCCGAGGGTGTGATCCTCCAGGCGGGCTGTGGCCGGACTGGTGGCCCGCAAGGTGGGCTTGATGGCATTCTCCAGCCAGCTCCAGGTGTTGGTGCAAATGGCATGGGGCAGCACATGGAGGGTGGCCGTTTCTGGCCCACGATTATGGATGGTGACCTGAAGCAGATGATCAGTGGGCGATGCCTTCGCCCAGGTGATTTCGCAATCCCAGTAACGGTTTTCGTCGAAGATTCCGGTGTCAAGAATTTCGAATTCACCCACACGACGCGACAGCCCGGCATTGACCCGAATCAGCCGCTCATACGGAAATGCCTCCTGTGGATACTTGTAGAGCATCCGGTTGAAGCTGGAGGTGGGAGTTCCATCGAGATACCAGAACAGCTCCTTCACATCCTCGCCATGGTTCCCCTCATGGTTGGCCAAGCCAAAAAGACGCTCTTTGAGGATGCCATCGACGCCGTTCCAGAAGGCGACCGTGATGGAAAAATCCTGGTTTTCATCACACCAGCCGCCAATACCATCTTCACCCCAGCGGTAAGCCCGGCTACGGGCATGGTCGTGGGGGAAATAGCGCCAGGCATCGCCATCGGCCGAATAGTCCTCACGGACGGTGCCCCACTGTCGTTCGGAGACAAAAGTGCCCCATTGCCGCCAGGGGCTTGAGGAACCATGCCCCGCCCTGCAGAAGGCCAGGCGGGCGTGTTCAGGGGTGAGGGCCTGATGGGGCATGGTGGATGGAATCCGTGGGAACTGGCTATAAGGGCCTGGTTTTCAGAATAAGAGCAAATCTGTTATAACGCATGGATAAAGCAGTGGGAAATCTGCCGTATTCCATGACTATCTGGCCCCGGGCCCGTTTTCAGCGATTTTGCCAGTTTTGCCGACGCCGGCGGGCATGCTGATTCGCCAGCCTGGATGCTGCGGGTAGGCGGCGTGCCTGCGTTTCCCGAATTCGCGGCTGGGGGAACAGGGTTTGGAGTTGCTGCGTGAGTGACAGACCCGGATCAAATCCGGCTCCTGTAGCGACTACGTCAGGGCGGCCAGGACCCAGATGTATTGTTGTTGGCCAGAAGTGTTGTTGGCCAGATTGACACGAGTAGGTAAAAAAAGAATCCGGCAAACCTGGCGTGGTTCACGCATCCGGATCAGCAAACCCGACCGAAGGACATATTGACCTGTGACAACCCTGACCCCTGAAAAATTGCCGGGCACCGTCATCCTTGTTCGTCATGGCGAGACCGCCTGGAGCAAAAGTGGCCAACACACCTCGGTGACTGATTTGCCATTGCTCAGCGAAGGTGAGGAAGCGGCCAGGAAAGTGGGCCATGCCCTGTCGCACCATGATTTCAAACTGGTGCTTTGCAGCCCGCGTCAGCGCGCCCGCCGGACCTGTGAACTGGCGGGCCTGGTTGACCGCATGGAGGTGACAGATGACTTGGCGGAGTGGTTTTATGGGGATTACGAGGGCCTGACCACATCCGAAATCCGCGTGACCGCCCCGGGCTGGACCGTTTTCAGCCAGCCATGCCCCGGCGGCGAGACGGCGGAGCAGGTCGCCGTCCGTCTCGACCGGGTGATAACCCGTATCCGCGCTGCTGGCGGCACCAGTGTGGTGTTCGCGCACGGCCACTGTCTGCGCGTCTTCGCGGCGCGCTGGCTGGAACTGCCGCCCGTGGATGGCAAGCATTTTGTGCTGAAAACAGCGACCCTTTCCGAGCTGGGCTATGAGCGGGAGACACCGGTGGTTCACACCTGGAATGTGCCGGTGGAGTGATCGGTCACGCTGGAAAGCCGCTCCGGGTGTGAATATCAGGAGCTGCACGAAAGCATTGAACAGCCTGCGCGTTGCCGGGCCCAGTCGGGCCGTTTGGCGGCGAACTCTTCCTTGCCTGCCTGGCAGGTGTAGGGTTGCCGCAGCACCGCGAGCAGTTCGCGTACCTGGGAGTAATCGCCCGCCTCGGCTTTGTCGATAGCCAGTTGCGCCAGATAGTTCCGGGGCACATACAGCGGATTGACCAGATTCATACGCATGCCGCGTAGCGCGTCGGGCGTGCCATCCTCCCGCACCCGCAACTGATAACGGCGCAACCAGCCGGCCAACTGGGCGCGGTGTTCACTCGAAACTTTTTCAGGTTGATAGAAAGCGTTTTCAATCGGTGCCAGCAAACTCATCGGGTCTTCCGGTGAGCCGGTCTCGCAGCGTGCATCGGCCAGACCCCGGAAAAAGAGTGTCATGTCGGTCTCCTCGGCAGCCAGCAGTGCCCACAGTTCGGGGACCAGCGGTTCGTCCTGTTCCGTATCGCGCCGGGTGAGGCCCAGCTTGTTGGCTATCATCCGTCGCTGTTCCTCCTGAAAGCAGGAGGCGTAGCTATCAAGGCCACGCTGTAGCGGGTTGGCGTCACCCACCAGCGGAAAAAGGGCGTTGCCCAGTTGCAGAAGGTTCCACAGGGCGATTTGGGGCTGCGCACCAAAGCGGTAGCGACGGCCCTGGCTATCGGTGGTGTTGGGAGTCCAGTCGGGGTCATAATTCTCCAGCCAGCCATAGGGCCCGTAATCGATGGTCAGGCCGAGTATCGACATGTTGTCCGTGTTCATCACCCCATGCACAAAGCCAACCCGCATCCAGTGGGCGACCATGGCGGCGGTGGTGCGGCATACTTCATCGAACATTGCCGCATAGGTTTCCCGCGAGGGTTCCCCCAGATGGGGGAAGTCATTGCGCAGGGTAAAATCGGTCAGTTGACGGAGTTGGTCCATCTCTTGCCGTGCCGCGAAAATCTGGAAATTGCCAAAGCGGGTGAAGGAAGGCGCCACCCGACAAACCACCGCGCCGGGTTCGTAGGCGGGGTTGCCATCGTAGAACATGTCACGCATGACCCGCTCGCCCGTCACCACCAGGCTCAATGCCCGGGTGGTTGGAACCCCCAGGTGGTGCATCGCCTCGCTGCAAATGAATTCGCGGATCGAAGAGCGCAGCACCGCCAGGCCATCGGCGGTTCGGGAATAGGGGGTGGGCCCGGCGCCTTTCAGTTGCAGGGTGAGATGCTGGCCGCGGCTATTGACAACCTCGCCCAGATTGATGGCCCGGCCATCGCCCAGTTGCCCGGCCCAATTACCGAACTGGTGTCCGCCATAGCACATCGCGAATGGATCCATATTGGGGAGGAGGCGATTGCCGCCAAATACTTCCGCAAAGTCATTTTCGTTTTCCGGCGTAACCTCCAGATCCAGAAGCTCGGCCACTTCCCGGGCGTGAGCTACCAGCTCGGGCCTGGCCACCGGTGTGGGTTTCACCCTTGAAAAACAGGCGCCACGCACCTGCCGGCGCGTGTTGAGCTCCTCGGTGTCGGCGGGAAGTCCCCGTGTGAAGCGGTTGGTGAAGGCAAGCGATTCAAGACCGGGCATGGGAATATCCGTTGGGAGAATGGGGGTCAGAGGTCGGTGGGGGGGTGCAGGTTCACCAGGCCATGGCCCTGGCCGAGCCCGGGGTTGTTGGCGATAGCCCGGCTGATGAATACCTTGGCCCGGCGCACCGCTCCCGGCAAGTCTTCCCCCCGGGCCAGCCGGGCGGTGATTGCCGCCGACAAGACGCAGCCGGTGCCATGCGTATGGCGAGTCTCCAGTCGCTGGGCCGGCAGGATAGTCGTGTGGCCGTTGTACAACAGCAGGTCGAAGGATTCGCCCTCCAGATGGCCACCCTTCACCAGCACATGGCTGGCGCCCATTGCCACCAGCCGGTGCGCGGCAGCCTCCATGGTGGGGAGGTCGCGGATTTCCATACCCGTCAGCCGTTCGGCTTCGGGAATATTGGGCGTGAGAAGGAAGGCCCGGGGCAGCAGCAGCCGGATGATGGCCGCGATGGCGCAGGCTTCGATGAGTGGCTGGCCATGCTTGCTGATCATCACGGGATCCACCACCAGCGGGAACTGGAAATCCAGTGCCCGGCTGGCAACAGCCGCAATGATGGCAGCATTTCCCAGGGCTCCGGTTTTTGCGGCACCTGGAGGTATATCGGCAAGCACCGCCTCAAGCTGGGCGGTCACAAAGGCAGGCTGCAGGCATTCGACAGCACTGACTTGTATCGTGTTTTGCACCGTGAGCAGTGTGACCACGCTCATGCCGTAGACGCCATGCTGGTGGAAAGTCTTCAGATCCGCCTGCAGCCCGGCACCTCCGGATGGATCAGACCCGGCAATGGTGAGAGCGACAGGTGATCGGGATGGTTCGGGCTGCATGGTGCTGATGAGTTGTGATCCCCGAGGGCGTGACTGCCAATTGTCATCATAGCGCCTGGTGCTGGTATAGTTCCCCTCTTTCCATGGATGGAGTTCGTTCCATCCAATCATTCCAGAAAACTGTCGGTTGCCGGACCGGTAGGTGGCACATGGCAAAAGGCAGCCAGAAAATTGCCGTTGCTACCTTACCTGGGCAGCCAAATGACGGGCAGATCCAGTTTTTTGGCCAGCGTGTTCAACTGCACCAGATCAGCGGTGATGAGTTTAGTGAATTCTGCCGTGAGGAGGACTTGCTCCCGGGTCCACTCACCAGCCAGTTCACGCATGCCCTGGGTGGGGGCGCCGTCGCCATCCAGGGCCAGGTCATACAGCCAGACCAGTTGGCTGTAGAGTTTGGCACCGCCACGCATGGCCAGAATGTCATAATTGACCCGGGCGGTGGGGTTATGCAATTTTTTCTCCAGCAGATCCAGCTTGCTGGCCAGGTCTTTCCCCTGGATGAGCCAGTCTTTGGCGGTGACCTCCTCCTGTTGCAGGTCGATCTGCAAGGCGAGCTGGCGATGGAGTTTGCGAAGCCTGACTACAGTATCGGCCAGGTTGCTGATGGCGTCGCGCTGCACCAGGGCAAACTGCTCCTGTTCACGCATATCGGCCAACAGCCCGGCAGGTGTTTTGCCATCCACCCTGGTCACCAGCAGTGGCTGCCCCGGGAAGATCAACCTCGGGTCTGCCCAGATGTCGAATTTGGCCTCCAGGCGGGTGCCATCGACTGTCAAAACAACCGTGTAGGTGCCCGGAATGACAGGGGCGCCGCTGGCTGGGCTACCCATATCCGCCAAAGCGCCAGGAATAATGCGGGCGGGCGCGTGGCGCAGATCCCAGATGAAGCGGTTCAACCCTTCCTCGGCGGGTATTTCCGGGGTTTCCAATTCGGGAGGATGTCCATCGGCGGAATGGTCAGGCTTTTTCTTTTTGTGCCTGGCACCATCGATCAGGACCACCCGCTTGCCCAAAGCATCAAGGACCTCCACGGTGGGTGGATTTTTCGCCTTCTCTTTCAGGTGGTACTGCAGTAAAGCCCCCTGATAAGGATTCTCGGCGGTGCCGATATCCTGACCACTGCTGACGGTTCCCGAGAACTTCCAGCGCACTGCTGGGCGGATTGGGAAAAGGTGGGCCTTTTTCGCAGCCAAACCGTCATTCCAGTCACGCAGAGGGGCGATGTCATCGAGAATGTAGATGGAACGGCCATTTGTGCCCACCACCAGATCGCCCTGGTGTACCTGCAGATCGTGGACCGCCACAGTAGGCATGTTGAGTTGCAACGGCTCAAAGCTGTCGCCACCGTCAGTGCTGAAGAGAACGCCCCGCTCGGTGCCCAGGAACAGCAGGCCCTTTTTAGTCGGGTCCTCGCGGACCACATGGAGATAGGTCGCCGGGTCGAGGTCATCGGCCAGGCTGGTCCAGGTGGCGCCAAAATCGCTGGTTTTCCACAGCAAGGGCTTGTAGTTGTCCAGTCGATGGGCGTCAACCACCAGCCACGCGGTGCCGGCGTCATGGGGAGAAGCCTCAATGCACGAAACGGTCCCCCAATCGGGCAGATTGGGGATATTTCTGGTGAGGTTGCTCCAGGTTTTTCCATCATCCCTGGAGAGATGCACCAGACCATCGTCGGTGCCTGCCCAGAGCAAGCCCTTCTGTCTGGGCGATTCAGCCAGGGCGAAGATGGTGCCATAGAACTCGGCGGTGGTGTTGTCGCCGGTGATGGGTCCGCCTGACCATTTCATCTTTGAACGGTCATTGCGCGTGAGATCCGGGCTGACCTGCTCCCAGTTCTGGCCATTGTTGACGGTACGGAACAGGTGGTTACCGGCATGGTAAACCACCCGGGGATCATGGCGGGAGATGACGATGGGGGCGGTCCACTGGAAGCGGATGCGCAAGTCCTCGGCACCATGGCCGGAGGCGTTGTAGGGATAAACACCAATATTGCGGGCCTGTTTTGTGCGGTTGTCGTACCGGGTGATGATCCCCGCATATTCCCCCGAATAAACGATGGCCGGATCGGTGGGATCCGGCACACTGAAGCCAGTTTCCCCACCGCCGACACCATGCCAGTCAGCCAGCGGGATACCCGCATGACGGAGTGAATTTGATGGGCCGGAGGCGGTACCCTGATCCTGCATGTTGCCCATCACACGATAGGGGAAAAGGTTATCGCACTGGATGTGATAGAACTGGGCGATCGGCAGGGCTGGGGCGTGCCAGGATTTGCCGCCATCGGTGCTGATATCCACGCCGCCGTCGTTGGCATTGATCATGCGCCGCGTGTTTTTGGGGTCAATCCACAGATCGTGGTGGTCGCCGTGGTGGGGGCCATCGACCCGGCCAAACGATTTGCCGCCATCCATGCTTCGGAGCAATGGCACCTGCGGACACCAGACAATATCCGGGTTGGCTGGATCCACCGTGAGTGTGGAGTAGTACCAGGCGCGCTGGCGGATGGAGCGCTGGTCGTTGACCTTGATCCATGAAGCGCCATGATCGTCCGACCGGAACAGTCCGCCTTTGTCGGCCTCGATGAGGGCATAGACACGGGAACCATCCGAAGGTGCCACAGCCACACCCACCCTGCCCCAGGGTGCTGGCGGCAAGGCATCCGCATCGGCGGGTTTAGCGGATTTGGCCGCCTTGTTCTTTTTTGGAGCGGCATCGGGGCCGATCTTTTCCCAGGTGTCACCGTTGTCGCGGGAGACCTGCAGACCAGAACCGGGGCCACCCGAAGTCAGCTCCCAGGGGAGTCGGCGGGTTTGCCAAAAACCCGCGTAAAGCGTGCGCGGATTAGTGGGATCAAAACAGACATCGCTGGCCCCGGTGTCGTTGTTGACAAAGGCCACCCTGGACCAGCTCGTCCCGCCATTGGTGGTGCGGTACACGCCCCGTTCGGCATTCGGTCCAAAGGCATGGCCAAGTACCGCAGCGAAGGCGATGTCGGGATTGGTGGGGTGGACGATCATCGTGCCAATGTGGCCGATCTGCTTCCAGACATGCTTCCAGGTTTTGCCAGCGTCGGTGGATTTGAAGATGCCCACCCCGGCGGCGGCATTACCCCGGATGTTGGCTTCGCCGGTGCCGACATAAACCACATTGGAGTCGGATGGCGCCACGGCGATGGAACCGATGGAAGAGACTGGCTGATCATCAAAAACCGGTTGGAAACTGA
>QWOS01000056.1 GCA_003669555.1 Planctomycetota bacterium
CCAAAAAACGGGGCAAGCGTTCTGCTTGCCTACCGAAGCCCAGTGGGAATTTGCGTGCCGTGCCGGGACCAGTACCCCCTTCCACTTTGGCCGCATCCTGAACAGCACGCAGGCGAACTGCGCCGGGAACCATCCGTATGGCACCACCCAAAAAGGCCCGTATCTGGAAAAAACCAGCCCGGTGGGGAGTTACCCCGCCAACGCCTGGGGCCTGCATGACATGCATGGGAATGTCTGGGAGTGGTGCCAGGATCGGTATGGTGACTACCGTCGGCAATCCGTAATCGACCCCCGTGGCCCTGAGGTTGCCTCGAGTTGCGTTAATCGTGGCGGCTGTTGGGGCAGCGAGGCTGCGAATTGCCGGTCGGCGTCCCGCGGCAGGGATGTTTCGTCGCGCCGCTTCAACTGGAACGGTTTTCGTCTTGCCCTGAGTTCCTCCGGAATCCCCAAGTGAGGTTGGTACAGGGGGCAGGAGTGGGCCTGATTTGCGGAAGTATTCCGCCGGCTTAGCGGTTTCGCAAGTCAGTTTCCAGTTGGCTGGCCAATTCCTGCAACTCTTGCAGCGACCTGACCTGAAGTTCCGCCGAGGGGGTTACCAGTTTTATAGGGGTGACTGCGCAAGCGTGCCGGGTCATTTTTCTTCCAGCATCGGGAAGTCGAGGCTGGAGATGAGAACCTGGTCGCGGCCGGCCAGTCGGTTGGCCACTTTGGGGGTGCAGGTCACTGCCACCACCACCTGGTCCCCTTCCGGCCCGGCGATCAGGTAGAAGGTTTGCAGTACCTCCACGCCCTCCAGCTTGCCGGAGACCGCATGACGATAGATCCAGCGGCGGTCGCCGGAGGGCAGTTCGGCAGAGGAAAGCACTTCGCCCTGTTCCCAGCCCGGGATTTTGCGGATGGCCGCCTGGAACTCCCCGGCGCTCTGGTGGCGCCCCTTGCCAGCCATCGACCACTGGGTGATGGTGGCCTGGGCCAGGAAATCACCTTTTTCCATCAGGCGCAGCACCAGGTGGTTTTGCGTGCGCGTCACCTGGCTCCAGCCACGCTCGTGCAGCAGCTCATAGCGCTTTTGCGGGTCTTTATATTCCAGCAGGAGCAAGGAAGCCGGCGGTGTGAAGCCCATCGGGATCGCTGCCAGCGTGCCGTCATCCAGTGACATGGGGCGGTCGATCTTCCGCCGGGTTACCAGGATCTCCGCATCCACCACGCTGGCCGGCGTGGCCGGGCCTGCCTCGCGTTCATCGTGTTGGGCCCATTTCAATTCCACCACGCGCCCGGCGGCGATATCGAACCGCGCCCGGGCGTTGACCTCCACCTTCATGGCTGAGCCGTTCTGGATGCCCGTGGCCTTGCCTGCCACGGCCAGAATGGCCATGCCGTCACGCACTTCTTGCAGGGTGCCGGTCATGGCGTGGCTTTCCATGGCCTCCAGATCGCAGAGCGCCTGGACGGCGAAGGGTGAGATGTCCCAGGTCTCGCCAGGTTTCAACTCGCGGCCAGGCAGCATGGCTGGGATAGCCAGAGTGTCGAGGTGCTCGCCCACCAGTTCCAGCTCCTCGCGCAGCAGGGCGCCAGCCGGGCTGTAATGCAGGGGCAGGCCGGCCGAACGCTGGAAGATCAGCAGGCGCCGCTCATCGCGCAATTTGCGGGTGGCCACCGCCCCATCCACTGTGATGGTGGCTTTGGCTATATCGTACCGGCGGGCTGCGCGGGCAGGCTGGCCTGACAGGCCACCAACCAGCAATCGTTCCGTAAAACTTTGTTCGGCAATGGCCGAGAGTGGCAGTGAGACCAGAGAGGTGTCGCGGGCCACCTTCAGGCTGCCTTTGACAACGAGGTCAAGCCGCACGGCCAGGCAGTCACCCGTCTGGACTGGCTCAGCCAGCAACACCGGCTGGGCATCAACCAGAGTGACGGAAAAAACGCTGGCAATCAAAGCGGCCGACAGGGCCATAATGCGTGGCATAGGCCACCTCCCCGGAGGTAAGTTCCAGTCTGTCAACCCCCGGAGAGAGACTGGAAAGGGGGCGGATAGCCGGAAGCCGGTCCGGGGTCAAGGGGAAGGGGCAGCCTCGGGCGCCGGGGATTCCGCGGCGGCGGCTGGCACGAAGCGCAAGGCAGCTCCATTCATGCAGTAGCGCATGCCGGTGGGGGCCGGACCATCCTCAAACACATGGCCCAGATGGGCCAGGCACTGGCTGCAGACCGCCTCGGTGCGAGACATGAAAAACGACCAGTCGCTTTCGGTGGCGACGGCATCTGCGCTGGCGGGCTGAAAAAAGCTGGGCCAGCCAGTACCAGAATCGAACTTGGTGTCGGCCAGGAACAGCAGGTGGTCGCAGCAAACGCAGCGGTATTCGCCGGGCTGTTTCGTGTTCCAGCAGTGGCCGGTGAAGGCGCGCTCGGTGCCCTTTTTGCGGGCGACACGGTACTGCTCAGGGGTAAGCTGGCTTTGCCATTCGGCGTCGGTCTTTTCGATACGGGCTTTCAAGGTGCTGCCTCCCGAGGTGAACCATGGCACCAGCAACAGCAGGCCCGCCCCTGTCAGACAGACCGATACCCATAGGGCCTGGCGCATGCTGAATCCCTCTCTCTATTGCCAGTATAGGATACGCGGCCGTCGATGGGCGGCGAAACCAGGGCTGGAATGGCAAAATCATGGGATCTGTCTTGCTTTGGCAGGGTGGGAAAGAGTACCTGCCTCTGGCTCAGGGGGGGATGCCATGCATGCTTTGTTGTTGAGTGGAATCATGGGCTGGATGGGCCTGGTGCCGGGCCAACTGGTTTTTGAACCGCCAGAGTTGGCTCTGGGTGAATTGCGGGTGGGCCAGAACCCTGTCGTGCGGCTGCTGCTGCGTAATTCTGGCACAGAAACAGCCACCGTGGGCAAACTGGAAACCAGTTGTGGCTGCCTGGCTGGCGGGAAACTACCGGAAAAACTCGAACCCGATCAGGCGGCGGTGATTGATCTGCGCCTGCGCACGCTCAGCCTGCCCACCGGTCCGAATGCCTGGCGTGTGAAGTTGAGCTTCACCACCGAAACCGGCAACAAGGTGGCTGATGCCCAGTGCCGGCTGACGGCCACGGTGCGCAAGGAGATCGAGGTGGAGCCAACGCTTCTGTCTATAAGTCTGGGTGAAAGCGGTGAGGCCGAGCATACGGTGCGAGTGCGCGATCAACGCACCACCCCGCTACGGGTGATGGGCTATACCAGCACTCTCAGGGGTGTGGAAGCTCGTCAGGACACCGGCTCACCCGGCGTGCAAGCCATGCGGGTGAAAGTGCGCGGGAGCGAAGTGGGCAGACGCGAGGGCATGCTGCGTTTGGGCACCAACGATCCGGATTATCCGGTTCTGGAAGTGCCCCTGGTGGTGACGGTGCGTCCCAGACAGACCGCCCGTTGCACCCCCGACCATGTGGAATTGCGGGCCCTGACCGGGGAGGCGGTGTCGCGGCTGATCCGGGTGGACCGTCCTGATGGCAAGTCCGCGGAGGTGGTTCGGGTGTCAGGAGGGGAAACGGTTGGCATCAGGGTGACGCATTCTGCCGGCCCGGGTAGCCAGACGACCATGCGCCTGGAGGCTTCGCCGGCCCGGGGCGAGAAAGCGGTGGAGCTGGAAGTGTTCATGGGTGATGGCGTGGTGGTGAAGTTGCCGGTGTCGGTGCTGGGGGAATGACCCGCTGTGCCGCTTGAAACGGTGGATGCGCTGGTGGTGCGGGTGTCCGATTGGAGCGAAACCAGCCGGATTGTCACCCTGTTCACGCGACAGCATGGGAAGATGCGGGCCTTGGCGAAGGGCGGCAGACGGCTTCGGTCTCCTTTTGAAAGTTCACTTGACTTGCTGAACCACGACCGTATGGTCCTCATCCGCAAGCTGACCGGTGGCCTGCATTTGCTGACGGAGTCATCGCAAGTAGGACGGTTTTCGTTTCTGAAGCGTGATCTGGAAGCCCTGAACGGGGCCTATCTGGTGGCCGAGTTGTTGGGCGATTGGGTGGAGGAGAATGATCCCCATCCGGCATTGTTCGACGCGGCGGTGACCTGTTTACAAGACCTGGACGGGGGAGCATGGCAGCCCAAGGACCGACTGGTGGTGTTCGAACTGAAGCTGCTGCTGGAGCTGGGTTACCGGCCCGAGCTGTCTGGCTGCGTGGGTTGCGGCAAGCGGGCCGAGCGGGGAGTGGCGGCCTTTGCGTTTGCTTCCGGTGGCCTGGTATGCCGGGAATGTCGACGGAGCCAGCGGGGCTGGCGGGAACTGCAAGAGTCATGCTGGAAACTGGCGGGTGCGCTGGTAGCGGATCTGGAGGCGGGTCGGGATGGCTCTGGGGAGCTTGGATCCGTCGAAGAGGCAACCCGTCGGGAGGTGAGGCGGTGGCTGGGAGAATACCTGAGCTGGATACGCGGACGCCGGCCCCGGTTGCTGGGCTGGCAGGAGGGCTGACCGTGGCGCGAGCCGAGACAAAGCAACGCGGCGTGACTGGGCGTCTGGCATGCCACCGGTGGCTTCTGGCCCTGGCTTTGCCTGTGGTCGGGCTGACTGGCTGCTCCATCACAGACAAATGGGACGACCTGCCCCTGGTGGGTTTCCCGAAGGTGCCCTTGCCAGCCGCGGAGAGCGGCATGGTGGGCCCCGATGGTGTTATTGAAAGCCCGCCACACGACCCGAAGAGCCCGGAAGGGCGGTTGGCCGGTGGCAGGGAATACTTCCGTCAGGGCGAGTACTCCAAGGCCGAGGCGATTTTCCACAGGCTGTACCGCAACCAGAAGAATCCGCTCCCCGTCCTGGAGGAGGCCCGTTATTACGAGGCCGAATGCCTGCGCCTGCAGGGCCACTACCCCAAGGCGGCCGACACCTATGTGGATCTGCTGAACAAATTCGACCGCACGCAGTACAAGGAGCAGGCGGTGCAGCATATGTACGACATCGCCAACTACTGGCTGGATGACACGCGGACACAGATGGCGCAGGAACGCGAGAAAAAGGAAGGCAAACGCTGGTTTGTCACCCCGGCCTTCATCACGCTGGAGCGCAGCAAGCCTTTTATGGACCGGGAAGGGCGGGCCATCGAGAAACTGGAGCAGGTCCGTTACCACGATATCAATGGTCCATTGGCGGACAAGGCATTGTTCATGTGCGGCTGCGTGAAATTCTTCCGCACCGACTACATCGAGGCTGATTATTTCTTTTCCCAGATCCACGAACGGCATCCCAACAGCGATCTCGCCCCGCAGTCGGTGGAGCTGGCCATCATCAGCAAGCATCTCAGCACCGGCGGCGCCGACTACGATGGCCGCAAGGTGGCTGAGGCGCGCCTGCTGGTCCATTCGGCTTTCACGAACTATCCCGAGCTGGCGGATAAAAAGGATTTTCTCACGCGGCAACTGGTGGGCATCACCATGCAGCAGGCCGAAAAAGACTTCAAGGTGGCCGAATTTTACGAGCGCACCAAGCACCCTTCAAGCGCGTTTTTCTATTATGAGCTGGTGCGAAGGCGCTACCCCGGCACTCCGTACGGCGAGGAGGCCAAGATACGCATGGCCGACCTGCGCCAGAAGCATCCTGATGGGGTGCAGCCAGAGGTTGCGCGCCTGCCGGTGAAAACCCTTCCCGAGGTGAAGTGGCCCTGGAAGCGCAAGGATGCCGATGATGCCGCACCCGCCGAAGTGGGTCCGGCACCCCGTCAGCTTCCCGCAGGATTGCTGCCACCGGGTGCCTCGCCTTCGGGCGGTGGATCCTCGGGTAATTATCTGCCATGATCAAAGCCTGGGGAACTATCCAATGATGCGACACCTGGGCGCGGCCCTGCTGGTTGCCCTGTTGACCCTGATTGTGGGCATGGGCTGTCAGAGCTGGGATGGCCATATGGCCCTGGGCCGGTATAGCACCCGGCCAATATACGATGCCGGTATCCGCACGGTGCGGGTGCCCGTGTTCAAGAACAAGACGCAGGTGTTCCAGGGCAACTCGGGCATCGAGAATGAACTCACCACCGTGGTGATCCGCTCCATCGAGGGGCGGACACCCTACAAGGTAGTGCCCGAGAACCAGGATGCCGACACCGAGCTGACCGGCACGATCGCCGCCTTCTCCAAGGGCATTGTCAATCGCAACCAGCTCAATGAGGTGCGCGAGGCCGAAACCTATCTCACCGTGGATCTGGTCTGGAAAGACCTGCGCACCGGGGAAATCCTGTCGCAGCCCCATCGTCGTGAGCTGGATACCCCCACCGCGGCATTCAACCTGCCGCCTATTGGCCCGCCTGTGGTGACACCGGTGCGGATCACCAGTACCGGCAGCTTTATCCCCGAACTGGGCCAGTCGATCACCTCTGCGCGTCAGGTCAACTTCGAACGCATTGGCCAGCAGGTGATCCAGATGATGGAGCGCCCATGGTAATGCACCACCGCGCGGGTCGCGGTTGGCCTTCCTTCGCCTGGAGTGTCCGTGGCAGGGTGCTGGGTGCCGATGGTCGGCCCCTGATCATGGGCGTGCTGAATATCACACCCGACAGCTTCTCGGACGGTGGCGAGCACCTGGACCATGGCCGGGCTATCGAGGCCGGATTGCGCATGGTGGCTCAGGGTGCCGATATCCTCGATATAGGCGGTGAATCCACCCGGCCAGGTGCCGCTGCTGTGCCTGACGCGGAGGAAGCCCGCAGGGTGACCCCGGTGATCGCGGGCCTGGCCCGGCAAACCAGTGCGGTGCTCTCGGTGGACACCAGCAAGCATGGGGTGGCCCGCCTGGCCCTGGATGCGGGTGCCCATGTGGTGAACGATGTCACCGGGCTGGGCGATGTCGCCATGGCCGGGGTGGTGCGGCAGGCCGGGGCCGGCCTGGTGGTGATGCACATGCGTGGCACACCGCGCACCATGCAAAACAATCCGGTTTATACCGATGTTGCCCGCGAAGTGGCCGAAGAACTGCAGGCTGTGTTGTTGTTGGCGCTGGCGGCGGGTATACCAAAGGAAGCAGTGGCGGTGGACCCGGGAATTGGCTTCGCCAAGCTGTACGAACATAATGTGGAGTTGCTGAGAGGCCTTGATGCGCTGGTCGGGCTGGGTTGCCCGGTGCTTCTGGGTGTGTCGCGCAAATCTTTTTTGGGCACCATGCTGGGCCGCAAGGTGGATGAGCGCGGCCCGGGGACCCTGGCGGCAATGGGTGTGGCCCTGTCGCGTCGCGAGGCGCAGATTCTTCGGGTGCATGATGTGGCGGCGGCGCGCGATCTGGTTGCCGTCTGGCGAGAACTCGACCGTTGAGGACCCCGGCGCATGTGGGATAGGCTGTTCAACCTGCGTGACACGGTGTCAGCGCGCGACCTCATCGAGATCGCCCTGCTGGCACTGGCGTTTTATTGGGTGATGCGGCTGCTGGGCAAGACCAGCGGCACCGGGTTGGTCCGTGGCCTGGGTCTGCTCCTGGTGGGTACCTACCTGGGCGCGCAAATCCTGGTGACGGTGTTCGATCTTACGATTATTGGCCGGGTACTCGACTACCTGATGACCACCGGTTTGCTGTCCATGGTGATTATATTCCAGCCAGAACTGCGGCGCGGGCTGTTTGTGCTGGGCCGCTATCCGTTTTTCCGGGCATTTGTCCGCTCTGTGGATTCGCCCCTGGCCGATCCCCTGGCCAATGCGGCAGAAATGCTGGCGCGGGAGCGCATGGGGGCGTTGATCGTGGTGGAGCGCGAGGTGAATCTTGAGGCGCTGGTGGAATCGGGAACCCGCATCGATGCGGAAATCTCCGAACAACTGTTGGGCAGCCTTTTCTACAAGAATAGCCCGCTGCACGATGGGGCCGTAATCATACGCCGGGGCCGTGTGGCTGCCGCCGGTTGCCAGTTGCCTCTGGTCCAGATGCCCGATGATACCGATTACCGCCTGGGGATGCGCCACCGCGCCGCCCTGAGCGTCTCCGAGGAGACCGATGCCCTGGTGGTGGTGGTGAGCGAGGAGACGGGGCGCATTTCGCTGGTGAGCGGTGGCACTCTGGAGCCGGTGCTGCGCGACTCTTTATCGCGGCGCCTGGCCGAGGTGCTGGCCAATCGGCCCGCGGAACCGGTGCCAGCCTCCAGGCGACCGGGTGTGATGCGTACCCTCAGCGAGAAGCTGGGCCGGGGTGTGACACACAAGCAGCAGGGCAGTAATCCGGCCCCAAACGAGGCTGCGACGGTGCAAAAAAACAATCTGGGTGCGGGGTAGGTTCATGCTCGACCGTTTGTTATCGCTGGCTGTTGCCGTTGGCCTGGGGCTGATGGTCTGGATCTATGCCCGTAGTCGCGAGCGCGAGACACTCGATAACCAGCCTATTCCGGTGGAAGTGCATCTGGCATCTGGCCAGGCGGACCTGTATCAGATGGAATCGCCCGCTGTCGGGCAGGTCCGCGCCACCTTTGCCGGCAGCCCCAACGCCATCCGCGAGTTGCGGTGGATGCTGAGCCAGGGTGATGTGGCGGTGCGTCTGGATTACTCGGTCCCCGAGGACCAGCGGGATCGTCCCTCGGTGGAAGACTCGTTGCGCATCGATGCCGCTGACATCCGGGTGCCGCCGGGTATTACGGTGCTGCCCGTGGAGGGTCGCAACCGTGTGCCGGTGTCCCTGTCGCGCATCGGCGAAAAAACAGTGAAGGTGCGGGTTGAGGGAGTGGGGCAAGACGAGCAACGCCTGAAGATCACGCCCGAAGTGGTGACGGTGAAGGGGCCCCGGTCGCTGCTGGACCGGATGGTGGAACTTCCTGTAAGCTTGGGAACTCAGGGAGTTGACCCGCTGGAACTCACGCCTGGCCGGCCGCTACGGGTTTCTTTGCCGCGTCAGTGGGAAGGCCGGCCGCTGAAAACCAACCCGGAGAGCGTGGTGGTTCGCCTCGATCCCCGGGCCCCGAAGATCTATCCACTCACCGATGTACCCGTGCAGTTTTTGTGCCCGGCCGGTTTTTCCCTGCGGCCGCGTTTTCTCGATGATCGGTCCGGCAAGATTCAGCTTCGCCTGCAGGGCCCCGAATTGCCCGAAGCCCCCAAAGTGGCGGTGTTCATCGATCTGACAGGCGGCAAATTCCTGCCTGGGCCCAATTTCGAGCAGGTACAACTCCAGCTTCCCCGTGACTTTTCCCTGGCGCAAGAGCCGCCGGGACGCATTTCCTTTGAATTGGTGCCAATCGAGACGCCTCCGAAGCCTTTGGGTGGCTTGCCCGGAACCTGACAGGTTTTTCAGCGTAGTCGGAGTTTACACCGGTTTCCGCACCTGCCCTTTTCAGGCCCGTGCTTTTAACTCAGCCTGAATGGTGTGTCTGGCGTTGTGTCTGCCATGGTGTCCTGGCGAGCCGGGCACGGGAGTGCTCGGGCTCTGGCGCAGTCGGTAATGTTCCTGCCCCCCGCGAAATCCAGCGCCAGGGAGGTGGGTTGCCGGGTAACCTCAAAGGGCCCCGGGTTGAACCTAAGCCCGAGCACTGCCGTGCCCGGCTTGCCGGGGCTTTGTCAACAAACCGCTGGGCCCCTGGGCCCGTTGAAAACCCCGGTATTTTC
>QWOS01000058.1 GCA_003669555.1 Planctomycetota bacterium
CCCGGCACGAGGTCACGCTGACACAGCCCTTCCTGATCGGCAAGTACCCGGTCACCCAGGCCCAGTGGAGGGCCGTCATGGGCAGCAACCCAAGCTATTTCCAGAGTGACAACCTGCCGGTGGAAAATGTTTCGTGGGACGATGCGCAATCATTTTGCGTGAAGGTGCGCGAAAAAACCGGTCATACGGTGTGCCTGCCCACGGAAGCACAGTGGGAGTATGCGTGTCGGGCCGGCACCAGCACGCCCTTTTCATTTTGGGCAGGAGTTGAACGGCACGCAGGCGAACTGCGACGGAAATTCCCCTTGGGGGATCGACGAGAAAGGGACCTTCCTGGGCGAGACCGTCCCGGTTGGGAGGTACCCGGCCAATCCCTGGGGCCTGCATGACATGCATGGCAATGTCTGGGAATGGTGTCTCGACTGGTATGGAGATTACGATAAAAGCAGCAACAACGATCCTCAGGGTGCACCAGGTGGAAAAGGCCGCGTCCTGCGTGGCGGGTGCTGGTACGGGAGCGCCCGGAGTTGCCGGGCCAGCCTTCGGCTGAGCCTCATGCCAGCCAGCCAGGGCAACGGCTGTGGTTTCCGGCTAGTCCTGGGCCTGTGACCGGGAGTTTCCCCCCCATGGTCAGTCCTTGCGGTCTTCGTTTTCCTTATCCTCGCGGCGGCTTTCTTCGCGGGCCCGGCGGGTTTGTTCGAGCAGTTGCCGCCGCACCAGGTTGTGTTCGCGCATGGTGTTGAGGCGCAACCACCTGAGCCGGAAAAGGTCATACGCCAGCACAGCCAGCAGCACAAACAGCATGATGAGGAAACCCAGCCAGAATAGTCCATAGAGGCTGGCGAAACTCTCCTCCTGGTCATTGAGGTGAAATTCCAGCCCGTGACTATCGGCAAAATCACGCTTTTCGACAATGGATTGCGCCGGGGTCTCCAGATAAGCCAGGGCCACTCCCAATTGCACCGCGAGCATCACCATCAGCAGGGAGCAGAAAAGCCGCCGCAGAGCCTGAAAACGAAAAAAAGGCCCGGTTGGCGATTTGTCACGGTCTTCGCGCAGAAACCTGGCCTGCCGGTAGGCTGAGTACAGACCCGTGCCCGTTAAGGCCAGGATAAGGATCACGCCAAAGATGACCTGCCGCGTGTCCATGCCTCTCCCCGTTCAGCGTGCGCGTTGCAGCCAGACCAGCAGCACCCGGGCCACCTGATTCATCCCTTCAGGGCCGCAATTTTCTGGTGTGTCAGAAACTTTGTGCCAATGTGGGTAGTCAAAGTCGATAATATCAATGGCGGGGATACCTGCCTGCCCGAGCGGCACATGGTCATCCAGCACGGGAGTGGTGCTGAACTTCTGCGGCTGGAAGCAGGTGGCGCCCAGTTCAATGGCGATGCCATAAATATCCTCCACCAACGGGGCCGCCTGCCACCAGGAGTTTTGCTCCACAGGGAATGCCGGAGTCTTGCCAGCGATCATGTCGAGCAAGACGGCGGAACGGTAGCGCACCTTGCCCGCACCTTTCTTTTTTTTGTATTCGCTCGCGAAGTGCTTCGAGCCGTGGAAGTACTCGTCTTCTGACTCCAGGACCCATTCCTCGCCATCGAACAGCACCAGGTCGATGCCCAGTTCGCACGGCAGCTCTTTCAGATGGCGGGCCATCTCCATCATGAGCGCGGCACCCGAACCGCCGTCGTTGGCGCTGAGGAATGGCTCCTGCCGCTTGCGACGATCGGTTTCCTGGTCGGCTCGGGGACGGGTGTCGTAGTGGGCGCAGATTATGACACGGACCGCACGGTCAGGGTGCCAACTGGCGATCAGGTTGGCCATGGGCGTGGTGGCCCGGCTACTTTTCTGCCGGCCCTCGAAATTTTGCCAGGTGACCTTGGCCCCCTGAGCGATGAAATGCTTTTCCAGCAGTTTCTGCTGGGCTTCCATGCCCTTGGAACCACTCACCCGGGTGCCTATTGCGCAAATCTCCTCCAGATATTTCAGCGCGCGGTTGGCATCGAATGGCGGGATGTTGGCTTTGGGGGGTGCCCGGTCCTGCGCGAACTCATCCGCGGGGGCCATTGGGCCTGCCTTGAGCGGCATGACGGGCCGGAGCAGGGCGACAGCCAGCCCCCCCCCCATGAGCAGGATTCCCATCCCCACCATCAGCGCGTTTCGGGTGTTCATGGCCGCTTCCTCCTTCAGGCAGTTCCTCTGGATGGTAACGCCCCGTCGCTGCCCGGCGCGAGGCGAATTGAATCGCCCAACGGATCTTCGCAGACTCACTCATCCAAAAATACCTTGCGGGGATGGAGCCTGCCATCATGCCACGAGGCCAGCATGCGCAAACGGCCCTCGTTGAGAACCACCAGTGTGTCGCGTTCCGCCATGACGGGCAACGGCTTGCCCAGTTCCGCCGCGGTGAGTTTCACCCCGTGCAGCAGCTTGTCCAGCACCTCGCCCTCCAGCACCAGGCTTGGCAACGATTCCACCCCCCTGGCCAGGGGCTGCAGGCGCATCCGCGCCTCTTCGATGGGGGTCGATAGCGGAATCGCTTCTGCCTGGGTGAACGGCCCCACCCGTTCGCGGCACAGTCTGGTGAGGTGCGCCCCTGTCCCCAGGGCCACCCCCAGGTCGCGGGCGAGTGATCGGATGTAGGTGCCTTTGCCACATTCCACCCGGATATCCAGTCTTGGCCAATCCAGGCCAAGGAGGTCGATACGGTGGATGGTGACAGCGCGCGGCGCCAATTCCACGGCCTCTCCCCGACGGGTTCGCTCATGCGCGCGCCTGCCATCCACTTTCACCGCCGAGACCGCCGGGGGTGTCTGGCTGATAGTGCCGACAAAGCCGTCCAGGGCCTGCTGCACCTCGACGATTCCCGGATCGGCTGGTGGTGGCAACTGAGTGATCAGGCCATCGGCATCGTCACTGCTGCTCACCGCCCCGAACAGGATTTCGGCCCGGTAGGTTTTGGGTAGCATTTGCAGCCATTCCACCAGGCGGGTTGCCTGGCCAGCGCAAACCAGCAGCACACCGGTGGCCATGGGATCCAGCGTGCCGGCATGTCCCACCCGGTTCCCCCAGGGCAACCAGCCCCAGGCTTTGTTGAGCGCCCCCCGCGAAGTGATCCCCTGGCGTTTGTCGACCACCAGAATGCCGTCCATTTTCCTGACTGTCATGCCACCCCTGCCTGCCAACTTGTCACCCTGCGCATGGTCGCCCGGAAAAAGTCCGGCGGTCCAGGCCGGAGGGCGGCTCCCGCACCAAACCCATTCATACCCCAAGCCTGCCCCGTCTCGCCACACAGGTCCGCTGGCGGCATGGGGTGTGGGTTACCGGTAGGATGGAAGTGGGGCAATAACGGAGGCAAGCCGATGTGGTTCGCGCGTCGGGTGAAAGTGATCGCCAATCCATCCGCCGGGCGGGGCCGGGCGGCTGTTTCGCTGGACCTGTTGCGCAACCTGCTCGGGCCAGATGATTCCCTGGAAATCACCCGGGCGCCTGGCCACGCGATGGAGTTGGCGCACGAGGCGACCCTGGCGGGCTGGCCGGTGGTGGCCGCCGCAGGGGGCGATGGGACCGTTCACGAGGTGGCTTGCGGTTTGCTCGATGCCGGGACGGGTGGTAGCACGCTGGCTGTCCTGCCAGTGGGTTCGGCCAACGATTACGCCTGGGGCCTTGATCTCAGGCCCCATTGGTGGAAGCGGCCGGGAATGGTGCCGCAACCCGTGGCTGTGGATGTGGGCCGGCTGGAATGGGGCCCTGGCGCGGGTGCCTGGTTTGTCAATGGCGTGGGTGCCGGTTTCAATGGCATGGTCACCCTGGAATCGCGACGAATTCGTCATCTGCGGGGTTTGCCCCTGTATGCCATGGCGGTCTGGCGGGCCCTGGGCAAGCGGACGCCGGAAGAGCCCTGGCGGGTGGTGGTGGATGGCGTGGCACTGCCCGAGGCCCGGCGGCTGACAGTGAGCCTGGCCCTGGGCCCGCGCGAGGGCAATTTCGTGGTGGCCCCCGGGGCCAGCCTGGTGGATGGTCTGTTTGAGATTCTGGCCGCCGAACCGTTGAGCACGGTGGAGATTCTTGGCCTGTTGCCCCGGCTGGCGGTGGGGGGGAAACTGAGCCATCCCCGTATCTGGCAAGGAAGAGGCTCGGTGGTGGAGCTGGAGCTGCCAGCCAGCACCTATTTTATCGCCCATGCCGATGGCGAACTGGTGGTGCTGCCCGAACAGCGAAAAAGCCGGCTGGTGGCGCGTGTTTTGCCTCGGCATCTGCGTGTGCTGGCTGGCCCGGCACTCAACGGCTGAGGCAGGGCGTGCGGAGACTGAGCCCATCAGGCCCGGCGGGAAACTGTTCGTCGAGCACCAGCGTGGCGCCCGGGCGTATGGCGAGAAAGCCGAAGCGGGCGCGTATGGCATCGGCGCACGAATCGAGCCGCTGGCGCCGCAGTAGTTCAGGATCCTCGAAGAGATTTTTCTGCATGGAGCGGGCAGCCATGGCCGTGAACTCCACCCCCATCGAGCGCACCGGCAGACGACGCGTCAGCACGCGGGTAAGCCGGTCGTGCGCTGCGGCCCGTAGCGTGGTGTCGTCGTCGGCTGCTGAATCGAGACGGCTGTGGCCGTCAACCGAGGTAAAATCGCCGTAGCGGATGTGAATGCGCAGCCCGGCCGCCACGCGCCCTTGCGAGCGCAATTCGAGTGCGGCGCGTGTCACCAGGTAGTCGAGCATGGCGCGCAGTTGCCCGCCCTTGCGGTCGGCCAACGGCGGGTCAAAGCTGGCACTGCGCGAGAGCGACCGTGGTTGGCGGCTTTCGCGCAGCGTGGTGTTGTCGATGCCGGCCGCCTGACTGGTCCAGTCGCGGCCAATGGCGCCAAAGAGCCCCTCGAGCAGGTGCTTCGGCGCGCCAGCCACCAGGCCCAGCGTGACCAGGCCGTAGTCGTGCAGCCGTCTGGCATTGAGCGCGCCAGCTCCGGGCAATAAAGACGAACAAAACGGCTCGAGGAACTCTCGTTCATGTCCGGGCATCACCAGTCGCACCAGCGAGGGGGGCGGTGTACCGTTGCAATGCCCCGCCTGCAACCGCCGCCCCTCTTTGGCATCTTGCGTGGCCACACCAGCGATAAAACGACCACGGGCAATTCCCGCCGAAACCTCCAGCCCCACCTCGTCGCGGATACGCATGCGCAAACGCTCGGCCCACTCGACGGGCGCGCTGGGCGACAACGGATCCACCGTGCGTGGCACCATCAGATAAAGATCGTCAAGCGCCGCCACCTCCACCCGGGGTGTCGCGTCGAGACAAATGCCGGCGATGCGTCGCCCCGCCAGTTCGTAGCGATGGTAATCGCCTGTCAGCACCCGCAGGGCCGGACACAGCTTGCGCGCCTCGCGCAAAGGCATGGCGGTGCGCACGCCATAACGCCGCGCCTCATAGCTGCAGCTGGCAACCACACCGGTTCCCACCGCCACCGGCCTACCGCGTAACCGCCGGTCATCGCGCTGCTCCACCGCGGCAAAAAAGGCGTCCACATCGAGATGGAGGATCAGGGGACGGGGCCCCTCTATGCCGGTTGGTGAGGCGGGCGAGGCCCCTGTGGGAAGCCCGTTAGCGGGCTCATTTGGGTAAATGGGCATTTTGGGATAATCCTGCATGGCTGAAGCCACTGGGTGATTGGCGTGCTTCCGTGCGCACCTGTGTACAAATGTATACATTACGCGGGGGGTCCAGTCAAGCAAACCGCAGCCCCGGTTTCACCGACATACTTGACAATGACACACCCCGAACCGTAGCCTGTTGATTTTGGTAGGGTAATGTTCCGCAAATTCGCGTATCATCCCATTGTGTCTGTGGATTTTCTGGCGTTAGTTGTTTTTTTGGCGCTTCGAGGCGCTTTTTATTGGTAACACGGGGCGGCGAACCACCATTTTCTCCGCGTGCAAGGGCCCCGTTCGTTGGAACCCCGTCTGATGGAATCCACCCCCGAGCAGGCCAGTGACGAACGACCCGGCGAGACCGCCGTGGCCGAACGAACTGATTTCGATTCCTCGCGCATTGCGCAGGTCCTCCAGGTGCGTCGCACCCAGGTGGAAAAGGTGGCGCGCTTGCTGGCGGAAGGCCATGAACCAGCGTTCATCGCCCGCCATCGCCGCGACCACACCCTGGGCATGCCCGAAGAACTGATCTGGCGTATCCACGAGATGATCACCCGCCAGAAGGCCCAGTCAGCCCGTAAACGCGAGTTGCTTGCCTCACTCGCGTCCCAGAATCGTCTCACACCCGATATCGAAGAGGCCATTGCCGAGGCAGAGCATCCCCGACGGCTGGAAGATATCCAGGCACCCTTGCGGCCGCGTCGCCGCAGCCCTTCTGCGCCTTTCCGTGAAAAGGGCCTCAACAACCTGGCCGAGGCCATCTGGCTGGCCGACCCCGTCCTGAGCGATACCGACGCTTTGGATTCTCTCATCCGCGAGATGGCCGACCCTGACCGCCGGCTGGGAACCGCCGAGGAAATCAGCGATGGGTTGCGGCTCATCCTGGCCGAAGTGGTAGCCGATGGCCCGGATATCCGTTCTGGCCTCAGGCACATCATCTGGGAAAGTGGGCGCATCCGCACCACCCGCAACCCGGGCCTGTCTGATGTCCAGGCCAGTGATCACAAGGAATACTGGCAGTTTTCCGACACCCTGAAGCAGATCCCGGCACATCGAGTGCTGGGTTTGGCCCGCGCCGAGCGATCTGGCGCCATCACCGTGACTCTGGAATGGGACCGCGCCGCCGCTATGGAGCTGCTGGTGGCCCGTATGCCGCTGCCCACCCCGGATGAGGGCGTGCAGCCTTCCTACGCTGGCCTTGGTATCGAGTCACTCGTTCCAGAGCCGCCCGCCATGCCGGTGGCTACGCCTGAACCTGAGCCCACGCCTGAACCCGAAGTGTTGGCAACCGTGGCAGAAGCTGCCACCCAGCCCGCGGATCTGTCGGTAACAGAAGCGATTTCGCCACCCACTGAGCCTGCCGTAGTGGCAGTGGATGGAGAGGTCGTTTCCGAAGTGCCGGCCCCTGTGGCATCGACCGAGGAGCCTGCGGAAGCCGTCGCAGACAATCCTGAAGCAGAAACTGCCGCAGTGGTGACCCCGGTCAGCAGCCGGGTGACTCAGCCCGCCCCGCCCCGTCATGCCCCATCCTTTCCGGTATCCGCCCGTTTCCATCGGCTGGATCGGCCCGAGTTGCTGGCCAACCATCCGCACGCTGCTTTTCTGCATCAGGTGGCCGTGGTGGCCATGGAAAAAGTACTGGTACCCGCCATCGAGCGCGAAATCCGTCGCGATCTCAACCAACGAGCCGAGGAGCAGGCCGCTTTGGTGCAGGAGCGCAATCTCCGCACCCGCCTGATGACTCCGCCCGTGGCTGGCCGCAAGGTTCTGGGTGTGGATCCCACTTTCCGCCACGGTTTCCGTGTGGCTGTGATCGATGAGACCGGCAAGCCGCTCGAGTACGCCACGCTGCACCCGCAAGGTGGTCCCGCTCATCTGGAGCATGCCAGCCGCAAGCTGGAGGAGCTGATCCGTCGCTTCCAGCTGGAGTTGGTAGCCGTGGGTGGTGGTTCCGCTTCCCGCAAGGCCGAAGAGCTGGTAGCCACGGTGCTTCGCGATCTGCGTTTGCGTCGGGAAAAAGGCCCCGAAGCAGCACCCCCTGAATCCGAGGCACCCCATACGGAAGTGCCCCAGGCCGAAGCAGCCCCCACGGAAGTGTCACAAGCCGAAGCATCCCATACGGAAGTGCCCCAGGCCGAAGCAGTCCCCACGGAAGTGGTGGATGCCCTGGTGGTCGAATCACCCGCGCAACCCGCGACGGTTGACGGCGTGGTGGCCCTGGAAGGGGCCGAAGTGCCGGCTGATGTTGTCGTGGTGGAGGGAGCGGAAGCCTCCCTGGTCGCCGAGGGTACTCCCGCCGAAAGCACTGGCCCGGCTGACCCTGCGACTCCCCCTTCCCAGGGTGGCAAGAAAAACAATCGCCGACCCCAGCAACAACAGCAGCGCAAGGAACCGCCGCCCCCTGAACCGGTTAGTCTGGAAGGGCTGCCCGAGTCTCCGGTGGATCTGGCTTATGCCATCATGCCCGATCCTTCCTCCCCCATGCCAGGCATGGAGCCGGAAGAGTTGCGCGGCATCGACGGCGGCCTGAAAGCCGCGGTGAGCGTGGCCCGCATGCTGCAGGATCCACTCCGGGAGCTGATCCGCTTCGACCCGATGCACCTGGCCCCAGGCATGCACGAGGTGGAGCTGAATCCTCGCCAATGGCGTGACCCGATGGCCCGGGTGGTGCGCTCCTGCCTGTGCGAGGTGGGACTCGACCTGAACCGCGCTACCGCACCCGAGTTGGCTCAGGTGGCTGGCTGGAATCCTTTGGTGGCGCAGGAGATCGTTGCCTTCCGCTCCAAGCTTGAGGGTGGCCGCTTTGCCAATCGCGAGCAGTTGCTGCAAGTGCCTGGCATTGATGCCCATCGTTATCTCCAGGGTGCCTGCTTTGTGCGGGTGGTTGGCGGTACCGAACCGCTGGACTCCACCTGGATCCATCCCGAGCAGTACCTGTTGGCCCGTCGGGTGTTGACCGAAGCCGGTTTCACCCCCGAGCAACTGGCCGATGAGTCTTCCCTCGGCACGATGGCCGCCAAACTCCAGGAAATGGGTGTGCCCGCACTGGCTCAGGCGGTGCGCGCCGCAGTGCAGGCAGGTGAGTTGCCCGGCCCGGCCCCCAGTGAGGGCGTGCTGAGTGACCTGGTTGGCATGCTGATAGAGCCCGGCCGCGACCTGCGCCATGCGCTCCGTCCGCCCCTGATGCGGAATGCCGCTTCTGTGATTGAAGACCTGAAAACAGGGCAGCAACTGGAGGGCCGGGTGCTGAATGTGGTGGACTTCGGCTGCTTTGTGGATATTGGCCTGCGCGAAGGCGGTTTGGTGCATATCAGCCAGATGGCCACCCGCTACATCCGCAACCCCTACGAAGTGGTGCGGGTGGGAGAACCGGTGCGGGTGTGGGTTATTAACGCCGATACCGCCAAGGGCCGCGTTTCCCTGAGCATGCTCGAGCCTGGTCAGGAATCACAGCAACCCCGTGGCGAAGCAAACCGTCGTGGCCGTGAGGGGCAGCGTGCGCCGGGCAACCGGCCACCGCGTCGTGGTGGTCCAGGCCGTGGGCCGATGGGAGCCGAGGGAAATCCACAAGGCCAGCCAGGTAGCCAGCAAGGATTCCAGGGACAGCCGGGCAATCAAGGCCAGGGCCAGCAGGGCCAGCAGGGCGAGGCAATGCGTGGGGCAGGGCGTCCTCCCCGTCCGCCACGCGAAGGGGACAGGCAAGGGACGTTCCGTGGTCCGCGGCCTGACCGGCCAGCTGGTCCAGGGGGTGATCGCCCTGGTGGGCAGGGTGGTGACCGTCAGGGTGGGCCACAACGAGCAGGCGGCCGACCCGACGAAAACCGCGGCCGTCCCGGAGCGGCGGGTCGTCCAGGAATGGCTGCCAAACCGGGTTCAAGCCTGCCGCCACGCGGCAGTTCCCGCAAGGAAATGGGCACAAGAACGCGGGGGCCAGGCCAGGGCTTTGGCGGCCCAGGGGGCGGTGGCCAGTCCAGGCCGCCTGCGGGCGCTGGGCAATCCAGGCCGCCGGAAGGTGCGCCTGCGGGTACTTCGCCCACGGATGCGACACCCAAGCCGGCCGCCAGACCACCAGCTCGCCAGCAACAGCAGCAACAGCAGCCACAGAACCCGGCAGCTTCGCTGTCTCAAGGTGCGTTGGCTGGGGCCAGCCCTCTGGGCAGCTTTGCAGAACTGGCGGCATTTTTTGCAGCCCAGAAAGATGAGGCCAAGGGTGGCGGCAAGCCGGCTGGTGGCAACACCAATCCCGGTCAGGGCCAGCCTTCCTGACCTGAAAAAGCCCCGGATGCTGCCACATCCGGGGAAGTCCTGCTTTGTCGAGTTGGATACGGGCATGCAGGCCACTAGAATGGATTAAGGGTTCATTCCCTGCGATTAGTCGCCCGGTTGTGTTGCCGCCCGGTTGTGTTGCGGCACTGATTTTATCCTGGTTTCGGGGCCGGTGCGCTCAGACTCCTTCCCACTGTAGATAAGGGCCACGAGCGTACATGTCGTCCCCCCCCCCCAATTCATCGAAGCAAGGCGACCGTCCGTCGCGCCGACCCAATTTCTGGATAGGCGGCAACTGGGCCTGGCTGGTGATTATCGCCGTGGCCTTGTCGGTGGTTCTGTTCACCCGGGCGGGTTCCCGCGCGGTGGAATATGGCGTCTTCTGGAACCTGCTCAACGATGAGAAAGAGAACCGCAAGGTCAAGCGGGTGGTTTTCCGCGATGCCGAACGGATGGAGATTACCCTGGCGGAGGATTCGCTCAAAGACCCCGAGGAAGGGGGGCTTTCCAGCCGTTATCGCGAAAAGATAAAAACCATTCGTTTCGAGGTGAAGATCCCGTCCGAAGACAAGGACCTTTTGCCCAAACTTCGCGAATTGGCTGGCCAGGACCGGCTGCAACTGCTGCGCGAGGAAGAGCCTTTTGCGGGGCTGGGAACCCTGATCCTGTTCCTTCTCCCCATGATTCTGTTCATTGCCTTTTTCTTCTTTGTGCTGCCCAAGATGCGCGACCCCATGGGCGGTGGCTTTCTGAACAACTACATTCGCAGCCCCGCCAAGAAGTACGAAAAGGGCAAAACCCGTGTCACCTTCGACGATGTGGCTGGTATGGAAAATGCCAAGGGCGAGCTGAAAGAAATCGTCGAATTCCTCAAGTCACCCGAGAAGTTCTCGCGCCTGGGGGCCACGGTGCCCAAAGGAGTGTTGCTCGTGGGCTCTCCCGGCACAGGCAAAACGCTCCTGGCCAAGGCAGTGGCTGGCGAGGCCGGCGTGCCGTTCTATTCCATCAACGGTTCAGAGTTCATCCAGATGTTTGTGGGTGTCGGCGCCAGTCGGGTGCGCGACATGTTCAAGACTGCCAAGGAAAATTCTCCCTGCATCCTCTTCATTGATGAGATCGACGCGGTGGGTCGCATGCGCGGCGCCGGCGTGGGTGGCGGTTCCGATGAGCGTGAGCAGACGCTCAACCAGATCCTGTCCGAAATGGACGGCTTCCAGCCCTCTCAGACTGTTATTGTGGTGGCTGCCACCAATCGCCCCGATGTGCTGGACAGCGCCCTGCTGCGCCCAGGCCGTTTCGACCGCCATATCACAGTTGACCGTCCCACCTGGCAGGGACGCATGGGAATTCTGAAAGTCCACACCCGCAACAAGCCCCTGGCTGACGATGTGGATCTGGAGGATGTGGCCCGGGCCACGGTGGGCATGACCGGGGCCGACCTCCGCAACCTGTGCAACGAAGCGGCATTGTTGGCCACCCGCGAGGGGAAAGACAGGGTCGATCGTTCCGATTTCCACCGGGCCTCCGACCGCGTGCTGATCGGTCCCAAGCGTGAAGAGGTCCTCACCCAGGAAGACAAGCGTCGCACGGCCTACCACGAAATGGGTCATGCGCTGGTGACTTGGCTGATGCCCGGTGCGGACAAACCCCAAAAAGTGAGCATTATCCCCCGAGGCCAGAGCCTGGGTGTCAATCTCACCATGCCCGATGAAGATCGTTTCCACTACGGGCGGGATCATTTCGAGAAGCGTCTGGTCATGACCCTGGCGGGCCGCGCCGCCGACAAGCTGATTTATGGTCAGCCCTATTCGGGGGCTGAAAGCGACCTGAAACAGGCCACCCGTCTGGCCCGTCTCATGGTGGCTCACTGGGGCATGTCCGACCGGGTAGGGCCGATGGCCTTCCGTGTGGGTGAGGAACATCTGTTCCTGGGCAAGGAGATCCAGGAGTCCCGCGATTTCAGCGAGGGCACAGCCCAGATCATTGACCAGGAGATTTCCCGCCTGCTGCGTGAAGCCGACGAAAAGGCCATGGATCTGCTCTCAAAAAACCGCAACTATCTCGAGGCGGTGACAGACGAGCTGGTGCTGAAAGAAGAGATGCTGCGCGTGGAAATCGATGAGGTCTTGCGGTCAAAAGGCATGGATGTGCCACCTCCCAAGCCCCGTGCTGACTCAACACCCGCCGTCACTGTTCCAGCTCCGGCACCGGTCGAGGCCCCTGCCCCGCCCACACCGCCAACGGCTAACGCCTGACAAGCAGTTTTCACCCACCTGCGGTTCTGGCAAAGCCCCCTGAGCCCTTCTCCCCCTGGGAGAAGGGCTTTGTTTTTCTGGCCAGGGCAAATTCCGGCCAACGATTCGATTGGTCCCGGTTCCCGGGAACGGCCATGGAAAGGATAACCCCCTCCCACAGGAAGGGATTGGTTACCGCAGTTAAGTGCCCAGCCTGGTCGCCGTCTTTATTTTTTTGCCTTGGTGGCCGATACTTTTCGGTTTTTTGTGGATGGCTTAGGTGCCTTGCCAGCAATGGGTTTGGCTGTTTTCGCAATTCCGCCTGCCTGTTTGCCTGCCTTGCCAGCGATAGGTTTAGCTATTTTGGCCATTCTGGCGGCTGGTTTGGGTGCCATACCAGCGATAGGCTTGGCTATTTTGGCCATTCTGGCGGCTGGTTTGGGTGTCTTGCCAACGATAGGCTTGGCTATTTTGGCCATTCTGGCGGCTGGTTTGGGTGCCTTGCCAGCGATAGGCTTGGCTGTTTTGGCCATTCTGGTTGCTGGTTTGCCTGACTTGCCAGCAGGTTTTTTTTTCGCCGGCACCTTGAAAGACTTGCCGCCTTTACCTGGGATGACCGGTGTCCCATCTCCCAATTCAATACCGAAAATGGTTGCCAGATCGCCCTTCAGGACCATGGCAGATTTGCCGGCAGAGCTGCCCGGTGCTACTGCCTCTTCAATCAATTCGCTTTGGTCCACACCCCGCAACAGAAATAGCAACCCCGGCTCTTTGTCGAGACGATTTCCAATCCCGTACATTGTGGCGGCAATGTGTTTGCACAGGGTGGCATCATCGGGGCAGGAGCAGGTTATCCGGATTTCCTTGGGTTTCGGAAAAAGGCCCTTGTCCCGATCCGTCACCAGCCCCATCACCGCCTTGGAGAGTCTGCCTTGCAGCAGCTCCACGAGGGAACCGACCTGGCCGCCACATTCCTTTTTCAGGGCTTGCCACCTGACCTTGGGGAGTTCATCGATTTCTATCTCGATGTGATACAGGCTGGAGCCCCTGACCATGGACGCGATCTGCCCCTTGCCAATCTCCAGATGGACGACCGAACCATTGCGGGCATAGGTGCGCCCACGGGGCAGGCGATTAGCGAAATCGCTGTAGCTCTCCAGGTTTTCGCACCATGCGATGCCCCAGAAAGTGGTGGCAATGTTTCGCCCCTGGATCACCACAGGAGAAATCTTTTTTCCTGCCCGAGCCAATTTGGCCATCGCCATGGCGGCTTCCGCTTGCCTTTGGGCTACCGGGACATACGGCTGGTAACCGTAGTAAAAACGCATGGTTACATCCTGTCCTGTTTGCTGGTTTAACCTTCAGCCGCCTGATGCAGATCCAGCTTGACGAATTTGAGCAACTTATCAGTGTCCATTTCGGTCAACAATGCTTCCCCCGAATCTTCCCCACCGATCACCTCACCGGCGACCTGGCTTTTCTGGGTGATCATCTGGTCGATGCGTTCCTCGACGGTGCCCCGGCAAATGAATTTGTGGACCAGCACATTCTTGCTCTGGCCGATGCGGAAGGCGCGGTCGGTGGCCTGATTCTCGATGGCTGGATTCCACCAGCGGTCGAAGTGGATCACATGGGAGGCAGCGGTCAGGTTCAGCCCGGTCCCGCCAGCCTTGAGCGACAGCACGAAAAAAGGAGGGCCATCCTCCTGCTGGAACTGATCCACCAGCTCCTTGCGTTTTTTGACACTGGTTCCCCCATGCAAAACCAGGCCGGGGCGCCCGAACAGCGTGGCGAGGTATTCCGCCAGCGGTTCGGTGATTTCGCGAAATTGTGTGAAAACCAGGGCCTTCTCCTGACGCGAGGCGATCTCCTCGGCAATCTCCGCCAGGCGGCGAAACTTGCCGCTGCGGTCGGCGGCATAATCCTCCGAACCTGTCAGCTGGGCCGGATGATTGCAGATCTGCTTCAGGCGCATCAGTTGGGACAAAACGATACCACGCCGCCTGATGCCATCCGCTGCCTCCAACTGCTTCGCGAGTTCATCAACCACCTGCTGGTAAAGGGCCGCCTGATACTTGCTCAGGGGGCACCAGGCTTTCACCTCGGTTTTGTCGGGAAGGTCCGCGATGACCCGTTTGTCGGTTTTCAGCCGGCGCAGGATGTAAGGCCGCACCAGGCTTCGCAAGGACTCAAAGGATGGCTTTTCGTGATTTTGCAACCGCTTGACAAAGGTGGCAAACTCCTTGGCGGTGCCCAGCAGGCCAGGGTTCAGGAAATCAAACAGCGACCACAGATCCGAAAGGCGGTTCTCCACAGGCGTGCCAGTCATGGCGATGCGGCCTTCGCTTGTCAGTTCTTTCACTGCCCGGGCCTGCTTCGTTCCTGAATTCCGGATCGCCTGGGCTTCGTCGAGAATCACCAGCCGCCAGGAATGTCGCGTCACCCAGTCGTCGCGGACCAACATGCCATAAGTGGTGATGATCAGGTCGCGGGAATTGGCATGGGCCAAGTCCGGTTGCCAGGCACCGGCGACCCACTCCGAGGGATGGACCACCCCGAAGGTGAGTTCAGGCGCGAACTTCGTCAATTCCGCTTTCCAGTTGGCGATTAGTGAGGCGGGCACCACCAGCAGGCTGGCTTTTTTCTTCTTGTCGCGTTTCAGGTCCAGAAGCAGGGCGATAACCTGGACTGTTTTTCCCAGGCCCATGTCATCAGCCAGGCAGGCCCCCAGCCCCAGGCGCGTGACAAAGCGCAGCCAGCCGTAGCCGGTCTTCTGGTACGGTCGCGGGTCCGCCTTCAAACCTGCCGGCTGGGTTTCCCGGCCCGCTTCCGGTGTACGCATGGCCTGAAGGGTCGCCTCCAGTTTCGGTCCGGCGGTCAGGCCGGACCATTCGCGGATTATCGCCTGCCCCTCGGTCTCTTCCCCTCGGGTGACATTTGCCCCCGACAGCAAACGCATCCCTTCAAAGAACGAAAGACCATCCTGGCCGACCTCGCTTTCGACATGCTTCCAATGATCAAGTGCCTCCTGCAACTTCTCCCGGTCAACTTCCACCCATTTCCCCTTCAGGGGGACCAGGCTCTCGCTGGATTCCAGAAGGTGGGCAATCTCTGCCCGGGTCAGGGTTTCCCCGTCCAGGCTCACATCGATGAAAAAACCCAGCATCGCCGCGACACCGAGGGTAGCCTCTTTTTTGGTTTCAACCTTGACGCTGACCCGGGGCCGGGTCGGTTTCTGGGCGTGCCACCAATCCGGCACGCGGACAATCAGCCCATTCGATTCGAGATCGGGTATCGCCTGGAGAAAGTGGTACGCCTCCCGCGCAGACCAGGCGATGGGGTGATAAATTTCTCCAGAATCAACCAGCTTCCGCATCCAGGCGGAGGATTCAGCGGCTTTTGAGATCGGCAAAAGAAGATTGAGCATGGCTGCCCGGTTCTTCTTGCCTGCGTATTGCTGCAAGGCCTGCCCCAGAGGCTGGTGTCGCACCTTGCCTTGCGCCGTCAGGCCATTGGCATATGTGGCTAGAAAAGCGAAAGGGCGCTCGGGATCACGCTTGTTCTCGGCCAGATGCAGGGCAACGCGACCGACAAATCGCCAGCGGGGATTACGCTCGGCAAGATACCCCTGGGCCCCACCCGGGTGATTGCCCACTTCCTCCCGGGTGAGGGTATCCAGTTTGTCCCACCAGCCCGACAGGACCTCACCCGTCAAATACTCGAGCCCGGTCATGGGAGGTGCCTGGCTCAGCAACTGGTCCAGCTCGTTGGGTGGGGCCGGCAGGTCGGGGATATCATCACCAGGCTGACCTGTGGCGGTTTTGCACAGGTGCGTCAGATAAAGCCGGGCAATGGAGCGGGCAAATTCGAAGGGCAGGGGTAGCGCACCATCCCATTCACTGCTGGCGGAGTGAAGCATGCCCCGGGTGGTGTTTGCCGCATAGGCATCCAGCAGGGCCTTCGGGAGCTGGTGGTCCCGCCCCTGATCGGGCAAGTCACGGAATAACAAACGCCCGCCAGGTGTAATCGCCAAATCATGCATTGTGTCAATCACCGCTGCGGTTCTGAACCAGTGCCGACAAGGAGTAAAGCTAATTTGGCCTGCCTTTGTAATGGTACGGAATTATATGGAGACGAATGGGAATCACATGTCACCTCAGGGCAGTTTATCAACGGATTTGCGCCGCATTGGGCGCTCCGGATGCGACGGTCTACAGTGAAAATCAGTCGAAATCCAGGCGTGGCCTAAGGGATCAGTCAGGTGAATGCAATCGCTGATCTGGAAAAGACCTATCCATTCAGGGCGTGACAGCGCAGCCTGGCAAGGCCTTGCGCAGTTCGTTCACGCCAAAATCTGTCACCCTGGTGCCTCCCAATTCCAGTTCACGCAAGCCAGGCAGGCCGATCAGTTCGCGCAAGCCAGCGTCACTCACCTGGGTGGTTCGCAGGTTCAGTTTGGTGAGGGTTTTGAGTTTTGCCACTTCCACCAGCCCGGCATCGTTCACCGGAGTCTGGTTCAGATTGAGTTCCTTCAATCCGCGCAGGGTTGATAGTCCCCGCAGGCCAGCACTGGAAATCCGCGTCCGCTCCAGGTTGAGGAAAACCAGGCGGGACAATTTGCCGATATCCGGAAGGCCTCCGTCGGTGATACCGGTTTGAGCCACTTGAAGATGGGTGAGCCGAGGCATGGCACCTATGTCCCGCAGACCGGCATCGGTCACCCTGTTGATCGACAGGTCCAGGGTGGTCAATCCTTGCAAGCCCCCAAGTTGAGCCAGCCCGGCATCAGTCAAAGCCGTTTCACGCAGGCTCAGGGTGGTAAGGCTGCTGATCCTGGCCACTTCCCGCAGCGCTGCATCGTTGATCGTCCGGTTTTGGTTGAGTTGCAGCACCTGAAGGTTTTGCAGGAGCGGTAATTGGGAGAGCCCGGTTTCCGAGACCTGGGTCCCATCCAGCCCCAGTGACTTCAGGGTACTGATCCGGGCGATTTCTCCCAGGCCGGCATCGGTCAGCCTGGCCGTATGCAGGGTCAGCTCTTCCAGGTTGGCGAGGGCCTGCAATTCCCGCAAACCGGTATCGGTGACAGCGATGCCCTCCAGATTGAGAGTGCGCAGGTTTTTAAAGCGGGCCACCAGCTTCAGGCCTTGATCGGTCACCCGGGTATAACCCAGCCAAAGGGTCCTGAGACTTTTCAAACCGGCCAATTCCGCCAACCCCTTGTCGGTCACCCGGGTTGATGACAGGACCAGGAAATCCAGTTCCCGCATGCCCGCCAATTCGCCCATCCCAGTATCGGTGATAGCGGTCCCATTGAGGACAAGGCCTGTCAGGTTTTTCTTTCCCGCCAACACACCCAGCCCGACATCGGTCACCTGGGTCTGCCCCAGACGGAGCACACGCACCTGCTCCAGCCCCACCACCTCCCGCAGGAACTCATCCTGGATAGCCATGCCAGACAGGCTGAGTTCACGCAGGTTGGGCAGGCTCGCCAGGGATTGTAGCCCGAAAGGTATCAGCCCGCACCGGATGAGTTCCAGGGTTCGCAAGCCTTTGAGGGCTGTCAGTTGGGTCAGGTCCGGATTGTTCACGCCCCTGAGAATCACGGAGACCACGGGCCGGCCCGGAGCTGTTTCGTCGCGCTGGACCAGGCCGCCTTGTGTCCCCACCCAGAGTGCGGCCTGATCTTCGGCCTCGTCAGCGCGAAGGCAAGCGCCCATTCCCGAAGCCAGGACAAGAGCGCACAGGACCGTAAGCGGACAGGACATGTTTGCTTTCTCCTAGGTATACAGCTCGATTGCCCCAACGATGGCCTCGAGGTCGTTGGGCACCTGGACTGCCCGGTTGGAATGGCTGGCGCGCTTGACACCGCGCACGCCCAGCACCTTCTGGAACTGCTCCTGATCAGCACTGTGGTAGGCTACTGTGGCTGTCGAGTCCTTCATCTGGTGGGCGGTCAGCACGCAGACCACCCGGTCGGAGGGGGCAATGATTCCCTGTTCGCGCAACTGGATCAACCCGGCCAGGCTAGCGGCGGAGGCGGGTTCACAGCCCAGCCCATGCGCGCCAATCAGGGCTTTGGCGTCCATCATCTCCTGGTCATCGGCTCGGCGGACAACGCCGTTCATCACCTCCAGCGAGCGAAGTGCCTTGGCCAGGTTCACCGGGCGGTTGATCTCGATGGCACTGGCGATGGTGCTGGCCCGGCTGTTGCGGGCGTCGAGGTCCTTGAAAAAGGCATCGATCACGGGCTGGTCGGGATTGCCCTGGTTCCAGCGGATGCCCCGTTCGTTGACCAGGGTGTCGAAGGTACGGGCCCCCGTGGCGTTCACCACAGCCAGCCGGGGAATACGCTTCACCAGACCCAGTTCACGCAGTTCCAGATAGGCCTTGCCGAAGGCACTGCTGTTGCCCAGGTTGCCACCTGGTACCACGATCCAGTCGGGCGGTTCCCAGGAAAGGGCCTCCAGGATGCGGTACATGATAGTCTTCTGCCCCTCCAGCCGGAAAGGGTTGATGCTGTTCACCAGATAGATACCAAGCCGGCGTGAGACCTGCTGCACACGGGTCATGGCATCGTCGAAGTCACCGGCGATCTGCATGGTGAGCGCGCCATGGTCGAGCGCCTGGGCCAGCTTGCCATAGCTGATCTTGCCCGAGCCGATGAAGACGATGCCGCGCATCAGTCCGGTGGCCGAGCAGAACGAGGCAAGGGAGGCGCTGGTGTTGCCGGTGCTGGCGCAAGCCGCTCGCCTGGCACCTGTCATGCGGGCGTGCGTGAAGGCGGCGGTCATGCCGTTATCCTTGAAGCTGCCCGAAGGGTTCATTCCCTCGTATTGCAGGTGCAGCGTGCCAGGCCGCATGCCTAGCCGGGCACCCAGGCCATCTGCCTTTTGCAAAATGGTCTGCCCCTCACCGATGGTGAGGACCTGGTCCGGGCGGGCAAAGGGGAACAGTTCACGAAAGCGCCATACCCCCGAGAAGGCCACCGGATCGGTGCGGCGTGACCACTTGGCCTCGAATTCCCGCAACGATTTGGGCGGCTCCACGCGGTCCCAGTCGTAGGCTACATCCATCAGGCCGCCACAGGTGGGGCAACGGAAGGAGGTGTCATCCACCGGCAAGGTGGCACCGCAGCGGGGAGAGACGCAGCGCTGGTAAACAGGTTCGGTATCGTGAGTTGCCATTGTCATAAAACCTTGCTTTGCCGCCTTTGAAATTTGATCAGGGATCCCGGCGGGAAAATATCAGGCACGCCGCCAAAAGGAAACAGCCGATGTGGGCACCCGTGATGCCCAGGCCGGTGGCCCACGAAAATTCACCACTTTCCACCAGGGCCCGCAGGGGCCCGGCGACTGCCAGATCGCGCATCAGTTGGCGATCCACCAGATTATCGAGATCTTCAGTACGGGGCAAAACAGCATAAACCCCCTCCGCCACCCTGCCGACCGTGGAGCGGTGGAAAGGAATCCGGTTGGGATCAGGTGGCGGATTACGGTTGCCACGATTGCCTCGCAGGCTTTCGGCCACGCTCACCTGGCGGGGTTTGCCGGCGTTCTCGCTGCGTAGTCTGCTTTCCACCACCTGATTGTGCATCTGCCCGGCAATGAACAGCACCACCCAGTAAGTGACGGTGGCCAGCATGGCTGCGGTGGCACTGCGGGTGAGGACTCCGGTGAAAACGCTGACGGAGAGCAACAGGGCAAAAAAGAGGAGCAGGCTGGGCACCGCCAGCAGGATATTGGGTGACCAGAGATCGGCCAGGATGCCGGTCACCAGCCAGCAGGAGAGGATGAGCAGTCCCAGTAAAGCCCCCACGAACAGCAGCGAGCCAATGTATTTGAAGACCAGCACACGCCAACGAGGTAACGGACGCACCAGCAGCAGCTCCAGGGTACCTTTGCGCAGCATATTGGGCACAAAAGCCGCGGTGACCACCACGCTGATCAATAGGAGAATGCTGCCACCCAGGCCGGTGGTGAGAAGCTTTTGCAAAATCAGCACCTCCAGCCCCAGAGGCGCACCTTTGGGAGGTGTCAGTTCCAGGCTGCCAGCAAAGAGCGTGAAACGGTTTGGCCAGAGCAGCTTCAGGTCGGGGCCGGGCGCGACCGTCATTTGCCAGCTTTGCTGCCCCATCGCCTTGGCAAAGGTTCCCAGCCCTTCCTCCCGCACTTCCTCGGCGATCCATAGCCGCCCGTCGGCGATTCGGCCAAAACGCTCCTGGATTTCGCCAATGCTTTCGGCCTTGCCCAGTAGAGGGATGGCATTGCGCTTGAGAGTGACCCGCCATTTGCCGCCTGGCAGGTCTTCACCCAGGGGTTCCGCTTTGGAGATGGAGTAGAGCGAGCCGGTCACTCGCCCGGCAATATCCGCGAAATTTTCCTTTGCCAGATCGAGACCGCTGAGGTCGGCCGCCAGGGCCCGAGCCGCCAGATCGAGGTAACTTTTTCCACCTGGCAAGGGCTCGATTTTGCCGGTAAGGGCGGTGCCAAAGAGCAGGCCGATAAGCACCAGCAACAAATAGAGGATCTTGGCATCAAGGAACTCGCGCCAGGCATCACCCAGCATGGCAAAAAATGACAGGAAAAAACCGGAGGGGCGGCGATTCATTGGGCTGCACCTCCCCTATCGGCCAGCTCGAGATACAGGTCTTCCAGGGTGCCGCGTTCGCGTTCCAGATGGCGCAGACGCATGGCGCGCGAGGAGGCCTGTTCGAGGAAAGTATCGATGGCCTGGTTTTCGTTGGGTTCCAGATGCAGGCGCGTCAGGCCGGGCCGGTCGCATGCCTCCAGCCGCATGCCCTGCCAGGCAGTTCCTTCAGGGGGGGATTGCTCAAAGGCGACCAGCCAGCTTCCCTTGCTACGCGTCAGCTCGGCCACCGTGCCCTGGAGGACCAGAAGGCCCTTTTTCAGAATGGCCACCCGGTCACACAGTTGCTCCACCTCACCCAGCAGGTGGCTATTGACAAAAACAGTCACGCCGTTGCGCTGTTCCTCCAGTAGCAATTCGCGAATCTGACGGCGGCCCACCGGGTCAACGCCATCGGTGGGTTCATCGAGAAACAGCACCCGGGGTTTGTGCATCAGGGCCTGAGCCAGGCCCAGCCGCTGCTTCATCCCTTTGGAATAACCGCGCACCCGGAGCTTCTCGCGCCCTTTCAGGCCCAGCAGCTCCAGCAGGTAGGGGATGCGTACCAGGCGCTCCCGACGGGGCATGCCCTGCAGGGCACCGTAAAAGTGGAGCAGGCTGGGCCCTGTGTGGTACTCGGGGAGCCGGTGGTCTTCGGGCAGGTACCCAACTTCTCGCCGGACAGCGACAGTGCCCACAGGGGCCCCTAACAGCGTGGCAGACCCCGCCGTGGGTGCCACCAGGCCCAAAAGGATTTTGATAAGCGTTGTTTTTCCCGCACCATTCTGGCCCAGGAGGCCAAACAGGGTACCTGGCTCGACCCGCAGGCTCACCCCGCCCAAGGCATGCAGTTTGCCGTAATGTTTTTCCAGATTTTCAACGGTGACGACCATACGAACTAATCCCCCCAGATGGGATCTTACAGGCCGGGGCCCGGCAGAGGGGAGGTCGGGTTGCAGTTTCCGCAGGTTGCCTGAGAGGCATGGCTGCAGATATATTATAAAACCTAAAAACAGCAATAGCAATCTAAAGGCACCTAATAGATGCCAAAAATCATCTACTCTCGCCAATCGAACCTTGCGAACCTTGCGCACTCCTCATTGGCCAGCAGTGCCCCATCAAAAAAAAGAAAATTGCAGGGCATCAGCCAGCCGGGGGGCCTCCTACCTGCTTGGCCGCACGAAAAAGGCCCACGCACAGCAGGGCACCCAGCACCAGCAAAACCATTCCGAGTAGCCAGGTCTGCCGCAACAGGATTGCGCCCCAGTTTTTCCCGGCCAACTCAGGATCGGCAACTGAAGAGGTCTGGGTGATTTCACCCCATTGGGCTGCCAGGACCGGTGCCTTCAGGGCCAGCAAAGCCTCAATTCCGGAAAGATCGAAAGCTGGCGCCTGGGCTGCTGGGTCACCGAATTCCAGGTGATAGGTTTGACCGGGCGTGGCGACAAAAACCACCTGGATCGGCACCACTAGCAAACGCAAGCCCTCGATGCCGATCGGCGGACTGTCGAGATTATCGATGACCAGGCGCCAATCGTCCAACCGGGTTTCGTCAACGGAAAGTCGCACCTGCTCGTGGCTGGAACCCTGAAAACTGAAACGGTTCAGCGTGCCCGAAGCCATCACCCGCCAAGCGGGCGCTGGTGCCGTCGCCACCCGGCGTTCCAGTCTGGCAGCCCGGCGGAAATTACCACTGGGGCTAGCCAGCTCCACGCCTGCCAGAGGTTGCCTGCCTGTCTGGAATTCCACCACGGTCTGTTTTTTCTGGAGATCGGTCTTAATCGACAAACCGGGTAGTTCCACCGTTTCGGTAACCGGCGTGTCTACCCCACGCACTTCCTCGACGGAGAGAAAATCGATCCGGTCGATCCGGAACGGACTACGGACGATGTTCACCCGCTCCGTTTCTGTCTTGCCAGCCTGGCGGGTCAGTTCCAGCAGGGCCGCTTCCTGCAACAGGGTAGGTTTTTCCACCGTGATGCGGAATTCACGGAAATTGCCCGGGGCGAACTGGATGGAATCGATTTTGAAGTCGATCATGCTGTGATAATCAGCCAGAACGCCCTCCGCCAGGTGCTGGGCCGAACCGTCTGCAGCCATGCCTTCCACCAACAACCGGTTTTCAAAATCATGGAGGGGCGAGACGATCCGGATGCGGGTGGGTTTTCCTTGACCGGGCCGCAGGCGCACCACCATGCGGAAACCCCCTCCTTCCAGGGGTCCGGCGGTGATGGTTTCACCCTGGGATTCCGACCAGCGTTCCTGGCTTTGCGGTTTCGTCAGCCGACGGGTCAGGTGCGACTCCACCACCCCGTCACCATCCACTACCCGCAGATCCGCCAGCCCCCCCGCCGCCTTCAGGAAAATGGCGGGATCCAGGGTGACTGTTGTGAGAGTAGGCTGGTTTCTGGCTGGAACCTGGATATCCCGATGGAGATGGTTCCTGGGCGACTCCGCCAGGCTCAGTGTGGCCAGGAGCAGCGCGGCACCTTGCGTGATCATGTTGTCCCCTTCCCAGGATTTTTTTGATCGGTATCAATGGAGGGCTGGTACTTCAGATAAATGAATGACCCGGCGAGCAGCAATACACCCAGGACCATGAAAGCCGCCACCTTGTAGAGAGTCTCGACCCCCTTCAGGTCGGACAGGAACACCTTCAGGGTCACAATCAGGAATAGTGCCAACCCACCATATCGCACCCAGCGCTCATGCATGCGGACACCAAAAAGCAACAATCCCAGTCCGAACAGGGTCCAAAGAATGGAAATGGCACCGGGCCTGAAACTGCCCATCTGGGCGTATTCCAGAATATTACAGGCCTCAAGAGTAGACAGGATCAGTGTCAGCACTATCCCTGCGGTGCTGAAAATGGGCCAGGCTTTGGCAACCCCCTGGCCAGACAGGATCCGCCCCATGAAGGCGAAGGTGCCAACCACTATGACGAGGTCAAAGACACGGGACACGGCGCCGCGCAGGGCCCAACCCTGATTGTACAAAAAGGGGTCACTCAACTTGCCCGCCACACTGCCCAGGTCAACCATCAGCAGCTTGAAGCCGAGTGCAAGCGCCAGAAAGAAGGAGATCGCCACCACAGCAGGCTGGCCGATCCAGAAGGCCCCGCGCAGCAGCACCAGCAAAGTAAACAGGGCACCCAGGAAAGTCAGGGAGGCCAAATGGAAATCCGGGCTGAATCTCAGCATGGTCTGGCTCAGCTCAATGCCCAGATAGGCCAGGGCAATCACCACCCCGGTGATCACGGACAGCCGCAACACCGTGGCGCGGTCAGCCGGGTCTTCCAGATCATTTTCCCGGAGCATCAGGTGCTGACGATCCCCCTCAGCCTTGCCCAGCAACCATCCCGATGCCATCAGGGCGAGAATGGGGGTGCCAAACTCCACCAGGCGGATAGCCAAGGCACTCAGGAAGACCCATACCGGAGTATCCGGGGAGGTGTCAGCCATTCGGGTGCGATAGGGCAGATCCACCAGCACAAACCGGCCAAAAACCATCACCATGATCAGATACGCCAGTTGGCGCAAAAAACCGCTACCCAGTTGCCGCGCCATCCAGGCCATTGCCACAGCCTGCAGTGCCCAGGCGGTGGTCAGCCAGGCGGTGGAAAGGTACAGCGGCATGGTTAAAGCCAAAAAGATGGCTGACAGGGCCAGGAAAGAGATCACCATGGGCCGGTCCACAATCCGTAGCCGCAAAAAGACCATCGCATGGGCCCCGTAGAAGAAGGCCAGCGAAAGGCTGAGCAAGGCTGGCCAGTTTTCTCCCCGGCCGATGGTGTACAGCATGTGCCAGCCCAGCAGGAAGCAGACCCCGGCGTTGATATACAGGCCCGCCAGCTCAAGCAGGCCAGAGCTTTGGCGATTACGGAGGTTGTACAAGAAAGGCATGGTTGAAAAGAGCAGGAAGTACATCCCCAGGAAGGGCAGGGCCCGTTCATGGCAATCCGCACTACCAGCGTAAATACCTTTCTGAAACAGCAGATAATGACAAATAAAGGCCAGCATGTTCACCAGTGGCCATTTGCGCCACACGCAGGTGCACAACACCCCGGCCGCAAGAATGAACATGTAGCCGTGGAGCAGGGTGAGGTCCGCCTCAACACTCTTGATCAGTAGCGGGGTGAGATAGCCCCCCAGCACTCCCAGGACGGCCACCAGAATGGAGGCGAAACGAACCGCGATGAAGCCCGAGAGCGCGGTCACCACCGCCATCAGGGTGAAAGCGAAAGCGAGAGGGATCAGGCCATAAAACACGCAGGCCGCATAGATGCTGAAATAAAGGGTGGTGATCCCGCCGCCCATCAAACCCTGACCCAGGATGCCGTACTTGCCCCCCAGCAAGCGCGTGCCCCCCACCAGCAAAACCAGGCCAGCGGCGGCGGTTGCCAGCACCCGCGCCTCCTGGGAAATCAGATCGTTGTCAAGCGAATACTTGACAAAAAAACCAAGACCCAGCACGAGAATCGCGACACCGATCCGTAGTAGCCACTGACTGGCCACCGCAAACTCGAGGGACACGCCTGGTGCCAGTTTCTCGCTGCCGAACAGGATCCAGTTACCTATCTTGTGCAAGGTTTCGTTGGCTGCGCTTTCGAGCGGACTGACCTGGGCGCCTCGCGTGGCCTGATCGGGACTGGCCGCGCTGGTTTGGTGCCTGGCAGGGGTCACAGGGACCAGGGGAATGTTCCAAGGCCTGGCAGGGGCCACAGGGACCGGGGGAATATTCAAAGGTCTGGCCGGTGCTGCTTTCGCCTGGTCCACTCTCTGCCATTCAAGCTCTTCAAAGGAGTCTGCAAGAAGACTGGAATGGCTGGATGGCGCAGGAACCAGCGGCACTGGGGCGGCTACTGGGGTGCCCAGATGCGCGGACTCCAACCCGGATTTTTCCAGCATCGGTTCGACCGCTGGACCAGATTCGGCTGAAGGCACCCCCTGCGGCACAAAAACCGGCTCTGGTTGTGCTTCTGGTTTCAGTACGGGTTCCGGTTTCGGGATGAAAGCAACGGCTTTCTCTACTGATGCCCGCAGGCTAGCCACTTGCCCGAGAACTTTCCCAAACGACTTCTTGGAATTTTCGACTTCGCTCTGAATCTCCTTCAGCCTCGCCAAAATCCATATGGGAGCCAATAAAAACCAGCCTCCAGTGCAGAAAAAGAAAAAATAGAGCAATTCCATCTTTCGACTCCCGGAAGCGAACGTTCTGACGCATTTTCAGACATCACTCAAGTTAACATCGTCAACACCTGTTCCCTAGCAATCTCACCATTGCATGCCCCAATGTGGCCACCCAAGGGCTGTTGAGTTGGCGGCCAAGCCCGGTTAGCCTTGCTTTTTGACTACTTTAACAGGTTTCACTCTCCCTCACCAGGATTTTCCCCATGATGCTCTCCAACTTCCCTGGCCTGGGGTCGCTGGTTCTCGGTTTTCAGGTAATGAGTCTCAGCCTGGTGGGGCCTCACCTGCTCTGGGGGCAGAATTCCATCACCGCCTCGCCTCCTCCCACCGTGGCCAGGCCACCCATCCCCGTCAGGCCAGCGCAACCGGTGCGGGACATCGCCTCTCGCCTGGAACTGATGGTCGACAGGCATCTGATCGACCAGATGGAAAATACCACTCTCAAGCTCCATGAACCAAGGCCCGCGCCGCCTATGGCCGAACCAGCCGACAGCATGGAATATGCCACAGTCATCAAGGATGGCGACCTTTTCCGCTTCTACACCCGGGACAGTCGCGGCGCGAAATTCGACGGCGACTCCACCGAGGTGACCCGCTACTGCGAAAGCAAGGATGGCATCCGCTGGACCAAACCCAGGCTGGGACTGGTGGAGCTGGAGGGCTCCAGGGACAACAATATCATCCTGAAGGAAGCCCCCTTTTGCCACAACTTTTCCCCCTTTCTGGATACCCGTCCTGGAGTTCCCGCCAGCGACCGGTTCAAAGCCCTGGCAGGCACAGTGAAATCAGGCCTGTTCGGCTTTGCTTCGGCTGATGGAATCCGCTGGCGCAAACTGGGGGACAAGCCGTTGATCACCTACACACGGGAATACGCTTTTGATTCACAGAATGTCTCATTCTGGTCTGTCGCCGAGGGATGCTATGTCTGCTATTTCCGCCATTTCCTCGACAAAAAGCTGCGAAGTGTCTGCCGGACCACCTCCAGCGATTTTTTCCACTGGTCAGAACCGGTCCAGCTCAAGCCAAACTTCCCCGGGGAGCACCTCTACACCACGCTCACGCATCCGTACTTCCGCGCGCCCCACCTGTATGTGGCCCTGCCAACCCGCTTCCACCCCGAGCGGGGCGAAAGCACCGACATCCTGTTCATGACGACGCGGGCTGAAGCGGGTGGTTCCCTTTTTGACCGCACCTTCCGCGAGGCCTTCATTCGCCCCGGCCTCGACCCGGCGCGCTGGGGAAACCGTTCCAACTATGCAGCCTTGAATGTGGTTCCTACCGGCCCGGCCGAGATGTCTATCTATCTCACACCCTTTCGCCGCTTCACTCTGCGGACCGATGGGTTCGCCTCGGTCCATGCGGGCGCTGACCTGGGCCAGATGGTCACTTTGACGCTCAGGTTCCAGGGAAACCACCTGTGGGTCAATTTGTCCACCAGTGCTGGCGGCAACCTGCGACTGGAGATCCAGGATGAGGCGGGGCAACCCATCCCGGGTTTCGCCCTCGCCGATTGCCAGCCCCTGGTGGGCGACGCCATCCGGATGCGCGTTGGCTGGGCCAAAGGGGCCGATCTGGCCTCTCTCGCCGGACGCCCAATCCGCTTGCGCTTTGTCATGCGTGAGGCAGACCTGTTTGCGCTGCAATTCGGCCCTGGCCCGGATTAGCCTGAGCCATTGCAGACACATCCGGTCTCCTGGCCGTCTGACCCGAAACGCACGCGTTTGCCGCGTTTTGGGTCACGTGTGTTTGTTGCGGCAACGGTTCGCCCTCACCCGCCCAGCCACCGTTTCAGCACATTCGCCGTGATGCGCTGCACGCGGGGATCGGGCCCGTGGGGGCGGCCATCATGGACAAAGGGCAGGATATGGCCCGGCGGGTTGCTCAACCCCATCGCCCAGAAAATGGTGCTGGCGTTGAACACGGTATTGCCCTTCGGGCCGGGATAGATGGTTGCCTCGTAATGGGACGGCTGATTGCCACTATTGATGGTGGTGCCTTTTGCCACCACCTCCAGCCCCGGGATGGGCGCCGGGTCACCATGGAACTCCCAGCCCACCAGCCCCGGGATCCGGTCGCCCTTGGCCATGCCTGTGCCCGCAAACAGCCAGTGCTCCGGTTTGACACAGACCCAGTCACCCGAACCATTGAAGGGCGAAACCGTCTGGGCCCCCATGAGCAGGGCCTCCGAGGGGGCCTGCACCGGCAGGTCCTCCATGTATTGCTCCTCACCCGGGCGGATACCGCCATAGCGGCCCACGCGCTCCAGCTCGCGCGGCACCGAATCGTCCACCACGAAGCAGACGCTGTTGCCCGAGAAAAAGCCGAAATTCACGCCCCGTTTCACCGCCTCCAGGCAGGCGTCATACTGCTTGCGGGTCCAGTACTCGTCGTGGCCCACCGACAAGAACCCTTTGGCCCTGGCAATGAAATCGGCACCGCCCGTATGGACATCCTCATTGGCGCAGTAGCAGGCATCGTACCCCTGACTCTCAAGCCAGTGGGCGAAGGGGAACTCCCAGAGCAGGAATTCACCGGTACCCAGCGAAAGGGAATGGTCCACCACCTGCGGGTACCTGGCATACGGTCGGTTAAAGCTGACCCGCACGCCTGAGACCAGCGGTTTTTTCGAGGGGTGGTCGTTGTCGTAAAGGGAATCGGCCAGAGGCCACTTGTTGTAGGCCTGCCAGGTGTTGGTGCTGCACTGGAAAAGGAGATCGCATTTGCGGTCCTCCACGACAATGAAAGTGACATAGCTCTGGAAACGATGCTTGTCACTGCTGAGCTTGCCAAGATAGACGCCACTTGGCCAACTGGCTGGAATCTCCAGGCTGAAAGAGGGTTTCCAGGCGCAGTCGCGCAATCGGCGGGGGTCGCGCGCTGGCGTGGGCTGGGTCACCGTGTCGAATGGCCCCAGGGTGGTCATGCGTCGGGCGCCAGTGCCCTGGTAGTAGCCCATGCGGAAGATTTCGAGGGTGCATCGCCCGGCCGGCTCGGTGCTGACCTGGAAGGTGATGGTTTGGCCAGGGCGGACGCTGGTACGAGAGCAATATCCTTCTATCAGTCGCGAGCGATATTTCTCCTTGCCGTCAAACTTCACATAAGTCAGTTGCCAGTCCGTGGTGCCGGGCAAGCGGTTTTCCCGGGCCACCGGGGTGTCAGCGGCTGCGGCGATCAGGGGGGTGCCGGCGAGGGCCGCCGGGACTGTCCACAAAGCCTGCCGCCGGTTGGGATAATTCATGAAAAAATCTCCGGGAGGGAAAACAGATGCTATCTTACGGCACGCATGCTTGCTATAATGAGATCATCCTGCCTGACGGCCCCGCCACCGGGCCATTATCCGTTTCTGAGCACTCTGAGGATTGACCCTCCCATGAAAAGCCCCCGAATGACAGCCCTGGTGCTGCTGGCCGTTTGCTTTGGTTCGGTTGCCTTGGCGGGGGACCTGGCTTTCAACAAGGATATACGGCCCATTCTGGCCGAGCATTGCCTGTCGTGCCATGGCCCAGGCAAAAAAAATGGTGGCCTGAGGCTGGACCAGCCCGAGGCGGCATTCAAGGGGGGCAAGTCTGGCACCCCTGCGGTGGTAGCCGGCAAACCCGAGAAATCGGCGCTGATCGAGCGGATCCATTCCGATGTGGAAACCGAGCGGATGCCCCCGGCGTCTACCCGTAAAGTGCTCACCGACCGCGAAAAAGCCACTCTCAAACAATGGGTGGCCCAGGGTGGCAAGTTTGAGGGGCACTGGGCTTTCCAGCCCATCCAGACCGTGACGGTTCCCGCTGGTGAAGGGTCGCCCATCGACCGCTTCCTCCAGGCTCGCCTGGCGCAAGCCGGCCTCACTTTCCGTCAGGAAGCCAGCCGGCCAACCCTGATCCGCCGGGTGTCATTCACCCTCACAGGCCTGCCACCCACCCTGGCCGAAGTGGACCAGTACCTCGCCGACCAGTCACCCGGTGCCTATGAGCGCATGGTGGATCGTTATTTCAATTCGCCCCGCCACGGCGAGGAGATGGCCCGCCACTGGCTTGACCTCGCCCGTTACGCCGATACCCACGGCCTGCACCTCGATAACGAGCGGCAAATGTGGGCCTATCGCGACTGGGTGATCAACTCCTTCAACCGCAACCAGCCATTCGATCAGTTTGCCACCCAGCAATTGGCTGGAGACCTCCTGCCGAATGCCACGGTGGACCAGAAGGTGGCTACCGGTTTCTTGCGCTGCGGCCCCACCACTGGTGAGGGTGGCTCTATCGATGCCGAGTGGATTTACCGCAATGCGGTGGAACGGACCTCCACGGTTTTTACAGCGTTTCTCGGCCTGACAGGTGGATGCGCCCAGTGCCACGATCACAAGTTCGACCCCATCAGCGCCAAAGATTTTTACTCGCTTTATGCTTTTTTCCATTCCGCCGCCGATCCGGCGATGGATGGCAATGCACTGCTTACCGCACCCACCGTCAAACTGGAGACAGCGGCGGTACTCAACAAAAAGAAAACGCTTGATGAATCGATAACCCGCCTGAAAAACGAGCTGAAGGCGCTGGCCGCCGCCGAGAAGTACATCGACCCGGCCAGTATCAAAGACCGCCCGACTGCCGTGGTGAAGGAAGACCTGTGGTTCGACGATGCTTTTCCGACCGGGGCAAAAGTAGGTGCCAGCCCCGGTCAGCCTACCAGGCTGGTGGATGCCGCCAGCGGCAAGGTGCATTCCGGCAAGAAGGCGGTGCATCGGGTCGATGCCGGCCTGGCCCAGGATGTGATCGAGGGCATGCCCGCCAAAACCCTGGTAGCCGGGTCCAGACTTTTTGCCCAGGTCTACCTCGACCCGGCCAATCCGCCCAAGGCCATCATGCTGCAATATTATACCAGCGGTTGGCTGCATCGGGCAGTATGGGGTGACTATGGCGTGATCGATTGGGGCAAGGCGAACACCACGGAACGAGTTCACATGGGCAAGCTGCCCGAAACCGGCAAGTGGGTAAAACTGGAGATGGATGCCGCCAGGCTGGGCATCACACCCGCCACACCTGTCACCGGCTTCGCCCTGACGCAGTTCGGCGGCTCGGTGCATTGGGATCGTGTCGGGGCTGAGACCAGCTCCGACCCATCGGCTGACGCTAGCAAATCCCTGGCAGCCTGGTGGAAATCCCAAAAGGGCAAAGACCAACCCGAGGCCGATGCCCCAGAGGCAGGTTTCATCAAGGATGGCCCGGAAGCCAAGCGCACCGACGCGGAAAAAGACCAGGTGCTCCGTTACTATCTGGCGCGGGTTTCCACGACTGTCTCGCCGAAGATTGTCGAGACACGCAACCAGTTGGCAGAAAGCAAAACAGCGCGCGCAAAGATTGATGGAGACACCCCTGGCAGCTTCATCTTCACCGACCTGCCCAATCCACGCGAAAGTCATGTGATGATGCGCGGTGCCTACGACAAGCCTGGCACCAGGGTGGAGCCAACCACCCCGGCGGTGCTGCCGCCTCTGGCCGTCAAGGGCAGGCGGGCTACCCGTCTTGACTTGGCCCGCTGGCTGCTCTCCCCAGAGCAGCCGCTCACGGCCCGGGTGACAGTGAACCGTTTCTGGCAACAAATCTTTGGTAATGGCTTGGTACGCAGCAGTGGGGATTTCGGTACCCAGGGTGACATGCCGGGCAATCCCGAACTGCTCGACCATCTGGCCAGTGGCTTCCGCCAGGGCTGGGATGTCCGGGCCCTGTTCCGGCAGATGCTCACTTCCCAAGCCTTCCGGCAGGATTCCGCCGCCCCTTCAGAACTGTGGCTGCGTGACCCGGAGAACAAGCTGCTGGCCCGTGGTCCGCGTTTCCGTCTCGACGCTGAGCAGGTACGCGACAACGCCCTTTTTCTGGGCGGCTTGCTGAAGGAAAACATGGGTGGCCGCGGCACCTTGCCCTACCAGCCGCCCAATATCTGGGAGCCAGTGGGCTTCACAGGGTCGAACACCCGCAACTACACCCAGGACAAGGGCGAGAAGCTGTACACCCGCAGCATCTATGTCTTTTTGAAGCGAACCGCGCCAGCGCCTTTCATGAGCAACTTTGACGCGCCCAATCGTGAGACGGCCTGCATCAAGCGCGAGCGCAGCAACACGCCCCTGCAGGCGCTGCAACTGATGAATGACGTGCAGCATGTGGAGGCGGCGCGTGGACTGGCGGCCCGGTTGATCCATGGGGAGAAGTCCGACGAGGCCCGCATCGCCCTTGCCTACCGCCTGACCCTTTCCCGCGAGCCTTCGGCTGATGAGAAGCGGGCGGTTGGTTTGCTGCTGGAACGCGAACTGGCCCGCTACCGCAAAGATACCGCTGCCGCCGCCAAGTTGGCACGGGTGGGTGAATCACCCGTCCCGGCGGGCATAGCCGAGCCTGAGTTGGCCGCCTGGACCCTGGTTTCCAACCTGGTCCTCAATCTGGACGAAACCATCAACCGTAACTGACACGCCGCAAGGCATAGTCCCAAGCCAAGGAGAGAAGCCCATGGATACCCCCCGCCTGATTCCCACTGAAGAGACGCGACGGCAGTTTTTTGCAGGCTCGGGCCTGCGTATGGGTGCAATCGCCCTGGGCATGCTGGGGACCGGGGCCCGCCGGGGTTCCGCCGCGCCCGCCAGTGCCCGGGTGTACCCGGCGCTGCCTGGTTTTCCCCACCACAAGCCCAAGGCCCGCGCCCTCATCTACCTGCACATGAACGGCGCCCCTTCGCAGATCGACACCTGGGACTACAAGCCCAGGCTGGCTGAGTATTTCGACAAGGATCTGCCGGCCAGCGTGCAGGGCGGGCAGCGCCTCAGCACCATGACCAGCGGCCAGAAGAAGTTCCCGGTGGCACCCAGCAAATTCACCTTCAAGCAGTCTGGCAAGTGCGGAACCTGGGCCAATGTCGATCTCATGCCGCACACGGCCAAGATCGTCGACCGCATGTGCCTGATCCGGTCGGTCAACACCGCGGCCATCAACCATGATCCGGCCTGCACCTTCGTCATGACAGGCAGCGAGGTGCCAGGCAAAGCTTCCATCGGCAGTTGGCTCGCCTATGGCCTGGGGAGCGAGAACGACAATCTTCCCGCTTTCGTTGTCTTCACTCCCCGGTTCCCCGATGGGAGCAATGGCCAGGCCCTTTTCACCCGCATGTGGTCGAACGGGTTTTTGCCCACCCGTTACAACGGCGTGGCCCTGCGTGGCACCGGCGACCCCGTCCTTTACCTGCGCAACCCCGACGGCGTGGAGCCGGCGGACCGCCGCGCCATGCTCGATGCCCTGGCCAAGCTGAACCAGTCATCCTTCGACCGCTACAACGACCCTGACATCCAGGGCCGCATCAGCCAGTACGAGATGGCGTACCGCATGCAGACCAGTGTGCCGGAACTCACCGACCTTTCCACTGAGCCCAAAAACATCCTCGAGATGTATGGCCCCAATGTGACTAACCCGGGCAGCTTCGCCCACAGCGCCATCATGGCCCGCCGGCTGGTGGAGCGCGGTGTGCGCGTGGTGCAACTGCTTCACCGCGGCTGGGATCAGCACGGCAACCTGCCCACCGAACTCGGCAACCAGTGCAAGGACACCGATCAACCCACCGCCGCTTTGGTGCAGGATCTGGCACAGCGTGGCATGCTCGATGAAACCCTGGTGGTATGGGGTGGTGAGTTTGGGCGTACTGTTTACTCGCAAGGCACGCTCACACGCGACACCTATGGCCGGGACCACCATCCCCGCAATTTCTGCATGTGGATGGCGGGCGGTGGTGTCAAACCAGGCACTGTTTATGGCGAAACGGACGATTTCAGCTACAACATTGTCAAAGATCCTGTGAATATCAACGACCTCAACGCCACCATCCTGCACTGCCTGGGGATCGATCACGACCGCTTCACCTACAAGTTCCAGGGTCTGGAACAGAAGCTCACGGGCGTGGAGCACCAACGCGTGGTGAAGGAAATCCTCACCTGACCCAGCAGATGCTGGAGAAGAACGGCCGCCCCAGGGCAATGCCACGGGGTGCATGGTGAAGGCAAAAAGGGAATGATGAATTCTGCCCCACAGGGGCGCAACCATTTTTTGGCACCATAACCAACACGGATTGCCAATGACGCACCTTGCGCACCCTCAGGGCTGGGGTTTCATAACCCCCTGAATCGATGGCGTTGCCCTCGGCTATCTCTTTGCGCAACTTTGGCGCTTCAGGAAAAGGCCCCCATCAAAAAACCGACACACCCAAATTCCATGGACCTGCGGGTGGCCTGGGCTTCTACAATGATGGTATGGAACCTATACGACAGACCCCGGTTGGCCGGGTGGTCAGCATCACCTTTTCGCCCGTTGAGACCGGCCGGGAGCAGCGCCCTGCCGGTCGTTTCTTCCGTGTGGCAGTGGCCGAAGCCCGGTTTCAACCGGGTGCAGGTATCGTGGGCGACCGGAAAAACTCCAAAGGCAAGCGCCAGATGAACCTGATGCTGGCCGAGGAGGTGCGGCGACTGGCAGGTGATGGTTTCCGCGCTGGCCCGGGTGAGCTGGGCGAGCAATTGGTGATCGATGGGCTGGAAGGCTACCTGGTAGCGGGGTGCCATGTGCAAATGGGTGAGGCGGTCATCGCGGTGGGGGAACCACGCACCCCCTGTGGCCGTTTTGCCGCTGTTCAAGGCCGGACGGTGAAACAGGCCTGGGGCCGGCTAGGGTTCCTGGCCCGGGTAATCCGTCCCGGCACTGTCCGCCCCGGCGACCTGGCCACACTCGTCCCCTCCCCTGCCAACCCGCAAAGAAACCTTTTCCCCGAGTAACCCGGGGAAAAAATGGGCTGGCGGCATCCGCGACGAACCAGCCAGGCAGACTTTGGGTTGCACCTGATTTGGTCTGGAGTTGGCTCATCCGTCTGGATGACGCCCGTGCCATCGAAACAGGGTAGCGATTGGTTGGGCTAAGCAATGAAAGCCAATAGGCAGCATAATCGTTCACTGGCGCGCTCCACGCCTCCCGGTAGCAACACGCCCGCTGACATTTGGGAATAAAGGTCGGCAGAGTGTACTATGGGCATTATGGCCACTAGCGGAAAGAAGGTTCCATGATCCTTGGCATCTGCCCCACGGTTGACTTTGCCTTCAAGAAAACCTTCGGGGATCCTGCCAATTCCCTGGCTTTGATCAGCTTGCTGAACGCGATTCTCGAGCTGGCGCAGCCAATCACCTCGGTGGTGATTGAGAATCCTTTCAATTATCAGGATCTTGCCACTGACAAGCTTTCCATCCTTGATTTGAAGGCCAAAGATGCCCAGGGGGCCATTTTCCATATCGAGATGCAGGTGTCTGCCACCCCGGGGATGGGGCAGCGGCTGGCTTTTTATGCCTGTGAACTCTACGCCGGGCAACTCCTGGAGGGTGCCTCTTACACTCAATTGCGCCCTGTCTATTCGATCTGTCTCCTGAACGACACGCTCTGGCGGAACGATCCCACCAGCCACCACCGCTTCCGTCTGGCAGACACCCAGACCAGCCGGATCCTCGAACCCTCGCTCGAGATTCACTTGCTGGAGTTGCCGAAGTATACTGTTCAGGAAAGCGATCTGGCCGGCGTAACCCAGGTGGCCCGGTGGGTCTTCTGGCTCTGTCACGCTCAGGAATACGAGGCGGCAAGGCTGCGGACCCTGTTGCCGCAAGAAGGATTTCAACAGGCAACCCGGGCAATCGAGACAATCGCCCTGAAAACCGAGGACAAGCACATGTACGATACCCGAAAAAAAGCCGAACGCGATCGACAGGCCTTGCTCGCAGGAGCTTTGGAAACAGGACTGGAAAAAGGCCGTGAGGAAGGTCGTGAGGAAGGCCGCGAGGAAGGCCGTGAGGAAGGCATGGCAAAGGGCTTGGAAAAGGGCATGGAAAAGGGCTTGGAAAAGGGCTTGGCAAAGGGTTTCATTGGCCGGATCCAGCTTTGCCAGTCTCTCCTGCAACGGCCCGA
>QWOS01000100.1 GCA_003669555.1 Planctomycetota bacterium
CCTACGATAGCCCAGGGCAACGCCCTGGGTTAGGCGCCACCCAAAAAAAAGCCCTGTAGGGGCGTAATAGCCTTTGAACCAACCGAACCAATCAGGCCGCCAACGACCCTTATTACGCCCCTACAGGGCTGAAAACAATTAAAACCCCTGAACCCAGGGCGGCGCTGCGCTCTGCCCTGGGCTACCTTGGGCCGCCCCGTTGGGGCTCAAGACAAATCGCACCATCGCCATCGAAAACCGGATATACCCGGGTTCCAACGCCATCACCCGAAAAAAACCCCCGGCCCCAGACATGGAAATCCAACCCCGGTCCCTTCGCGCCCAACGGCGTACCCATTCAACCCCGGACCCCTCGCGCCCAACGGCGTATTCATTCAACCCTTCTGAAGCCCCAACGGGGCGGCCCACGATGGCCCAGGGCAACGCCCTGGGTTAGGCGCAACCCAAAAAAAGCCCTGTAGAGGCGTAATAATCCTTGAACCAATAGAACCAATCAGACCGCCAACTATCCTTATTGCGCCCCTACTGGGCTGAAAATAATTAAAACCCCTGAACCCAGGGCGGCGCTGCGCTCTGCCGTGGGCTACCTTAGGCCGCCCCGTTGGGGCTCAAGACAAATCGCACCAGCGCCAACGAAAAACCGGATACACCCGGGTTCTATTGCCATCACCCGGAAACAAAACACCCGCCCCAGACATGGCATTCAACCCCGGTCCCCTTGCGCCCAACGGCGTAACCATTCAACCCTTCCGAAGCCCCAAAGGGGCGGCCCACGGTAGCCCAGGGCAACGCCCTGGGTTAGGCGACACCTAAAAAAAGCCCTGTAGGGGCGAAATAATCCCTGAACCAACAGAACCAAACCGGCCGCCAATGACCCTTATTTCGCCCCTACAGGGCTGAAAATAAATGAAACCCCTGAACCCAGGGCGGCACTGCGCTCTGCCCTGGGCTACCTTAGGCCGCCCCGTTGGGGCTTCGGAAGGGGGGATTGGGTACCCATTTGGGCACGATAGGACACAGGATCGTCCAGAAATTATTTCGCCCCTACAGGGCTGAGATTTCTTGTGGATACCTAACCCAGGGTGGCGCTGACGCTATACCCTGGGCTATCACATTTCGCCCCGTTGGGGCTTCGGGAGGGTGGATTGGATAGGCGTTTGGGTGCAAGGGAACCGGGGTTGGGTTTCCAGGTTGGGGCGGGCAATGATGGGCGGGTGATGGCGTACGGAACCCGGGTGTATCCGGTTCTGCCTTGCGAACATTTGTCTTGAGCCCCAAAGGGGCGGAATGGGATAGCCCAGGGTAGAGCCACGCGGCACCCTGGGTTAGTGCCAACAAGAATAAAAAGCCCTGTAGGGGCGTAATAATTCCAGCCCAACCGGTTTGCACGGTGGTGGCGGGGTTAGCAGAGGCTGAGGGTTCGGGGGTTATTCATTGGGGTCCCACTGGGAGGGCCAGTTTTCCCAGATGTTGCCGATGACGCGGGGTAGGTCTGAGGAGTCAACACGCAGGCCATTGAGGAGGTCGCGCAGGACTTCGCCGGTGGAGAGCCTGATGGCGGTCGGCTCCCACGCATTAGGGAAAGCCCTGGGGACAGCGGGGATGGTTTTGGGCAGAGCGGCGTATTCGGCGGCTTTGGCTTTGGTGACGACGATCTGGGCGGCGATTTTTTCTTTCAGCCCGGCCAGACTGTGCAGCACCTCTTCCTGGGTAGCAGTGGCCGCCTTGTGTTTGGCCACAGAATCGGCCAGGCTGGCCTTTGTCTCTGCCAGCCAGAGGGGGCCCTCCACCTCCAGTTTTGCGCTGTTGATTTTGATCTGCTCCAGCAGCCCCTCGAACAGTTCCCGCTCCTGCGGATCGACAACCGAAGGGATCACCGAAACCACCTGCTCCTGGATCTGGACCAGCGCACCCAAAAAGGGAGCAAAATCTATATTCTTGATCTCAGGATACCGCATGCTCTCTCCCCCATGTACCCGATCAGCCCGTTGTAGAATAGGCGGTTTTCACCGTCTGCATGGCGTCTGCGCTGACTGTGAGCGTGGGCGCCCCCAAGGTCAATGAACCAGAGAAGCTCATGGAGCCGATCGGGGCAGAGGCAACCAGCCCGCTCATATCCACCGTCAGTTTGCTCTCGGCAGCGGAGAGGGTGTGGCCTATCGCGTTGGCCACGCGGGAAACCTGCCCCACCACCTCGTTGACTCCTGCCGTGTTGAGGAGGAGATCGGTAGCGCCGCAAGCGATTTCAACACTAGCCGCAGTGGTGACAACGCCTAGCGCCGTCAGGGTCATGATGGTCGGCCCCACCTGGAGGGTGAGGGAAGTGGGGGTCATGGTGATGACGGGACCGACCCCGGGCACACCGAGGGACAGGATCAGGGAGGAATTCACCATCTGGATCGCGCCAATCAGCCCGGGCGCACCATAAGCCAGCAAGATACCGGCTGGCGTGATAGTAAGGGCAGAAACCGCCTCAGCCGTGGGTGTGGACAAGTTGATGGCGGAATTGGCCCCGCTGGCACTGATGGAGGCGGCACCACCAGTTTCGCCATCAGAGAGTGACAAAAACGCCGAATTGGAATTGAGCAGGATGGCCTGTGACTCCAGACTGATCACGCCGGTCAGGCCAGCCGCCTGGACACTCACATTCCCCTCGGTGGCCGAGACAATCAGGGACGGCACCGACAAGAGTTTCGGATTCAGGTCAAAATCCTGAGCCATGGTATTTTCCTTATTCGGTATACAGGAGATATTCCCAACCCAAATTTTGCGATTTGTGCTGCCCTCACGCTAACGGGGGGGGGCCACGGGCTCCAGGTTGACGACATTCTCCCCTTCAGCGACTACATTTTGACCAACTTGTATCACATTAGCCCCAACTCCTTCAAGGTAAGCTTGCAGCATGTTAACTACAGCTTGCGCCCCAGGAACCAGAAGAGCAAACCCAAGGGCGGCATTCACTAAGAACTGAGCATTTGCCTGATTAAACCCCAATGTGGCCATGTTGATTGCTATAGCCCTTTCGGCTAAGGCTTTTAATGCTGTGCAAATCACACCCCCGTCTTCTAGCTCAACCAAAAGACCCATCCACAAACCTTCGAACCAGGGAATGAGGAACGAAGCTAGCATGCCAGCCTGGGATGTCAAAACCGACGACATCTTGTATTTTGCCCGCAATGTCAAAACCGTCACCAGAATACCCACAAAACCCAAGGTAATAATAGTATAAATACAAGTCGGAATAGGTAATAAAGTAGCTGCCTCAAATTTAATTGGGCTGCGATTACGATTGACAACAATATCCGTGCCACAATAGTTCAATTTGTTGGTAGGTCCCAGTACAAAAGTAGAGTCGCCGCCCGTTCCATAGGGTCGATAAATGGCAAATAAACCTCCTACAAAAGGGACCTGCGTAAGCATATATTCCCAATCAAAGACAATTTTCGTTTCACTCCCATAGATATTGGTGACACGCCCCTGACCCAGATAAAACGCTAAAACCGAACCGATATAACAATTGAAGTTGTTATTGATCAGGTCAGCTCCGCCAAACAACGGATTGCTCGGGATTGATTTGATCCAATCAATATTATTTTTATTTGACATGCTCTATTATCCCAAAAAATTGATTACCTGATTCGGCCGCATGGTAACCTGAGTTGATTCCTGATGGGTGATGAAGGAGCTCTCGGCGTGGATGTGCACCACCTCGAACCCTTTTGCGTCCGACATCAGGATCTGGTGGAAGTTCTTCGATGGGTCGCCACCTTCGGTGAGGCTTTTCCAACCGGCGAGGTACTGGTTGTCTGGCATGATGAAAGGCGGCATGTTGGCGGCGTTGTAGACGCTGCCGGTGATGAGGGGCCGGTCGGGGTCGCCGTCCTCAAACGAAACCACCACCTCGTGGCCCACCCTTGGCCAGAAACAGGCACCCCAACTGTTGCCCGCCCAGACCTGCGCCACCCGCACCCAGCAGGATGTTTGCACCTCGGCCCGGTCCCAGAAAAAGCGCACCTGAACCCGGCCGTACGGGTCGGTGAACATTTCCTGGCCAGACGGGCCGATGACCACCGCGGTCTGCACTCCGCCCACGCGCGGCCGTGGCCGCAAGGGCCAAGGGAGCTGGCGTAGCGACACGGGCGCCGCTTCGGCCGCAACCTCGCAGCGCAACTGGTGGGCTTCACCCAGCCAGAACCGGCCTTCCACGCTGACAGTATGGCGTGCCTCCGCCACCAGCCAGGGCCCACTCTGGGTGGGGTGGTGCGCGAGGGCGAAGGCATGACCGGGTGCCAGATGGCAGCAGTTACCCAGCAGCCTGGCGCGCACCGAGCCCGAAGCGGCCGCTGTAGCCAGAATGCGACTCTGCCGCTCCTGGGCAGGGTAAATGTTTGACAAGGCGGAAGACTCGGTACCGCCGGAACGGTTGACCCCATCGAAATAGCGCGCCGCTGAAAGTTGATCTTCCTGCCAGGGCGTGACCGGCCCCCCGGTGGGGGTGAGCGACAGCTTGCCGGCCACGATCTTGTTCGGCCCGTTGGCAACGCCTTCCAGTTTCTGGTTGAAGAGCTGGAAGTGGCTGTCGAGCAGGCCCGCCGCGGTGGTGCTCAGCGATTGCGTCATTTTCCATGCGTGGATCCGGCAACTGCCCGGGTTGCCACCCAGCGTCTGGTCGTATTCCACCTCACCCAGCGCCGGGGCGACCGGGCTGTTGTCGGTCAGCACCAATTGGTGATCGTTGGCATCGTGCCGCCAGTAGTGGGTGATGCCTTCCTCACCACAGAGCCGCAGGAAAAACTCCAGATCGGTCTCGCGGTACTGGGCGCAGGTGTCGCGCGTGGGCGGGCTGGAACTGATGTGGAAATCAGCCCCCCCCACCGGCTTGAGGACCTCCCGCAAAATAGCCACCACCGACATGCCCTGAAAAATACGCGATTGGCGGGTCAGCCCCAGTTGGGCCAGACGGGGCCGCAGCACCAGAGTGTGGTGCTCGGCGACATCGTCATTATCACCCTGGGAAAAGTCCCAGATGATGCCGTGGTAATGACGGGTCAGTTTGCCGGGCAGGCTGACACTAACAGAGGCTGTTTTTCCCAGCAGTTTGTCGAAGCCGATGCCAGCCTCGGGCGGCGCCAACAGGTCGACCGTGAACTCGAAGGAATCGCCAAGCCGTTCCCAGCCACTGAGCCGGGTGGCTACCAGTGTCCCCGCCTCGAGAGGCGTGAACAGCTTCAATGGCGAATCATCCTGCGAAAAATGGGCCATGCCGAACCTTCCGCCGTGGTTTCAGGAAGCCAGACAATGAAGCCGCAATCACCAGAAATATCATCCTGTATGAACCCAGCATCGAAATCTGCCCCCATTTAGTGGGGTTATCAAACCAGCCAGGATGCTTTCCCCCACTTCCCACAAAAGCCGGACACCATTTTGAGGGTTATGCGGAAAATCCCGTCATTCATCGCCAGGCCCGTCCCCCATGGTGTGGGATTGGCGATCTGTGTTGGTTCTGGTTGTTCCGGGATGATTGCGCCCCTACAGGGCTGTAGTTTCCGGGTAGCGCCTGACCCAGGGCGTTGCCCTGGGCTAGCGTCGGCCGCTGGGGCTTCGGAAGGGTGGATTGGATACGCGTTTAGGCGCGAGGGGAAGCGGGGTTGGGTTTTTCAGGTTTTGGGATAGGTATTGGGTTTCGGCATGGGGGGATTTGTCTTGAGCCCCAACGGAGTGCCCTAAGCTAACCCAGGGCAGAGCAAAGCGCCGCCCTGGGTTGAACGGGTTTCAATTATTTTCAGCCCTGAAGGGGGGTAATAAAACCATGGCAACCCTACGCACGATGGTGGCGGGGTTATGGGTTGCTGAGGGTTTATTGATTGGGGTCCCACTTGACGGGCCAGTTTTCCCAGATGTTGCCGCTGACGCGGGGCAGGTCTGAGGGGTCAACACGCAGGCCATTGAGGAAGTCGCGCAGGGCTTCGCCGGTGGAGAGCCTGATGGCGGCCGGTTCTACCGCGCCGGGGAAATCCCTGGGGACGGCAGGGATGGTTTTGGGCAAGGCGGCGTATTCGGCGGCTTTGGCTTTGCTGACGACGATCTGGGTGGCGATATTTCCTTTCAGCTCGGCCAGACTGTGCCGCACCTCTTCCTGGGCGGCGGTGGCAGCCTTGTGTTTGGCCACAGAATCGGCCAGGCTGGCCTTTGTCTTTGCCAGCCAGAGTGGCCCCTCCACCTCCAGTTTTGCGCTGTTGATCTTGATCTGCTCCAGCAGACCCACCAACAGTTCCCGGTCCTGGGTATTGACAAGCGAGGAAATCACCGAAGCCATCTGCTCCTGGGCCTGACCCACCGCACCCAAAAAAGGCGCAAAATCTACATTCTTGATCTCTGGATACCGCATGCTCTCTCCCCCATGTACCCGATCAACCCGTTGTGGAATAGGGACTTTTCACCGTCTGCATGGCGTCCGCGCTGACTGTGAGCGTGGTGGATGCCCCCAAGGTCAATGTAGAAAAGCTCATGGAGCCGATCGGGGCGGAGACGACCAGCCCGCTCATATCCACCGTCAGTTTGCTCTCGGCAGCGGAGAGGGTGTGGCCTACCGCGTTGGCCACGCGGGAAACCTGCCCCACCACCTCGTTGACTCCCAGCGTGTTGAGGAGGAGATCGGTGGCACCGCAAGCCATCTCGATACTGGCTGCGGTGGTGACAACGCCTAGCGCCGTCAGGGTCATGATGGTTGGCCCCACCTGGAAGGTGAGGGAAGTGGGGGTCATGGTGATGATGGGGCCAACCCCGGGCACACCCATGGACAGGATCAGGGAGGAATTCACCATCTGGATCGCACCAACCAGCCCGGGCGCGCCATAAGCCAGCAAAATACCGGCTGGCGTGATGGTGAGGGCAGACACCGCCTCGGCCGTAGGGGTGGACAGGCTGATGGCGGCATTGGCCCCGCTGGCGCTGATGGAAGCGCCGCCACCAGTTTCGCTATTAGAGAGTGACAAAAATGCTGAATTGGAATTGAGCAGGATAGCCTGCGACTCCAGGCTGATCACGCCAGCCAGGCCAGCCGCCTGGACACTCACATTCCCCTCGGTGGCCGAAACAAACAGCGCCGGCACAGATAGTCGTTTGGGATTCAGATCTAAATCCTGGGCCATGATGCTCACCTTTATACTTTTTCAGGAAATCCTAACCAGGAAATTCTTAGGCAAGCCGAAAAACAAGCCGCCCAGCCCGAAATCACTCATCCACGCTACTTTGCGATAAGGTCTGCCAACGATACATATGTCCCAACAGCGAAGGTATCCACCTTCAAATTGTTGGTTAACTGTTCCCCAGCATCTTCTCCCGAAAATGCCTGCTGCAAGAAGGTAGCTGCGAGCGCTGCCGCGGATGCCACTGCCGCTACTGCGCTTTGACTGTAACTTGCGGCATTCGAAAGTAGACTGGTAGCTTTGGCTTTCGCAGATTGCACTCCTTCACCAAAAGATTTGGCCAACTCCGAAAGCATTTCCGCGATTGATTGTAATTTTTCAACCATGACCAAGATTCCCAACCAGAGTATTTCGAAAAAAGGAATCAAACCAGATATAATCCGGGTCTCCAATGTGATAGCTGAAGATCTGGCGAAAATGACTCGCATACTGACAACCAGACCCAGAATCACCAAACATCCCAGTGAAATGATTGTCATGATCGCTGGTGGGACTGAACTGATATTGATCATATAATCCTGAAATGCCCCCTCCCCCCCCCGCTCATAATTAACTTCCACCTTTTCCCGGTCGCGCCTGACTGCAAAATCGAAGCCGTAATAATTCATATTCAGGCACGGACCCAGAACAAAATTATGAACGCCGCCGGTATTAAACCCTTGGCCAAAAACAAAAGCCAGTGCCCCGCCCAGTTTTGGGATATCCGGCAAAATCTTGCCCAGCATATATGGCCAATCAAAGATGATTTTTGACTCCATCCCATAGGTAGTGTTGAGCCGCCCACCACCACCCATAGGAGCCAGACAAACCTCCAAAACCGATCCTAAAAACATATTATACGAGTTGGAAAACAAGCCGGCATTAAGGGTAGCATCATGCGGGATCGAGTTCATCCATTCTTTTTGATGCACATATTTCAGAGAGGGCATGAAGTCTGTCATAATCACTCATCCTTGAAAATGAATTTGCTGAATTGGCCGCATCGTGATCTGGGCAGATTCCTGATGGGAGATGAAGGTGCTCTCGGCGTGAATAAGCACCACCTCGGAGTCCTTTTCGTCCGACATCAGGATATGGTGGAAATTCTTCGATGGGTCGCCGCCCTCGGTGAGGCTTTTCCAACCGGCCAGAAACTGGTTGTCTGGCATGATGAAAGGCGGCATGTTGGCGGCGTTGTAGACGCTGCCGGTGATGAGGGGCCGGTCGGGGTCGCCGTCTTCGAACGAAACCACCACCTCGTGGCCCACCCGTGGCCAGAAACAGGCGCCCCAACTGTTGCCCGCCCAGACTTGCGCCACCCGAAGCCAGCAGGATGTTTGCACTACCTCGGCCCGATCCCAGAAAAAGCGCACCTGTACCCGGCCGTACGGGTCGGTGAACATTTCCTGGCCAGACGGGCCAATGACCACTGCGGTCTGCACTCCGCCCACACGCGGCCTTGGCCGTGGGGGCCAAGGCAGTTGGCGCAGCGACACGGGCGCTGCTTCGGCTGTCACCTCGCAGCGCAACTGGTTGGCCTCACCCAGCCAGAACCGGCCTTCCACGCTGACAGTGTGGCGCGCCTCCACCACCAGCCAGGGTCCACTCTGGGTGGGGTGGTGCGCGAGGGCGAAGGCATGACCTGGCGCCAGATGGCAGCAGTTGCCCAGCAGCCTGGCGCGCACCGACCCGGAAGCGGCCGCCAAGGCCAGAATGCGACTCTGCCGCTCCTGGGCAGAGTAGATATGCGATAAAGCGGAAGACTCGGTACCGCCGGAAGGGTTGACCCCATCGAAATAGCGGGCCGCCGACAGTTGATCTTCCTGCCAGGGCGTGACCGGCCCCCCGGTGGGGGTGAGCGACAGCTTGCCGGCTATGATCTTGTTCGGCCCGTTGGCGGAACCTTCCAGCTTTTGGTTGAAGAGCTGGAAGTGGCTATCGAGCAGCCCCACTGCGGTGGTGCTCAGCGATTGGGTCATTTTCCACGCGTGGATCCGGCAACCGCTTGGGTTGCCACCCCGCGTCTGATCGTATTCCACCTCACCCAGCGCCGGGGCGACCGGGCTGTTGTCAGTCAGCACCAGTTGATGATCGGCGGCATCGTGCCGCCAGTAGTGGATGATGCCCTCCTCACCACAGAGCCGCAGGAAAAACTCCAGATCGGTCTCGCGGTACTGGGCGCAGGTGTCGCGAATGGGCGGGCTGGAGCTGATATGGAACTCGCCCCCCCCCACCGGCTTGAGCACCTCCCGCAAAATGGCCACAGCTGACATTCCCTGAAAAATACGCGATTGGCGGGTGAGCCCTAACAGGGCCAGACGGGGCCGCAGCATCAGGGTGTAGTGTCCGGCGACATCATCGGTATCACCCTGGGAAAAATCCCAGATGATGCCGTGGTAATAGCGGGTCAGTTTGCCGGGCAGGCTGACACTGACCGAGGCCGTTTTTCCCAGCAGCTTGTCGAAGCCGATGCCAGCCTCGGGCGGCGCCAACAAATCGACCGTGAATTCGAAGGAATCGCCAAGCCGTTCCCAGCCACTGAGCCGGGTCGCCACCAGTGTCCCCGCCTCGAGAGGCGTGAACAGCTTCAATGGCGAATCATCCTGCGAAAAATAGGCCATGCTGAACCTTCCACCCTGGCAACAGAAAACCAGAAAAACCCTGAAATGAAACCGCAATCGGCGAAAATAGCATCCATCAAGTACCTCGAATACTTGTAGTGGTTACCTCCCGCTTTAGTCAAGGTTGCGGAGATTTTTTTGACGGTTATGCGGATTGTTCATGGTCCATTCAAATGGACGGATTGATATCCATTCCCAAGAAATCCAGCGAGCCGCAAGTATCAGGGACAGGCAACCCCACAGCCCCAAAAACCGGCGTTTCATCGGTCCCGAATCGAGGGCCGAAGGTCCGGTTAAACACCTCAGGATCAGGCTGGGCCCTCAGCCCGCGGATCTTTTGGGGGGGGCAGTCCCAGGGCGATGCCCTGGGCTAGCGCCCCGTTGGGGCTTCGGAACAGTGGATTGGGTACGCGTTTGGGCGCGAGGGGACCGGGGTTGGGATTTCAATGGTTGGGGTGGGGAATGGTGGGCTGATGATGGCGATACCAAACAGGAGATATTTCACCATACCAAGAGCCATCTCCGGCACACTCCACCGGGCCTGTGAGTTGCGGGGTATTTTGCTGCTGCCGTGGCGATTGTGGCCTGGAGGCGCGGAACGACTGACCTTGCCCTGAAACCTTGGGCTGGCGTATCGCACCGCCCAAACCGTTTTCTTTCGTGGGAGGGATGGGGCCATGCAACCACTATTCATCGCGCTTGTCGCGCCAAAAACCAGAAACCGTCGTGGCCTTTTTTGGACCGGCGCCCTGCAACTGCTCGCCGGCGGGTGGTGCTGTCTGCAGGCGACTGCCCAAAATCCATCGGAACCGGTTGAGCAAATCCGTTTCACCCTGAATGGCAGTGATCAGTCTCCGGCGGAGAGGGAAAAAAGCCTCCGGGTTCAGGCGCGCAGGCTGAGTACCTTGCAGGAGGTCCGCCTGGCCCTGGAACTTGCCGAGTGGCTGGGCCCCGACAATACCTCACCCAACGCCAGCACCGATGGCCGGGTGCGGGCCGAGCTGGTGGATCGGCTGAGCCAGGGCTACCGGGATATTCTGGCTGGCAAGGATCTGGTTACCCGCGGGCAGTTGCTGGCCACCCTGGCAGAGCGCACCCGTGACCAGAATACCGCCCGTGGCGTGCTGGATGCCTGCTCGTCCCTGGTGGAACTGCTGGGCCTGGTTGCCGCTGGCACAGATCCAGACCAGGGGTGTCATGCCATTGAGTTGCTCGGACGGGTGCCGGCTCCGCCAGGCAGCTTGCTGCATGCCTACGAAGGCGCGCTTCTTCCCAATTCGCCCATGCGACGCCTGGCTGTCGCCCAATCGCTCGACGAACTGATTCGCCATTCTACCCAGGGAACGCGTGTCAAAAAATCCCTGGCCCTGGAAAGGGTGGTGCCACTTACCCCTCTGGTGGTCACTTTATGTGGTGACGAACAGGTTCGGGTGCGGCGCGCCGCTCTCGATACCGCCCAGCGGCTGTCCCAACTGGCCCTGCAAACCATCCGTGATGAACAGATTGTACCTGCCGGGGTGCCAGAAAGTTCCCGCCCGGAGGTTCATACCGCAGCCCGCAGACTGGTCATGGATCTGGCAGCAAAGATTTGCGTTTGCTTGCGGGATCCTGATGCCGAGGCGCGCCTCCGCGCCCAGCGCTGCCTGGATGACCTGCTCCATACCCGTGACGCCTTGCGCACCCGCTCCACCAGCGGCGGTGATCCGCTGGCCAAGGTTTTGCCCGGCTGTCTGATTACCCTGAGCGAAGCGCTGCGTGACCCCGAACCCAAAGTGAGGCGGGCAGCCCTGGCCGTTCTGGAAAACCTGGGTGCCGATGCCGCACCCTGCTCCGCCAGCCTGGTGGAAGCCTTGTATGACCCCGACGCCTTTGTGCGCTGGGGAGCCATCCGGGCTGTGACCAATCTGGGCCCGGCCATCGTTCCCGAGGGGCCGGCCCGCATCCGCCTGCGTCTGGAGGATGAGGATGCCGATGTCCGTGCCGCTGCGGAAGGCGCCCTGCGCCGGTTGCGCGACTGACCCAACTCTTGTTTGCCAGTCGGGCCTCGCCGCGGTTATGCTGCCCTGGGTAGCCATCGCGGCGCGATCGTTCGGGTGTTGCGCCGCAGGTGCGCAGGTGTGGAGAACCGGGCATGCCAATTTCCCGTCGTAGCGCTCTTGGGGCCCTCGGCTTTTTCAGCACGCTCCCCGCCTTTGGACAGGCCGGGCCTGACGAGGACCTCTCACCCCGCCCTGGCAACGACTGGCCCTCATTCCTGGGCCCGACCGCCGACAGTGTGCTGCCAGGCCCCGAACTTCCGGTCTGGAAAGCCAGTGGGCCGCCGTTGCTCTGGCAGCTTGAGCTGGGCGAGGGCTATAGCCCGCCTTCGGTCTGGCGCGGACGCGTCTACGCCTACGACCGCGAAGGCAAGGAAGGTCGGCTGCGGGCCGTCCACCTGGCTACAGGCAAGGAGCTCTGGTCGTTCACTCACCCCACCGACTATGTCGACAACTATGGCTACGATGGTGGCCCCCGCACCAGCCCGGTTGTGCATGACGGACTGGTCTTCATCTACGGGCCAGAGGGGTGGCTGCATGCGCTCGATGCCCTTTCGGGCAAGCTGGTTTGGAAACGGCAACTGAGCCGCGAGCTGGGCGTGGTGCAAAATTTCTTTGGTGTGGGAAGCACCCCTGTGGCCACGGGCGAGCGGCTCCTGGTGCAGGTGGGTGGCAGCCCACCGGGTTCCGATGCGGCTGACTTTGGCCAACTCAAATCGACCGGCAGCGCGTTGGTCTGCCTCAACACCCGTACGGGCGCCACCGTCTGGAAAGCTGGGGAAGATCTGGCCAGTTATTCGGGCCCGGTTCTGGCCACACTGGGCGGTGCCAGCCGGGTGCTGCTTTTGGGCCGCTCAGGGCTGTGGAGCATTCAGACCGGGTCGGGGAAGGTCGATTTCCACTTCCCGCACCGAGCCCGGCCACTTGAAAGCGCCAACGCCGCCAACCCGGTGGTGCTGCCCGGCGGGCATGTGCTCATCACCGAGACCTACGGGCCGGGGGCGGCTTTGTTGCTCTGGAAATCTGACAAGCCCGAGGTGGTCTGGACCGACGCTGACAAGCCCAGGGGCAAATCGTTGCAGGCCCATTGGTGCACGCCTGTGGCCTGTGGGGAGCAGGTGGTTTGCTCCAGTGGCCGGCATGAGGGGAACGCCGAGCTGCGGGCTGTGGACTGGCGCACCGGGAAGGTGGCCTGGAGTGAGCCTGGCATGGGGCGTTGTTCGATCTTGCGTGTGGGCAACAAGCTGGTGGTACAAGCCGAGCGGGGACCGGTGCTTCTGGCGCGTGTGAACCCCGCCAGGCTGGATGTCCAGAGGGCTTTTTTCCCCGAGGACAAGGACGGGGCCCCGCTCTTGCGTTCTCCCTGCTGGGCGGCCCCGGTGATGGCCCGGGGGCATCTGCTGTTACGAGGCGCCGGCAGGCTGATCTGCCTCGACGCCCTCGTCACCTGACCGCCCTGCCCCTATCAGTCTTCAGCTCTTGAGAACCGGATGCCAGTCGGTGAGTCCTGGCCGTTGCCGGTGTAGACATGGATCACCCGCATCACCCGCCATTCTTTGGACCGGTAGTCCCACCTCGCCCAGGCCATGGTGCGGAAAACCCTCAAGATATCGTCGGGCCGCTCATAGATGCGGTTGGTGCCGCCAGGCATGTAGAAAGTGCGATCACCCACCTTGCAGCGCAGCACGGCCTCGTAATAGTTGGCGCCGCCGGTGCCACCCGAATGCCCGAACCGGGTGTTGCGATCATCGAACAGGAAAACCTGCCAGGTGTCGCCCCAGACGGTTTGCACAAAGGGAGGCTCCGCCAGGCTTCCCTCAACCGCCCTGCTGGGACTGTTGGGGCTGGATGTGAAGGTGGTGAGATCGTACTCGCCCGGGTGCCCTACCATCTCCAGTACCAGGATGGAGTTCGAGATGATCGAGAAGCAACTGGCACCCGGGGGTCGCATCGACCAGGTTTCTGGCATTTTCCAGGCATCTTCAGGCTCGTAGTGGCGGGTGGGCAGATAATAGCGGCCCTGCATGCGTACCACATCGCCTGCCAGCGCCAGGGGATGGGCCTTGCGCCCCATGTTTGACTCGGCCACCGCATACACATTGACGGCCATTTCCAGCCGGCGGGGAGTGGGCTTGCCCTTGATCTGATCCGCGCTGCGGGAGATATTTTTCAGCACATAACCTGTCAGGGTCCCGGTCCGTCCCAAAAATTCCACCCAGGGCTGTCCCACCCCGGGCTCACGGACCTCGGCATACCAATCGATCACATTGGCAATCTTGCGAACACCGGAGCCGATCGGGTTGATACCCGACACCATAGCCTTGTGGGTGCCGTTTGCGTCTTCACCAGTCCAGCTGATGGGCACCACCAGCTCCCCCAGCATGTTATAACCCGGCTCGGTACTCACGCCACGCAGGCGCACCACGGCCCCCGGGGCAATGCTTCGTACATCCACCTCCACCTCAGCCCTCAGCACCGCATCGCCGCCGCTGTGGGAGAAAGGCTTGACCGAGGTATTGGTCCACTCGGGACCGGTCCAGGGTTCTCCCGGCTCGGTGATGCTGGGACCATCCCGATGCATGTTGCCATGCTCCGAGACAATATCCACCGAACGGATATTCAGACCAACATCCAGGGTGCAAGGCGCGACCTTGCGGCTTTCCCCTGCACTCAAGCCTAGGACAACGCAGATCCAAAGTCCCATGGAAGGACCCCTTCAAGACAGTTGGGCGAAATCAAGGTATGTTTGATTTCGGCTTGAGGAGTGGGCCGAGTTCGCCCCGGAGAGGATCAGATTGGTTGCCTTTTTGTCACATCGCCCATGTGCGTGGAGCAATTTGCCAAACCGCTACAACCGGACCGGTTTTTTGGTGAATCCACAAAAACAGGCAAAGTAAAAACTTGACACGCCGAGCTATCACCAACAGACACCGACCACTGCAACCGGTCCATTTTTTCGTCATTATCGTGAAAAACCAGCTTTTTTTTCAAGCGGCCGGATCCTGATCACTTGGCAAGGATTCTCAGGCTTTCTCAGGCAAAAGGGATGCCACCGCCTTGAATTGCGTGAATAGCGCCGGGTCGAATTGGCGCCCGGACAGTTGCTCCATGCACACCAGCGCCTCGGTCAGGTTGAGCGGGCTGCGGTAGGGCCGGTGACTGGTCAGGGCATCAAACACATCCGCCAATGCCAGAATGCGGGCCAGCAGGGGAATTTCCGTACCGGCCAACCCATCCGGGTAGCCAGTCCCATCCCACCATTCGTGGTGGGATCTGGCAATTGCGGCGGTTTTTGCCAGGGAAGGGATACTGGCCAGGATGTCAGCCCCCAGGGTGGCGTGCTGGCGCATTGCCGCCATCTCCCCAGCGCTGAGAGGCCCCGTTTTGCGCAGGATTTCATCCGCGATGCCAATTTTGCCAATATCGTGCAGGGGAGCCCCCAGCCGCAACCACTCCACTTCGTCAGGATGCACGCACATCGCTTCCGCAAGCGTCACCGCGTAACGGGTGACCCGTCGCGTGTGTCCGCCGGTGTATTCGTCGCGCAATTCCAGGACCTGTCCCAGCACCGTGATGGTTTCCTGAAACATTTCCCGCTGCTTTCGCAGCAGTTGCGCCGTCTCGATACCGGCTGAAACCTGTGCCGCCAAAGCATCGGCCAGATCCAGTTGCACCCGGGTGAATGGTTTTTGCAAGCAGGAACGATCCAGATGGAGCACTCCCAGCACCCGCCTGGGCGTGCGCAACAACGCGCAGATCACCGAGGCCATGTCGCCGCCAACAATACTGGGCGCGGCAGCCAATTCTGCCCCCCCCTCAAGCCGTTGGCACAGCACCGATTGCCTGCCGGCAAAAACGCGTTCCGCCAGACTTTTGCTGAAAGTATGAGGACCCGAAGAAAAACCGGTGGCGCTACTGGTGAAATGGCGACCTTCTACCACAGCCCGCACCGCCAGGGCACCGCTCGGCACCACCAGCACAATCGCCCCCCTTTGCGCATCGAGCACCTTGACTGCCTCTTCCAGAATGCTTCGCAGCAGGTCTTCCTCGCGCTCCACGAACATCAGGTGCCGGCTCGACTGCAAAAGGGCCAGCAGCGCCAGGCTGGATGAGCCTTCTCCATCGTCCGAAGATTTTTTGCCAATGGGACTGATCAGGGCATCATTCCAGCTGCTGCCACTGGCTGCCTCCACACTCAATTCTTCGAACGAAGTCATCGGTTCCTGATGAAATGACCCGGTCTGGCCACCCGGCTCTTCCCGCGGCAAATCATCCTGCCCAGCCCCGGCGCCACCTGGCCTGTGCTCATTCCCCTCGGGCGCCAGCAGGGTGTCGATTCCTTCCACCAGCAGTGCCACATCACCAAATTGCAGCAGGTCACGCACCCGGAGCGGCCACTGGCCGGGGCCCATCCGTGTCCCGTTGAGAAAGGTGCCGTTGGTGCTTTCCAGGTCGCGGATCCGCCACCCCGCGCGGACGGGCACCAGCTCCGCATGGTTACGACTGACCGAGGGTTCATCCAGGATCACCTCGAGGTGATCCATGCGGCCCACCCGGGAAGCCTGCCGCAATTCCCAGAATTGCCCCTTCGTTTGCCCACCGATGCTTCGCAACCACAGTGTGACCGACATGGGCGCGAATCCTTGCTGGATGAGCCGGGTGCCATTACTCCCGCCATTGTTTCATGGAATAGGCCGGTTGTGCAGTCCTGCCCGGATATATTGTTTGTTTTGCCAGAAGGTTGCAGCCTCCCATTCAGGAATGCTGGCGATGATTGACCGCGGAACTATGATAAGATTTGAGTACCTGTTCACTGCTGCTGCCTGACTGGCTGATCTGAGGATTCCCCGAGATGCGAACTTCCTTGCCCGTTTTGCTTGGACTGGGTGCTTTTCTGGCGCTTCTGGGCCCGGTGAGTAACCTGTCAGGGCAAGAAAAGCCCGCTACCCCCACTGCCTGGAAAGACCTTTTGGGTGAGTGGTCCATTGTTCAATCCCGCAAGGGCGGGCAAGAGGTCGAAAAAAGCAAGGCCGACCAAACCGTGGTGGTCCTGGGCGCAGATTTCCTCAAAGTGGTGGAGCCTTCCTTCACCGAGACCGCCAAGGTGCTAAAGGTGGAACCGGCCGGGAGTTTTAGCCGGATTGACTTCGCCTTGCCCAAAAGCGACGGCAAGGTCCTGGAGGGGATCTTCAGTCTGCAAGGCGAAAAGCTGGTGTTCCTCTGGAGCAAGGTCCCCGAAAAGGGCAAACGGCCCACCTCGCTTGAAAGCCGCGGCGACAGCTTGGTCTATCTCGAGCTAACTCGCAAAAAAGCCGTATTCAAGGGCCCTTTAGCCCCGGATCAATAACCCGCCAGGGCCTTGAATAAAAAAACCTGCCCGCCCGATTGCCTTACCCCAAAACCGCCCCTTTTCCCCAGGCAAGTGTTATGTCTGAACCTACGGAACAGCCCGCAGCCGCCAGCGATGCCCCTTCTGGTCACCCTGCTGCGGGCCCAGATCCCCAGGCGTCTTCCGTCACCCCCGCACCTACTAAAACGCGCCAACGAATCCGCCTGAAAACCCGGGGCACCTCCACTGGAGATTCCTCAGGCAAAAAAAAGAAGAAGTCCAAACGCTCGGGTGGGATGACTTATGCCAACTCCAAGGATTCCAGCCTGTTTAGCGGCTATCAGTTTTGGCTTATGGCTTTGCTGATCGTGCTGGGCGGCGGAGTGATGATGTATCTAACTATCAGCCGGCTGGGCGCACCACCGGCCATTCTGTCCGACTGATATCAAGACCAGATCCGTCCTTTGCGAATTGGTGATGTTGCGTTGTGGTCTCGTGGCCTGCTGGTACGGTTCAGGAAGTAGCACCATCACCGGAGAATTCCATGACCAGCCACCCTGCCCCGGCTTCCATCGTTTTGCGAGTGGGCCACAGCCCTGATCCTGACGATGCGTTCATGTTTCATGCCCTCACCCATGGCAAGATCGACACGGGTGGCCTGAAGTTTGTCCATCAGTTGGAAGATATCGAGACGCTCAACCAGCGCGCCCGCCGGGGCGAACTGGAAATATCCGCCATCTCCCTGCACGCCTACCCCCACCTGGCTGACCAGTATGCCCTGCTCCCCTCGGGCTGCAGCATGGGCGACCACTACGGACCGATGGTCGTGGCCCGCGAAAACCTGACACTCACCCAACTGGCAAAAAAGCGCATCGCCATCCCCGGCACCCTCACCACCGCCTTTCTGACGCTGAAACTGCTGCTGGGCGACCAGTTCGAGTACGGGGTGGTGCCTTTCGACCAGATCCTCGACCGCGTAGAGGCGGGTGAGTACGACGCTGGCCTGATTATCCACGAGGGACAACTCACCTATCAGAAGCAGGGGCTGAAACTGGTGGTGGATCTGGGGGTATGGTGGCAGGAGCGCACTGGCCTGCCCCTGCCGCTGGGTGGCAATGTAGTGCGGCGCGACCTGGGCCCCGACTTGCTGGTGACTATCAGCCGATTGCTTCGCCAGAGCATTCGCCATGCCCTGGAAAACCGTCCCGAGGCCCTGGAATACGCCATGCGCTATGGCCGCAATCTCGACCAATCGCTGGCGGATCGGTTTGTGGGGATGTATGTGAACGAGTGGACGGTTGATTATGGCCCCCGTGGCCGCGAGGCAGTCCGCCGCCTACTCACCGAGGGGGCTGAGCGCGGCTTTGTCCCGTCGCTGCCATCGGTTGACTTTGTTGACGATGGCGAATGACTGGCCTGCCTGAATGCTCATTTTGCACAGCGGAAACCCACATGGACCGCCGCTGAAACAGGCTCACCCTTGCCCCGGCTGCCCAAACGGTAACGGACGCAATACAAATCGCTGCACAGGAACGAGCCGCCGCGCTGTACCCGCTTGGGTACGCCCGGTTCGGCGGGGTCGTGGCTATCGGCCTCGGTGGGGGTGAAAGAGTGCCTGGCACGCAACCGCCAGTAGGTATCAGGGGCATACCAGTCGTTGCACCATTCCCAGACATTGCCTGACATGTCGTGGAGCCCCCAGGGGCTGGGCGGGTAACTGCCCACTGGTGCGGTAGCCGCGAAGCCGTCTTCCCGGGTGTTCTCACCGGGGAATTTTCCTTGCCAGATATTGTTCAGCCAGGCTCCCCCCGGATTCAGCTCGTCGCCCCAGGGTAGCACCGCTGCGGCGAACGGCCCACGGGCGGCGCGTTCCCATTCGGCCTCGGTGGGTAGCCTTTTTCCGGCCCACCGGCAGTAGGCCAGGGCATCGTTCCAACTGATATGCACCACCGGGTGAGACTCCATCTGATCGATACCGCTGCCCGGCCCCTGCGGATTGCGCCAGCAGGCCCCCGCCACAAACTGCCACCACTGCCAATGGTCATCGAGCGCCACCTTGCCATCCGGCCCGCCCGGAGGTGGCACAAAAACAAACGACCCCGGCGGCAAGCCCTTCTGCCCCGGCATGGGCGCCTCTGTCGGCTTCTCGGCATCGGTCACATAGGCGGTTTCCTGGACAAATTGCGCGAACGCCGCATTGGTCACCTCGGTGACATCCAGCCAGAAGCCTGGCACTTTCAGTTCGAGTGGCGGGCCGGCGTCCTCGAATTCCTTGCTTCCCAGCACAAAACTGCCGGTGGGGATCCAGGCCATGCCTTCTTTCAGGGTACCGGCAGGGGGTTCGGCGGCGCAGCCGACCAGCCAAAACATCCCCACCATCAGGCCCCAAACGACCGGGGAACCCATCCAAACTAGCGTTTTCATGGTGGACTGGCCCCCTGGGATCCATCCGAAGCCAGGCAGGCTGCCATGACTTTGCTGGAAATCGGCGTCTCCTGATACCGCAGGGTTGTATTCTAACCGGGTGGCGGGACACTTTGAGTGGAAAATCGCCTTCACAAGTACCGGGTGGGTCTGGCATGGCAATCGTGTTGAATCATCGGGCGGCCGAACTGGTGGATAGCCTGGTCGACAACCTGGCTAACCTGGGCATGGTCAGCCACACTGTGGCCGGGGCCCGGGTGCTGGATGCTGGCATCGGGGCACCTGGCGGCATGAGCGCGGGCCTGGCTTTGGCGCGGGTGTGTCTTGCTGATCTGGCCACCGTGGATCTGGTGCCAGGGGAGCAGGCTGGCTGGCGCGGCCCCTGGGTGACAATCCGCACTGACCGGCCTGTCCTGGCCTGCCTGGGCAGCCAGTACGCGGGTATGCAAGTAGCGGTGGGAAAATACTTCGCCATGGGTTCAGGCCCCATGCGCGCCCGCCTGGGAAGTGAGCCCATCCTAAAAAAGCTGGGAATTCATGAGACCACCGATGTGGCGGTGGGGGTGCTCGAGACTGGCAAGTTGCCGACCGCTGAGGTCATTCTGCATCTGGCCGGAAAACTGGGCCTCGAGCCAGACCGGATCACCCTGCTGGTAGCACCCACCACCAGCATCGCCGGCATGGTGCAGGTGGTGGCCCGTTCGCTGGAAACAGCCTTACACCAGATGCACGAGGCGGGCTTCCCCCTGGAGTGCGTGGTGAGTGGCATGGGTTGCGCTCCGCTACCCGCTCCCTGCCCCGACACCATCGGTGCCATCGGCCGCAGCAACGATGCCATCCTGTACGGCAGCCGGGTGGAGCTGTTTGTCAGTACCAGGCCCGGGCAGGAGGGCCTCATTGACGAGCTTGGCCCCAAAACAACCTCCAGCGCCTCCCCCGCCCATGGCCAGCCATTCGCGGAGATCTTCAAGGCCGCGGGAGGTGACTTCTACAAGATCGATCCCCGCCTGTTCGCCCCGGCCGAACTGGTGCTGCACGACCTGACCACTGGCCGGAGCCGCGTTTTTGGCGAAACGCGTACCGACCTGCTGCGGCGTTCGTTCGGGGCATGAACCAGCCCTGGATCATCGCCGCCTCCAATCGTGGCTGGCATGTGCGTGACCTCGAGCGCGCCTTCGCCGCCCGTGGCGCCCCGTGCATTGTGGCCCCCTTTGCCTCCCTGCTGGGCGACCACCAGGGCACCGATCCCCTGCTGCGTCGTGCTGCCGGCGTGATGGTGCGCACCATCCCCGGTGGCACGCTCGAGCAGGTGGTGCTGCGAATGGATCTGCTCCATCTGGCAGCCGAATCGGGGCTGCGCGTGATGAACAGCCCGCGCGCCCTCGAGGGCTGCGTCGACAAATTTCTCACCACCGCCCGCCTGGGCCGCGCCGGGCTGCCTGTGCCGCCCACCCTCTGCTGCCAGACATCGGCACAAGCCATGGAAGCCTTCGATGGCCTGGGGGGCGATATCGTTTTCAAGCCCCTTTTCGGATCCGAGGGGAGGGGCATGGTACGGGTCACCGATCGGGAGAGCGCCTGGCGCGTGGCCACCACCCTGGAGCGGCTGGGGGCGGCACTCTACCTGCAGGCCTTTGTCCGCCACCCCGGCTGGGACCTGCGTGTCTTCACCCTGGCAGGCCGAGTGCTCACCGCCATGACCCGGCACGGGGGTCAGGACTGGCGCACCAATGTGGCTCAGGGTGCCATCGCCCGCCCTGCCACCCCGGCCGCCGAGGCCGCCAGCCTGGCGCTGGAGGCCGCCAGCCTGATGGGTGCGACCATGGCCGGGGTGGATCTGCTGATCGACGGGCAGGGCAAATGGTGGATCATCGAGGTGAACGCGGTGCCGGGCTGGCGTGGCCTGACCGAGGCCACGGGCCTCGATGTGGCGGCCGCTTTGGTGGATCACGCATTGGGAAACAAGCCATGAGCCAGTCTATCGACGATACCACCCCCTGGGCCGACCGCCTGTCGTTGTGGGCACAGGTTGCCTGCCAATGGGAATGTGTGGCCCGCAAGCCAGGCAATGTGAGCCGCACCCATGACTTCGCTGACACGCATCTGCACGACTTCCTGACCTCGGCGGCGGCAATTGGCCCGATCCTGGGGCGGGCACCGTGTCGGCCCCTGGGCCAGACCATCCTGGAGGCGGTGCGCGCTACTCGCACCAGCGTGGGCAGCAACACCAACCTGGGTCTGGTGCTTTTACTGGCCCCACTGGCGGCAGTGCCACGGGGAGAGGATACCCGCACGGGGGTGGCCCGGCTGGTGGCCGCCACCACCGTGGAGGATGCCCGGCTGGTCTACCAGGCCATCCGTCTCGCCGCGCCGGCTGGCCTGGGCACGGTCGCTGGCGAGGATCTGGCGAGCGAACCTGCCATCAGCCTGGTGGAATGCATGCGGCTGGCGGCGGGGCGCGACCAGGTGGCCGCACTATGGGCAGGCGGCTTTGCCGAGCTGTTCGACCTGCACCTGCCCACGCTGGGAGGCGGCTTGCAGCACACGGGTTGCCTGGAGGGGGCCATCGTGCTGCTGCATCTGTACCTGATGGCCCTTGCCCCCGACAGCCTCATCGCCCGCAAGCGGGGCGAGGCCGAGGCGGTTGAGGCATCCCGTTTGGCGGGACTGGCCGCCCGATCTGGCTGGCCACACCGTCAGGCGGGCTGGAAAGCCCTGACAGACCTAGACAGCTTCCTGCGGGCCCAGGGCCATTCCCGCAACCCTGGCACCACCGCTGACAGGGTGGGAGCTACCCTTTTCGCCGCATTTCTCACGGGCCAGCTGGAACTACCCTGCATCTTCCCGTGGTGGATTGGTGAAGGAATCTGGCCCTGACATGGCCGACTGGGCCTGACCGCAGGCCTGGGCGTGCCCTTTTCATTACAATGAATCCAGCTGGTGCTTTGTTCTTTCCATGGAGGTGTCATGGCGGTCGAACGGTTTATGGTGCGGGTTTCCAAAGACTATCTGGTCTTTTGCAGCGGCCACTTCATCAGCTACGAGTCAGACAAATGCGAATGCCTGCACGGGCACAACTATCGTGCCTCGGTGTCGATCGAAGGCCCGCTCGATTCCAACCATTATGTTTTTGATTTTATCGCCCTCAAGCGTATCGCCCGCGACCTGACCGACGAACTCGATCACAAAATGATACTTCCCGACCGGAACGCTCTCATCCGGGTGGAGGGTGATGAGCGCACGGTCATCGTCAACTTCAAAGACAGCGAATGGCGGTTCCCTCGCAAAGACTGCCTCATGCTGCCCATTGAGAACACCACCGCCGAGCTGCTGGCCCGTTACCTCGCCCAGCGCATCCTCAAAGAGCTGGAAACCCGCCACCAGTACTTCCCCGAAGTGCTCGCTGTGGAAGTGGAGGAGAGCTTTGGCCAGGCTGCCACCTACACTTGGCGCCGCTGAGAATCCGGCTGGTCGCGCCCCTGGCGACCAGCCTTTTTTTACCAGCCGGTCAGTCCTCCCGCCCCAGCTCCCGATTGACAATCTTCTCTGTGGGCCATCGCCCGGCCAAAATATCCACCGCCGCCTGGGCCGCCGACTGGGCCATGTCCGCCAGCGACTTCTGGTCTACGCCGGCGGCATGGGGTGTAAGCACCACATTGTCCCGGCCGAAAAATGGCAATATTCCGGGGGGCTCTTCCTCATAAACATCCAGGCAGGCACCGCCCAGATGCCCGGAATCGAGTGCTTTCTCCAGGGCCTTCTCATCCACCACCGCGCCCCGGGCAGTGTTGATCAGCACCGCTCCCCGCTTCATGGCGGCAAAGGCCTTGTCGCTCATCAGATGGTGCGATTCACGGGTGCTGGGCAGATGCAGGCTTAGCCAATCGCTTTCCGCCAGCAGCCCCGCCCAGTCCACCATTTTGATACCCCGCCGCAGGCAATAGCCCTGGTCGGGATAGGGGTCGAAGGCCACCACGCGCATCTCAAAGACCAGCGCGCGTTCCGCCACCGCTCGCCCAGCCCGGCCCAACCCGGCAATTCCCAGGGTGCTGCCGCGCAAAGGCGTGTTGATTCCCCGCAAAAATTCGCCGCGTCGCATGCCCGCATCTTGTTTGACAATCCCTTTGGCCCAGGCAAGCATCAGGGCGAAAGCGTGCTCCGCCACCGAGCCATGATTGGTGCCCGGGGCGATGGTCACCACCTTGCCCAATTCGGTGGCCGCGGCTACATCCACCGTGTCATAACCTACACCCACCCGGGCCACCACTTTCAAACCCGGATGAGCCTGCAACACCGCCCGTGTGTAGGGTTCACTACCCGCCACCACGGCATCCATCCCCGTGAGCAGGTGCATCACTTCGCTTTCCACCAGTTGCCGGTTGATCGGGTTGTATACCACCTCATGGCCCGCCGACCTGATGATCTGGCTGTATTCCCAGTCTGGCACCGATGAAAGAGGTGAAGGCCCAATAAATATCTTCGCCATGATCGATTCTCCCGCCGTGTCCGGCATTATCCCTGATAAAATCCTGCCCTATCCCTACCAGCCACCAAGGCCATCTGGCAACGCCGCCTCAGCTCCAGATCGTATCGCTGATTGGCCTCAAGCGCCTCAGGCATTTCCACTCGCCGGAAACGCACACCCCGCCCTGGGCCCAACTGGCCCACCCGGCTCATGTCGGCGGCAATCACCTGCCCACACCTGGCATAGCCACCCAGAGTCTGACAGCCCATCCCCAGTATGATCCATTCCTGACTGGCGGGCACCTGCACCACTCCCGGGCAGACTGGTTCACTCAGAAGCCCACCCGGTGGCAGCCGGCACATTCCGTCCTCACCAACCAGCCGGACCCCCATGCGGTCCACCCTGTCCCCCACCCGAAAAAGGGGAGAGACCTCCCCTTCCCAGCCCAGATCAGACCACTGCGGCCCGGGCAGCAACCGCAAGGGCTCCCCTGCCTGCTCCAGATGCGGTGCCGCCCAGTGCGGGTCCATGAACCGGCCCAGCCCCGGACCACCTGCCGCGGTCAACACCCCCGGCAGGCGCAGTGGCTGCAGGCTTTGACGACTGCCTGCCACCCGCGGCGCAGCAAATCCCCCCGCCACCGCCAGATAACCGCGCAAACCGTCCGTCACGGGACCGATGGTCAGCCGGTCACCGCAATACAGGGTGAATCCGCACCAGGGCGGTAGCACCCGCCGGGTGCCATCGACCCGGATCAGAACTGCCCGGGCGACTGCCCCACCCAGGGCACAGCCTACGGTATCCAAAGCCTCCAGTTGCGGCCCCACCAGCGCGAATTCCAGACAGGCCACATTTTCCGCTGCATGATTACCGGCCAGGGCTTGAGTGACAGCAAAAGACCAGCCATCAGCCGGCCCCCCAGGCCCCACCCCCCTGTCTCGCAGCCCAGCCCAGCCAGTATCCATCAGCAGGTCAGCTGCACCATGCTTCAGCACTTGCAAGCCGTGCTTCATGAAAAAACACGAAATCGTGGTGATAACGGCATCTGAAAGTGCTGGCTCACATCTCTAACGGGCCAGGTCCAGCAAAAAGCAGGTTTCCCTGACACCAGGACCGTGCAGAAGTAACCGGTTTGAACCCAAAAAAGGATGCACCCCTTTGGAATGTTCCGGCCCCAGTTTCCCAAGCGCATTTTTGCCTCCACCCCCATCAATTTATGCGGCTTGGCCACACTTGGGGAGTGCCTTCACGGGATTCCCGCACAGGAACCATCGTCAGGAATCTGGGTTAACCGACAAGGCACAATCCACACACCCCAAAATACCCATTTCAGCGAAGCCTCCTGCCGCCGCCGCCGAAAAGGCCATACAACCGGCAAATTTATTCCATTTGACCCATTGACCGCTCTCTTCCAATCTTTACCCTGATTAATAGACGGCCCTTCCTTCCCAGTCAGGGCTGTGGTTGTTGTGTTTTGGGCAGTTTGCGGGACTCCTTGGTTGCCTCCAGTGGCGGTCCCTTTATCACCTTTGGAGAATACATCCATGTTGAGCGCGATTGTGTTGATTGCTTTGTCCACCGGGACCCAGGCTCCTGATTTCTTTTTCAAGAACAAGGCAGACTCCTGCGCCCCCGCTCCTGTTGTTGTTTCCACCTGCACCGGTTGCACCGGTGGCTGCAAGGGTGGCGAAAAGGCCGGCATCATGAGCCGCCTGAAAGACCGTGACAACGGCTGCTCAGGCTGCACCGGCGGCGATCGTGGTGGCCTCCTGAAGTGCAAGAAGAATGATGCCGCAACTGGTAGCTGCACCGGCGGCTGCACCGGCGGCGACAAGGCTGGCATCATGAGCCGCCTGAAAGACCGTGACAACGGCTGCTCAGGCTGCACCGGCGGCGATCGTGGTGGCCTCCTGAAGAGCCACAAGAAGAACGGCTGCAACGGAAGCTGACTTTCGAGACTGACGGGATACTTTGCTGTCAGTCTTCGAAAAACCGCCTGGGGCAGGAAGTCCCGGCGGTTTTTTTACGTACTTACGGGCTGTAGCCGATAACCTGCCAGCGCAAGGCTTCGTCGGGCGGCAATCGCCAGGGCCAGGGCCCCTGGACTGTCGCCGTGCACGCAAATAGTGGCCACGCCATCACCTGCCAGACGCCCAACCTGTGCCGAGACCGCATCCGGATCGGTGAGCAAATCCCCCAGCTGGCCACGGGGAATCAGGCCACCTTCAGGGGTGTAACCGCGCTCGGCAAAACCCTCGGCCCAAAACGGCACGCGTCCCTGGCAGGCCATGTGCAAGGCGCTGGCAGGCAGACCCAGCACGGCAAGATCGAAGCGCTGGGCCACCCGCACCACCGCCGCCGCCACCTCACCCACGGAGCATGCCATGTGGTAAAGAGTGCCGTGGGGTTTCAGGTGAACCAGCCGTGTACCCGCTTTTTCGGCCAGCCCAACCAGCACTTCCACCTGATAATTCATCCAGTCAGACATATTTTCCAGGGAATATTCCAGTATGGTCCGCCCCATTCCCTGCCGATCCGGCAAACCGGGATGGGCGCCAATTCCCAAAGGCCGGACCTGCTTCTCTGCCACTGCCAGGCGCAGCACCCGGTCTGTTTCGGCCACGCTGCCGGCATGGGCACCACAACAGAGGTTCACGGAAGTCACCACCTGCAGCAGGGGACCGTCCCAGCCGGCCCCTTCTGCCAGATCCGCATTCAGGTCGATCACCAGACTGCTCATGCAACTCACCTCCTGTTTGATTGTGCTTTCCGGCCCCACCGCTGCCATGCCGCTTATTTGCCCGGACGAAAAGCCTTCACCAGCGCGGCGTCGGTTTCCAGCTTCGGGCCGCCCATCAGGTCGATGCAGTAGGGTACAGCCGCGAATATTGCCAGAAGACATTCCTCGATGGCGGCTGGTTTCCCCGGCAAGTTGATGATCAGGCAACCGCCCCGGGTTCCAGCCACCTGCCGGGAAAGTATCGCCGTGGGAACCGATTTGAGCGAAGCGGCCCGCATTTGTTCGCCAAAGCCTGGCATTTCCCGTTCGCAAACCGCCAGCGTGGCCTCCGGGGTGATATCCCGACGAGCAGGGCCTGTACCCCCCGTTGTGACCACCAGGCAACACCCGAGCTCGTCGGCCAGTTCGCGCAGCGTCGCTTCCACCACAGGCTGTTCATCCGGGATCAGTTTGCTGACCAGCACATGGGGGCTGGTCAGCACCCTGGTCAAAAAGTCAACAATGGCGGGGCCGCCACGGTCGGCATATACCCCCGCGCTGGCGCGATCAGAAACTGTTACCACCCCGATCCGGGCAGGCGCACATTCTGGCTGCAATCCGTCAGAAGGCCCTGCCGATGTCTGGGTATCCACCATATCACTCGCCCTCCCCCGTCCACGGGGCTAAGATCTGATTGTCAGAGACAGTGTGAACCATAAACGGCCCGGCGGCAATTGCCAGTGGATCGTTATTTTTACGGATTGCCACCATGCGAACCATTTGGACATTCCACACCGCCAGTCAGATGCGATTCGGCTGGGGTGCTGCCAGCGAAGTCGGTGAAGTCGCCATCCGGTTGGGTTTGCGCCGGCTGCTGATCATCACCGACTCCATCCTCGAACGCCTCGGCATCGTTGAGACACTGGCCGCTTCCCTGCGCGGCGCGGGCATCCACCATGAGCAGTTCCATGGCGGCGAGCCGGAACCCTCCCTGGCTGCGGTGCTGCGCGCGCTTCAGGCGGGCCACGACTGCCAACCCGACGGTATTATCGGCCTGGGCGGCGGCAGCAACATGGACATGGCCAAGATTGTTGCCACTTGCCTGACCCACGGCGGCAAGCCCACCGACTACGCCGGGGAAGATCGCATCCCCGGCCCCATCCTGCCCCTGATCTGCGTGCCTACCACCTCAGGCACTGGTTCCGAGGTGAGTTCGGCGCTGGTCTTCACAGATCCTGGCGCCGGCATGAAGGTAAGCTGCCTCAGCCAATACCTGCGCCCCCGCGCCGCCCTGGTCGATCCAGCCCTGAGCCTCACCTGCCCGGCACAGGTTACCGCTGACAGTGGTATCGATGCCCTGGTTCACGCCATCGAGGCCTTCACAGCGGTCGACAATGCCCATTACGCGCTTCCCGCTGGCAAAACCTCGTGCTACCAGGGCAGCAACCCCATGGCCGATCTGGCTGCCACCGAGAGCATCCGGCTGTGTGGCCAATTCCTGGCCCGCGCGGTGGCCGATGGCACCGATCGCGAAGCCCGTGAGGGCATGGCGCTGGCTGCCACTCTGGGGGGCATGGCATTCTCCAATGCCGGGGTGGCTCTGGTCCATGCCCTGGAATACGCCGTGGCCAGCGAGGTGCATGTGAGCCATGGGGCCGGCAACGGGCTGCTGTTGCCCCATGTGATGCGCTACAATCTGCCGGCCCGGGCTAGCCGGTTCGCCCGCGTTGCCACGCTGCTGGGTGGCGACACGCAGGGACTCGCTGAGCCGGATGCAGCCGCTCTGGCGGTGACCCTGGTTGAAAAACTTACCCGGCAAATCGGCATCCCGCTACGGCTGCGCGACCTGGGCATGCAGCCAGAACAGATGGCCCGGGCAGCGCCCCGCGCCGGCATCGAACGGCTTTGGCGTGTCAACCCGCGTCGACCATCGGCCGGGGAAGTTCTGGAGATCCTGCAAAATGCCTGGTGAGTAGCGGTGCCACCCATGACGCACAATATCCACCGGCTAGGCCATCTCAAGTCGACTTTGACAGGCGCCGGCGCGGGAGACCACTGAACGAAAAGCCTCAGCCAGCCGAGGCTGGAGCTGATCAACAGCCCTGGCTTCCCTGTCACCGGTCGGGCAAATCACCGGTATCTGACTCACCGCGTTGGACACGCTCACGGGCCTCGCCTGCCAGCCTGGCAATGATCAGCACCGCGCAGACAAACGCCAGCGGCCGGGCGGATATCCGCCCGAACCAGCGGGTGAATACCTGGTATATGTTCCCAGAGCGAGACAGGCTTTTCCATCACACCAAACGCCGGACAATATCGATAGCACTGATGGCCCCCACCAGCACCCCGGCGGCATCCACCACAAACAACTGATGCACTTTCAGCTTCAGCAGCTCCGCAATCACCTCATTGGTTGGTGTGCTGGGCAAGACACAGAATATGGCGGGCGTCATGATATCTTCCACCAGGGTGACATCAACATCTTCCTCGGTGAAACCAACCGGCACTCGGTCGGATGGCCTGTGCGCCAAATGGGTGCCATGCTCCCGGTCGTGCGACAGGATATCCCCCTGGGTCAGCACCCCGATCGGGCGGCCCGCCTTATCGATCACGGGAGCGGCATGGTATCCCTTGTCGGTGAACAAGGCCACAGCCTCGGCTACTGTGGCCTTGCCACGCAGCGAGACCAGGGTTGGGCCCATCAATTCACTGGCCGTGGAGGCCCTGAGCATCGGACCAATCGTGGTGAAGCTTGGCACGGTGAATCCCCCTGTGGAACTGGCCAGAAAAAATGGCCCGGACGGACAATTCCGGACCTTTATGTCATATTACAGGAAAATTGCACAGCAAGACAGCCCCAGTTTGGCAATAACCCGATCGCCAGACTTTGGGAATTGGGTCGCGTGTCGCTTGGCCCCGGTCAAGTTGACAGGCCCCCAGACAATGGTAGTTTAAGCACTATCCGGCGGCACTTGTTTTGGTCGCCGGATAGTGCTGGCTGAATGATTCCTGCAGGCTACATGGAAAATCCAAAAATGACTGGCAAATCCCCTGTTGGCCCTGTTCCCGAGGATGGAAGTTTTTCTGGCGATTATTCCGGTGTGGTGTCGCAGGTGCGAAGTGATGGCGAACCGGACTTGTCCATTTCCCGGCGCGGAGCTCTTGGGGCATTCGGATTATTAACCATGCTCCCTGCACCTGCTTCTCCTGTTATCGATTCAAACCCTCTTTTTAATTACAATACCAATGACAAATTTTCATACCTCGTTATCACAGGGACGGATTTCGGGACTGACCCGGGTATAACCATTGGCCCGGGTGCGTTTGTTTACCAAGACAAAAAGCTTTTGGATTCGAATACGAATTCCTGGGTGATTCGGCTGAAGTATAACAAGTCACCGATCCCAGGTAGCTCGGTGTTGCCAAGTCAGGCTGCCAACCTGGCGCGCGATAAAATATCCATCACCGTGAAAAACAAGCTATCAGGAAAAACTTCTCCACCTGTTCAATTTGACTGCATGGTATTTATATGGGCGTGAGTGCCAATGAAAGCCTGCCAGGGCTTGGGAACGGGCTGGTGCCACGGGCTTGCCGTGCCCGGAACATAGGGGCCAACCGGCCGTGGGGCTGTTGCTGCCTGCTTGCCCGCCACGCCTTTTCAGGCCACGGGTCACACCCAGCCGGCGCATAGCAGCTCGGCCTGGGCCAGCACCGTCTGGGTGGCCCCATCTGTCAGGTCGGGCGGGAAGCCATACTTGCGGAGGATTTTCTTCACCATCACTTTAATCCTGGCCCGGGCACTCTCGCGAAGAGTCCAGTCAATCGTCACACTGGCCCGGACCCGGGTCACCAGTTCGGTAGCGATCACTTTCAACCCATCATTCCCCATCAGCTTGATCGCACTTTCGTTGGCAGCCAGGGCATCGTAGAAAGCAACCTCGTCATCCGTCAGGCCCAATTCCTCGCCCCGTTTACCCGCTTCACTCATCTCCCTGGCCAACTGGATCAGTGCTTCGATGACTTTCTGCGTGGCAATGGCCCGGTTATGGTAGGCGTTCAGGGTCAGCTTCAGTTTTTCACTAAAGAGCTGCGACTGTACCAGATTCTTGCGGGACCGAACCTTGATCTCGTCTTTCAGCAGCTTGGCCAATAATTCCGCCGCGACATTCTTATGTTTCAGCCCCCGCACTTCCACCAGGAACCGTTCATCCAGAATGCTGATATCCGGGCGCTTCAAGCCAGCCGCGGCAAAGACATCAATGACCTCGCCCTCTGTGGTAATGGCCCGCGATACCAGTTGGCGCACGGCAGCATCGATCTGCTCGGGCGTCTTGCCTCTTTCGGTGTTGTTCTTGGTCAAAGCCGAGGCTATCGCCTGGAAGAAAGCGACATCATCCCGGATATCGCTGGCCTGATCGCTCGATGAGCACAGCGAGAACGCGCCGGATATCTCGCGGACCGTTTTCACAAAACGGTTCTTGCCATCTTCCAGTTGCAGGATGTGCTCCTGCCCTGCGGGTATGAGCGCCAGCCTTTCCATCGGCGCGCCTGTGGCCCATTTCGACCAGTCAAAACCATGGAACATGTCACAGGCAATGCCGTGTTTCTCCAACAGCACATCAATGGCCAGGCCAATGTCATTGGCAGGTGTCCCCTTGCCGCCACTATCGGTATAGGTGGCCAGCGCCTTTTTCAGTTGGTCGGCAAGGCCCAGGTAATCAACCACCAGGCCGCCTTGCTTGTTGTCGAATACCCGGTTGACCCGGGCAATGGCCTGCATCAATCCATGGCCCTGCATGGGCTTGTCGGCATACATGGTGTGCAGGCAGGGCGCATCAAAGCCTGTCAGCCACATGTCGCGCACAATCACAATCCTGAAAGGGTCCCTGGGGTCCTTGAACCGGTTGGCCATGAGCCTGCGCCGGTCTTTGCTGCGAATATGCGGTTGCCAATCGGGGCCATCGGTGGCTGCACCCGTCATCACCACTTTCACCAGGCAGGTGGTGTTTTTCTCCGCCTCCGCATCATCATCCGGTGCCCCCGCCCATGCCGGGCGCAACCTGACCAGGGCGTTGTAAAGATCCACACAAATACGCCGGCTCATGCAGACAATCATCGCCTTGCCGTTCAGGGCTTCCAGCCTTCTCTCAAAATGGACAACCAAATCAGCGGCAACCTGTCCGATCCGCTTGGCCTCGCCCACCACGGCTTCAACCGCAGCCCATTTGCTTTTCAACTTGTCCCTGGCTGTCTGTTCCTCGGCCTCGGTGATGGTGTCAAATTCCGCATCAATACGGGGTAATTCTTTTTCATTAAGGGCCAGCCTGGCAATCCGGCTTTCATAATAAATGGGTACCGTTGCCTTGTCTTCCACCGCCTGCCTGATGTCATAAATGCTGATGTAGTTGCCAAAAACACCCCGGGTGTTGGCGTCTGTCTGCTCGATGGGTGTGCCGGTGAAGCCGATGAACGATGCGTTTGGCAAGGCATCGCGCAGATTGCGGGCAAAACCATAGGCCTTTTTGCCGGTTTTCGGATTCACCTTGCCGCCGAAGCCATACTGGGTGCGGTGCGCTTCATCCGCGATGACAATAATGTTCTGCCTGTCGCTCAGCCTCGGCATTTTTTCGGTGTCCTCCGGCATGAACTTGTGGATGGTGGTGAATACCACCCCGCCACTGGCCCGGTTCAGCAGCTCCCGCAAATGCTCCCGGTTGTCGGCCTGGACAGGTATCTGGCCCAGAATGTCATGGCACCGCTGGAACTGGCCAAAGAGCTGGTCATCCAGATCGTTGCGATCAGTCAGCAGCACCAGGGTTGGATTCCCCATGGCTGGGTGCCGCACGATCCGCCCGGCATAGAACAGCATCGAAAAACTCTTGCCGCTGCCCTGCGTATGCCAGACCACACCCACCTTGCGGTCTGCGGTGACATCGTTTTTGCCCTGGCTGGTCTGGCTCATGCCACTGGCACGCACCGTTTCCGCCACCGCGAGATTCACGGCATGAAACTGATGGTAGCCAGCGATAATCTTTTGCACTTTCCCGGAGTCGGGATCTTCATCAAAGACGATGAAATGTTTCAGCAAATCCAGAAACCGCTGCTTTTCGAAGACGCCCTTGATCAAAACCTCCAACTGCAACCAACCTTTGGGAGCTTCTGTCTTGCCGTCGATGGTGCGCCATATCTTGAACCATTCCTGGTTGGCGGTGATGGAGCCCAGGCGGGCCTCGATGCCATCACTGACCACCAGCAACGCGTTGGTGTGCATCAGGGCTGGAATCTGGGCCTTGTAGGTTTGCAGTTGCGAATGGGCGCTCCAGATGGTGGCGTCTTCATCAGTCGGGTTCTTCAATTCGAAAACAGCCAGGGGCAGGCCGTTGACAAACAGCACGATATCCGGCCTGCGGTTATGCTGTCCCTCCACCACCGTGAACTGATTGACCACCAGCCAGTCATTCTTTTCGGGCCGGTCAAAATCAATCAGCCCCACCCGTTCGCCGGCAATCGAACCATCAGCCCGCTTGTATTCCACCAACACCCCATCCCGCAGAACCTCATGAAAGGCCCGGTTGGTTTGCATCAGCGATGGGGTGCCATGGCGTAGCACTTTCTGGAAGGCCTCTTCCCTGGCCTCGGCTGGCATTTTCGCATTGATTCGCGCCAGTGCAGATCGCAGCCGCCCCTCCAGCACCACCGAGCCAAACGATTCCCTTTCCGATGCCGATTCACCCGGTGCAAGGCCGGGCCCGCCGGCGTAGGCGTAGCCAAGCTCTTTGAACCATTCAATGGCGGCCATCTCAACGGTATCTTCATTCATACTCATGGGGGTGGTACCTGGAGACTTTGCAGCGCCGCCATGATTTTGGCCGCCAGTTCCCCCTCCACAACCGGGTCGAAACGGCCAACCACCGGATCCGCTTGAAACTCGGCAATGAAAGCCTTTGCCAGTTCATCAATTTTTGCGGAAGCCTGCATCACTTTCACCTGGTAGGGGAACTTCCCTTTCCATGCTCTGGCGTCAAGATGACGCCCGCCATCTGATGCTGTCTTCCACAGCCCCAGCAAGGTGCCGGCTTCCAGATGATGCAAGAGGCAAAAATCCCCTTTCTTCACCGCCAGGGGCCAGTTTTTATTGGAACCAAACAGGCCTTTTTCCATGCAGGTGAGGTAGGTCTCACTATTGCATTCAAAGATGTAGAGTTTCGGCTGGGTTGCTGGTGAGGGATGAGTGCTCATGCTTTTACCTCGGCCTTCTGTAATTCTTTGAGTGTCTTGCCGTCTTGGGTCTTCCAGGCCATACGACCGTTGGCGGCGCCGCCTTGCACCACTCCAGCAGCCGTCGAGGGCGAGGAGAAGGTGTAATCCTGCGTGAAAGTGTAACTACCGCTCACCAGCTTGAGTACACCATTACCAATGAGAGCGGCCCGCATTTGTTTGATCTGTTCAGGGCACGAAGGTCGGTCACTTTGCACCGCCCTGCTGCCGCTGCGCACCACAAAGCCATCGGCTATTTCTGCTCCTTCGGCCTTGATGCCCTTGGCGGTGATGGAGAGCCACTTCGCACTTTTCGGGCTTGCCGTCGCAGCGCTAAACACGGCAAGCCCCAGCACCGGAAAGCAGAGCAGCATTTCCCACAAAAACCCTTCCGCATCGGCGGCATCAGCTTCCGACAGCGACGGTAAAGCGGGCGCGTTCCCGTTGTCGAGCACACACCGCTTGGCGCGTGCGGCGAAGGTGATCAGGCGTGACTCGATATACTGCACATGGGCCTTGTTCAGGTTCTCGTCTTTGCTCGTGAAGGCGATGCAGCTCGTCCAAAAGTCTTTCTTGACGGCGTGCTGTTCGAGCCGCGGCTTGATCGGGTCGCCCTCGCCCACATAGACGCTCGGCAACCCCGATTCTTCGGGCGGGCCAATCAGCACATAGACGCCGGTGCGGGTGAGTTCACGGCGGCTCTTTGCTTCGCCCATCAAAGCGCGCGGGATGACAATGCCCGCCCCACTCCAGTTGGATTTCTCGATCGTGCGCAGGCCGTCTGGATCGCCGCCGGGCAGGAAGATCTTGATGGAATAGGGCTTGTTCATCGGATGTTGGCTCCCACGTTTATTTTTGCCACGCTCAACTCCCCGCTCAGCAGCTTCGGCAGCAGCGTGTCGCGCAGGGTGGCGAGGGTGCGGGATTGGTGGAGGTTGGCGGTGATTTGGGCGTAGAGCGGCGCGACTTTGGCGGTGAAGGCGGCCATGATTTCCTTCGGCGGCAGCACGACGTTTCGGAGTTCAGCGGATTGCTCGTCGTCGATGTAAACAAGGCCGTCGCGATGGAAACCTTCGTTGTAAATGTTTTGGCTGCGAATGAGCGAAGTGGCTCCGCCTTTGTAAGCCTCCTTGCCGCCGCGAGGCGTCGCCCCACTGCCAATCTTCACGCACACGTCGCGAAGTTGAACGGTTTCTTTACCCGCCATAACCCAGCCCCCTCAGGTTTGCTTTGATGTCCTGCTCCCGTTTCGCGGACTCGGCGAACTGGGCGTGCAGTTCGGCGACGAGGCGCGGCGGCCTATTTTGTATTCTAGTCCCGGAGGGACGACTCGATGTAGCCATGGGCGTCAGCCCGTGGATTGGATTTGCTAAAAACATAAGCCCTGACGGGGCGGCAGGAAAGGACCCGGGGCACTTACCTGTCGTCCCTCCGGGACTCAAAATATCGCAATTCCTATCCCATGGGCTCACGCCCATGGCTACATCTGGCAGCCGCGTTGCGGCTAAATCGCCACATGGTTGACTGTTTGGTATTTCAGTCCCGGAGG
>QWOS01000129.1 GCA_003669555.1 Planctomycetota bacterium
CCGGGCATCATTCCGCCGCCGGGCATCATTCCGCCGCCGGGCATCATTCCGCCACCGGGCATCATGCCGCCACCGGGCATTCCCCCCGGTCCCCCGGGCATCATGCCGCCGCCGGGCATCCCTCCCGGTCCCCCGGGCATCATTCCGCCGCCAGGCATTCCCCCCGGTCCACCGGGGCCGGCCTGGCCCGCATCAGTCGCCGGGGCGTTGCCCAAAGCTGCGGGGGCACCGCTGGGGGCATCGGGTTGCCGCTTCAGATTGGCCACTTCGGATTGCACATACACCTTCAGGCGGTCCACATCGGCCATCACCAGATTGTTGTCATCGACCTGATAAAGGGCCAGAGGGCCGGTTGGTTTTGAGCCTGCGCGCAAAAGATTGGCCATGCGGGCAAAAACGCTGGTACTGGCGTCAACCTCGCGGGGCAGGTGGTATATAGTCGCACCCTGACCCGTTGGGCCACCGGGAATTGATTGCGACTGGGCGCCAAACCTTTTGGCAATATCTTCAGCCATTGCCGGTTGTTCGAGCCGGAATACCGCCAGGTTCCAGGGGCGATCGAGATTCATGCCCACGGCGATTTGTTTGATATTGTCAGGGCCAAATCCCCAGGTGCCCTGAATGCCAGCGGTGTCCAGGGTGCCGGGGGCCTGTAGCAACAGGCTGCCCAGTGAACCTGCGCGGGCTTTTTCGAGATTGAGAGTGAAAACGGCCTGGGAGTCAGGTGGTAGCAAATTGCTGGCATCGGGGCCATCATCCGCCACGACGGCGGGAGGGACCGCAGGGGGATTACCCGCCGCTCCTTCACCATCAGGAGGAGGCGCTCCCCCGGCACCAGGCATGGCCATCCCGCCACCACCGGCCATCATGCCAGGGGGTGCCATGGCCCCTGGAACCCCAGGCCCACCAGCGGCTGGATTGCCGCCGCCGTTATTTGTGGCCGGTGTTGCCGGTTTGGGCGCATCGCCCGAGAGCATGAGATAGGCGCCAACACCCAAACCCAGCAGCGCTGCCACGCCCACCCCGATACCTGCAATCAGGGTGCCGTTGCTGCCTGACTGCTTCTTGCGAGGCTGAGCCTCTTCGTCGTCATTATCATCATCGTCGTCGTCATCGTCGGCATTGCTGTGGGCATTCGGATCTTCCACGACGAAACGGAATTTGCACTTGGTGCACGCCGTTTTTTTGCCCGCCAGCTTGGAATCCAGAAGAACCAGTTCCCCACAACTGGGGCATTCCTGCCGGAAGCTGGCCATATGAATTTCTCCGAGGATCTTTCAACAGCAAACCGCAATGCAAACCAGAGTGCCCGTGTTCAGAACACCCGGCACCGTCCAGCCGTTGGAGTTTATCCTAAACCAAGCGTGGTTGCCGATGCAAAGGCAGACCGTGGCGAACCAGCAAGGATTTTGACACGAAACCTTCACCTGGGCATTACAATAGGATCGAATTTGTCGCATCACGATGGCCGTCAGGTTTTTCATGAGGCGGCAAGGAGCACTCTGGGGTATTTACCTGGTGACGGTTGGCGCAGGTTACTCAGGCAGTTCTATCTGCCAGTATTTTGGCGAAGTGCGCTGGCTGGCGAAGATCAGGGCGACTGGGCCGGTTTGGCCAGCATCGGGGCGGATCTGCCTTGCGGGTTTCAGCTATTTCGCGCAGGCCTGCGGAATCCGGCGCAATTGGGGTTGGCGGTCAGCCGGAGAGGCTAACATGCTGGGCAAGCCGGGTCTGAAACAACAACTGGCTTTGGCAGCTGCTGTGCTGTTGGGCCTGGCTGCAGTTATTTTTCTGGCCCTGAAAGGGGGGCGTGGCTGGCCCTCGGGTGGTTTTAACCTGGAAATCACTTTTCCCACCGTCCGCGGTCTGGAGGTGGGCGCCCGGGTACGGGTATTGGGGGTGCAGGCCGGCGAGGTCACCCGGATCCGGATTGAAAATAATCAGGTAGTGGTGGGGGTCCGGCTGGAGCAAGACTTTTCGCGGGTTTTACGGTCTGATGCCCAGCCACGCATCATTTCAGAGGGTTTGGTCGGCGGGCAAGCTTTGGAAATAGTTCCCGGCACAGCCAGCGAATCCATCGAGGCGGGTGCCAGCCTGGCTGGGGTTCCCCCACCTGATTGGGAAAAAAGCCTGGAACAGCTCACCGATCTGGCACCCCGCCTGGGCCGTCGCATGGAGGCATCTCTCACAGGGCTGGATGACCTTACCCTTGCCGCCCGCAAAAGTCTGGAAAATATCAATGGCGGGCAGGGTTCCCTGGGAAAGCTGGCAACAGACACCCGCTTGTATGATCAGTTGGTGGGTCTGGCCGCTCAGGGCCAGGACACGATGCTGGCTATCCGTCGGGATGCCGAGGCCATGCAGTCTGTCCCCCTTTTCGGGAGCCTGGTCCGGAATCCGGATCGGCTGCTGATCCGGCCTGAATGCAAGGCCCGCTCCTGGTGGTTCCCCGAGGGGGATCTGTTTGAGCCAGGTACCGCCATTCTGACGCCTGAAGGCCGAAAAAAACTGGTGCCGGTGGGAACCGAACTGGCGAAGGAGACCGATGGGAACTCCGAAGTGGTGCTGGCTGGGTATTGCCAATCCACAGCGGGCCTTTCTTCGCAAGTCCTGAGTGAGCGGCAGGCGGCGGCGGTGATGGAGCACATGAGGCGTGAGTTTGTCATTCAAAAGACTGGCTGGTTTTCCTGGCGCAGGGTGTCTGCGCTCGGGATGGGGGACCAGCCACCCCCGGGTGGGCAAAAGCCGTTAGGCCCGGCGCCCCGCCTGGAAATCTGGCTTTTTGTGCCCGGCAAATGACGAATTGCAGCAATCATGGCAATTGACCCACTCCTCCCGCTGTACCACCTGGGCCGGCTGACCTGGCCGGATTTGCCTTTGCCTCGGGACGAATTCCTGCTGCATGTGGAGCGATCGCTGGTGGTTGCCAGGGCGCGGGACAGATTAGGCGTTGCCACCGAAGCCTGGATGGGCCGTTTGCGTTTGCGCGATTGGTGGCTGTCGATCTCTTGCCTGCAAAAAATCGATTTGCTGGTGCGTGAAAAAGCCTGGATCCGGCTGATGGCAGGTACCGTCCCGGCCACAGGCCGTCTGCTGACGGAAAGCCTGTCTGAAAAAGCCCGGGCCCTGCTGCCGGGTGATGAGGAGGCCCGGGAGCGGACCACTCAGGGCTTTTGGGGATTGCTGTTGGCTGGAAATAGCGAGCGAAGCGAGGGCCCTTTGCACCGGTACGATGGTACCAGCCCGCTTGTTCCCTGGTTGCTGACGGTTTTTCACCACCATGTGCTGGATGGCCTGCGCCGGCATGGGCGGAAGGTGGTTGAGCTTGTTGCGTCGGTCCCTTCTCGCGAAAGGCTGGAACTTCCCGAAGAGCGTGTGACGCAATTTGTGCGATTGGCCTCGGAATGGTTGCTGGGTCTGGGCGACCGTGAGGCCCTGGTTCTTGCCCTGGTATGGCGTCATGGTTTGTCGCAGCGCGAAGTTGCTGAGGTTTTGGGGAAACATGAATCGAATGTGTCGCGCGATTTGAGGCGTATGCGGACAGGTTTTCAGCAAGCCACCCTGGCGATTGGCGGAACTCCGCGCAAAGCTGATGGAGTTGCCGACGCCGAGGCTGGATTTGACGGCGCCGCCTGGGAAGCGTGCCTGTTGCGGGAAATGGGGCATGTGCTGGGGGATGACCCCCGCCTGGGTGCGGACCGCCTGGAAGAAACCCTGGAAAAAGCGGCCTTCCTCCATGGCCGTCGGGTTGGCAAGGCGGAAATTCGTGGTGAATAATCAGCTATCAGGCGACCAGGTTACCGCCTGCCGCATAATAGTAATGACAGGGTGCCCGTTGAGGGCTCCTGACTGGCCCAGGAAGTTTCAACCGCTTCAGGATTTTGCAGGGGGTAACAAGACACCATGACCGCAAGCAGGGATGCGGAAGCCCCTCTTCCCGGAGTGGTGGGCTCAGGTGAGGGGATGATGGAAGTCACTCGCCTGGTGCGCTGCGTGGCTCCCACCCTGGCTACCGTGCTGGTGGTGGGTGAGACGGGCACGGGCAAGGAGCTGGTGGCCAGGGCGGTGCATCAGCTTTCTCGCCGGGGAGATGGCCCTTATGTGCGGGTCAATTGCGGCGCCCTGAATGAAAACCTGCTGGAGAGCGAACTGTTCGGGCATGTGAAGGGCGCATTCACGGGTGCCATCGAGAACAAGACGGGGCGTTTTGAGGCGGCCCACGGCGGAACCATTTTTCTCGATGAAATCTCCAGTATGACGCCCAAGTTGCAGGTGAAGCTGCTGCGTGTGCTGCAAGAGAACGAATTCGAGCGGGTGGGTGATAGCCGCACCATCCGTGTGGATGTCCGGGTGGTCGCCGCCAGCAACCAACTGCTCGAGGACGAGGTGGAGGCGGGCCGTTTCCGCGATGATCTTTATTACCGTTTGAATGTGGTGCCCATTTACCTGCCGCCGTTACGGGAGCGCCCTGAGGATATTCTGGTGCTGGGCCGCCATTTTCTGAAAAAACATGCCCTGGTCAACAATATCGCTCTGCCGGAGTGGACTCGCGGCATGGAGCAGGTGTTACTGCGGCACGACTGGCCCGGCAATGTCCGCGAACTGGAAAACTACATGGCCCGGGCCCTGGTGCTTTGCCGGGGTGGGGAGCTGGACCCCGCGCGCATTACGCCGCCGGGGCGGGGTGAACGGCGTTTCAAGCCGCCAGCAGGGGCGCGGGGCCGTGGAGACCTGGCCAGCCTGGCGCGGCAAATGGTGCGACTGGGGATCGAGACGCTGCCCGAGGGCCTACTGTATGAACGCCTGGTGGGGGACCTGGAGCGGGAGCTGATTGAACAGGTTCTCGCTGATTGCGATCAGGTGCAAATCAAGGCGGCGCAGCGGTTGGGTATCAACCGCAACACCTTGCATAAAAAGCTCACCGAACAGGGAAAATCTCCAGCCTGAAAACCTCCTGCCGGGCGACTCAGGGCCGGGGCGTGAAGCCGACTCAGCCAGCGTTTTTCTCTTGATATTTGTGCAGCTTGTTATACATTGTCTTTACGCTGATATCAAGTTCTGCCGCTGCGGCAGTCTTGCTGCCGCCATTGCGGTCCAGTGCCAAAAGAATGCACTCCATTTCAATCTCCTCCAGAGTGCGCGGTAGTGAGCCCTGACTGGCTGCGGGCTGGGGAGGATTCTGGGGCGGGAAAGCCTGAGGTTGAAAACCGTTCGGCTGGAAACCCTGCGGCTGGAACCCTTGCCCTTGCGGCTGGAACCCCTGCCCTTGTGGCTGGAACCCTTGCCCCTGCGGTTGGTACCCCTGGGTCTGGGGTTGGGGGAAGCCTCCACCAGGGTGGTAGCCATGGTGGGGTTGGCTGGGCGAGTTGTACCCCCCCCCCTGAGCCCTTTGGGTTTGGGGAATGGCAGGCTGGCGCACGCTGGTGGGGAAATGCTCCGGTTCGAGAGCCGCCCCCCCCGACAGGATGAAAGCATGCTCCATCGCATTGGCCAGTTCGCGGACATTGCCGGGCCAGGGGTTGTTCACCAGCATATCCATGGTGGACGGGGAGATTTTCTGGGTGATTTGGGCCAGGGGACGACGGGCGGCGCGGGCAAGCAGATGGCCAGCGAGGGGAATGATATCCTCCCGGCGCTCCCTTAGCGGGGGCATACGGATTTCGAAGGTGTTGACCCGGAAGATGAGATCCTCGCGGAAGCCACCCTCCTCCACCATGCGTCGGAGGTCCCGGTTGGTGGCGCAGAGCACGCGCACATCGGTACCAATGGGGGAAGTCTCGCCCAGCCGGCGTATTTCCCCGGATTCGAGGAAGCGTAGCAGCTTCACTTGAATATTGCGGTTCAGCTCGCCCAGTTCGTCCAGAAATAGTGTGCCGCTGTTGGCCACCTCAAAGAGGCCCTTGTGGTCGCGGTCTGCACCCGTGAAGGCGCCGCGCTTGTGCCCGAACAGCTCGCTTTCCACCAGGTTCTCGGAAAGTGAGCCGCAATTGACCGGAACGAAAGGGTTTTTGGCGCGACGGCTTTGCAGCCACAGGGTACGCGCGGCCAGCTCCTTGCCGGTGCCTGTCTCGCCTGTGATCAGCACGGCTGAATCGGTGGGTGCGACGGTGGCTATAAGCCTGTGGACGGCGCGCATGGCAGGAGAATCACCCACCAGAATGCTGGGCCCTTCGGCGGCCTGAACCCGTGTCTGCAGGGCGATGTTGGCATTTTTTAGATCCCGTTTTTCGGAGATCTTCATCAGGATGGTTTCAATTTCGGCCATTTTGGCGGGCTTGGTGATGTAGTCGAAAGCGCCCAGGCGCACCGCCTCGATGGCGGTCTCCATGCTGGCGTGTCCGGTCATCATCACGGCCTCGGTGTCGGGGGCCACCCGCTTGAGATGCTCGAGGATCTCGATGCCACCCATGGCTGGCATGCGCAGGTCCAGAATGGCGGCATCAAAGCGCTCGCGCTCCAACGCCTTCAACGCCAGACGGCCATCGGAGAACTCCGTGACATCGTGGCCCATTCGGGTGAGTTCAGCGCGCATGATCTCGCGCAGGCCTTTTTCATCATCGACAAACAGGATTCGCAGTTTACCCATACCTCACCTCGCTTGAATTTTCATGCCGCCAGTCGGGGGCCCTTGAATGTCTGGCCGGGTATTGACTGAGGATCAGGACTGCGTGCCGCGTCAGCCGCTTGCCGTGGCAGGCGAATAATGAATCGGCTACCCATGCCCTGCCCTGCGCTGCCGGCCTCGATCTCTCCGCCATGCTGCTGAATGATGCGGTGGCTGATGGTCAGGCCCAGTCCGGTGCCGGAACCCGTGCGGTTGCGGGTGAAGAACGGTTCGAAGATATTCTCGAGAGTGGTCGCGTCCATCCCGCAACCAGTATCCTCGAACGCAATGCGGGCCATGCCATTTTCGACCCCGAGCCGGATGGTCAGCACGCCGCCGTCATCCATGCTTTCCAGACCGTTCACCACCAGATTCAGCACCACTTGCTTGATTTCCTCGGGGCTGCTCCAGGCGGTGAGTCCGGCAGCGGCCGAGTTGTCGCAGGCCAGCTCCATCCGTTTGCCGCGGCTGACGGGCAGGTGCTGGGCGCTGTCGAGCACAGATTGAACCAGCCGGGCCAGGTCGGTGCGTTCGCGGGCCTTCTCGCCGCCACGGCTGAAGGCAAGCAGCTTCTCGGTGATGTTTTTGCAACGGAACGCCTCCTCCTGAATCATTGTCAGATATCTGCCAAAGATCTCGGCGTCTTCCGGTATTGGGCTGCGGCTGGATTTTTGGCGAAATCTTGATTCCAGTGCTTCGGCGCAGAAGGCAATGCTTGCCAGGGGGTTGTTGATCTCGTGCGCAACACCGGCGGCCAGGTAACCCACGCTTGCCAGCCGCTCGCTGCGCACCAGTTGCCTGCTGCGCTCGGCCACTTGCTTCTCCAGACTGGAGTAAAGGTTCTGGAGGCGGTTCATCATGGCGTTGAAGGCGCAGGCCAGTTCCTCCATCTCGTCACCGCTAGCCACTGTCAGCCGCACATCGAGGTTCCCCTCTCCTATGCGGGACACGCCATCACGGAGATCCCGGATGGGGTAAAAAATCCAGCCATAGAAAGCGCGCATCAATCCGGCCATCAGCAGCAAACCTACGGCGCTGGATGGCACAATGATCCACAGACTCACCTGGTAGTTGCGTCGGGAATCATTGATACGCCTGTCCAGATCCTCGTGGATCTTGTCGCGCAGGTCGCGACTGTCCCGGTCGAGGCGTTCGCAGACAATCTGGGCCGCCCGGATGAATCCGTCGCGGCCGGAACTCTCGGCCGTGGTTTGCAGGCGAGGCGCCAGCAAAATGCCGAGCGATGATTCCAGCTCGGTCAGGTCCTTGTCCAGGGCGCCGGCGACCTCGCGCTCAAAGATTGCCCCATAAGGGTCGGTCCGGGTTTCGTCGAGTTCGTCCAGTTGTTGCGAGTATTCCCGGAGGCGGGTCTTGGCTTGACGCAAGGGCTCGATCAGTTGGTCCGGGGCTTCGGCCAGACGCATCATGCTGCCCGGGCCGATGAGTCTGGACAAGGCACTGCGCATTTGCTCCGCGGAACGCAGTTCGACGAGCTTGGCGCGCACCCCGTTGACGGTCTGGTAATAAGACCACAGGCCGCGCAGCGTACCTGCAAGCACCAAACCGAAGATGCAGACCGTCAGGCCCACACCCAGAAGCAGTTTGTGCTGGATGCGCCAACCGCGCGCCACGCTGGACCTCCTTGTCCGAGACATGCCCGATGACAAAACCGAAGACCTTGCCGTGATATTCACGGCTGCCCGGCTTTGCCAGAACGGGGAGAGTACCAGAGTGCCTTCCGTCGCGAGGAGGTCAACTTGCCCTGAAAGTGCATTCAGTTGGCTGCGATGCGCCAAATAGCCCCGGTTACGGATTTTTTCGGATTTTGTCTGGTCAGCTTCGCACGCAGGTGGCCGCCGGGCCGCTCAGCGGGGCCCACCGGTGAGCTCATGTAGGGCCTCCGGGGGCGGGGGATGGGGAAGGGGCACCATCCCCCTGAGCCCCCCCCCGGGTGGAGGGGTGGGCACATAGGGCAGACGGCAGGGCGAGGGGGGGCCGCAGTGACAGGGTGCAAGGGATTTTTCCTGATAATTGCGCTTTTTTTTGCACGGGTTATTGTTCTAGACTCTCGTCTGTCCGGTTGGGTTTGTGAACATTTTCGTCCGGTGCGTGCGGGCGGTTTTCAAATCTGGCGGATCCCTTGAACCAGTAGCGACGGAACCGCTGCTGGGGGCCAAGGATGGCCTTTGTGGAGAGAAGACGCATGATGCAACGCCAAAAGCGGGCTGGTCGGGGATTCGTCCTCGCGGCCCTGCCTCCGCCGGGAGGTTCAGGCTTGTCCCACATGCTGTCGCGCCGTCACCCTGATCGACTCCGTGCTTATCGGTCCGACTGCCGTGTTTGGGTCCATTTCAGCCCAGGGAGTGCCTAAAAGGGCTCTCTGAGTCAGTTTTCCTGATGAAATCCAAACACGAGCACCCCCCATTCTGGTTCAACCGGATGGAGGGACAGGGAGTGCATGCGTCCAGCGCAGCCACGCCCCACCTGAACCCGAAAACAAGCACTCACGGACACGATAAAAAATGAGCCGAGCTCCAGTCCTTTTTCGCGTCGATGCCAATCCGTCTCAAGGTTACGAGCAACTGGCGCGCTGCCAGGTGTTTGCCGCGGCATTGCAGAGGCGACGCCGCACCGCCTATTTCCTGTCGATGCTCAATCCAGGCTCTCTGATCCTGCCCCTGAAGCGGGGTGGCAATGAATACATGGAGGCGGAAGCGCCGGTTGGC
>QWOS01000023.1 GCA_003669555.1 Planctomycetota bacterium
TCCCCCGGGAGGCGCCGGCATCCTGGGCTTCAGCCTGGGCAGCCAGGCCCGGTCTGGCACTGGGAATTGGTTTGGCGGTCTGGGGGTTGCTAGCGGTAGGTGCCGCCCGTGTACATTATGACGCCAATCTGCTCCATTTGCAGGCTCAGGATCATCCGTCGGTGCGGTGGCAGCATCGGTTGCTTGCCTCCACCCGCGGGGCCTCGTGGCACGCACTGGTTTGGGCTGACAGCCGGGCCGAGGCTTTGGATCTGAAGGCCCGCCTCGAGGCCCTGCCCGAAGTGAGCAGGATCACTGAAACCGCATCGCTGCTGCCCGATGACCAGGAACACAAGGCCGGGCTTTTGTCAGAAATCCGTGAACGGCTGGCCCGTTTACCCGAGGTGGGGGTCAAGCTGATGCACCTGCGTGCCTCGCCCGCCGCCCTGGCGCGGGAAGTGGACCAATTGGCCCGGCAGCTCCGTGAGCCCGTACTGGCTGACACCCCCTGCCATGACCCCTTGTTGCAAGCCTGCGCGCAACTCACCGCCGCCATCACAGGCGCTGGTGAAAAGGCCTCGGGTCGCCTGTCTTCCCTCGATGACCGCATGGCCGCCGAGTTGTTGACCAACCTGCATCGCCTGCGTGGGGTGGCGGGCGCTGGCACCATCGGTCTGGACGATATCCCCATGGATTTCCGCGAACGGCATATGGACAGGGAGGGGAAGTTCCTGCTGCGTGTCTTTGCCGCCGATGAATTGTGGGAACCTGGTCCCCTGAAGCACTTTATTGATACCGTCAGTGCCGTGGCTCCAGCCGCCACAGGCAAACCCTACACCACTCATGAAGGCCTGGAAGGTATGCGGTTGGGCTTTCTGAAAGCCGGGGTGCTGGCACTTCTGGCAATCACCCTGGTACTGGCCATGGATCTGCGGAGCGTCCACCTCGTTCTTCTGGCCCTGGCCCCGCTCACTGGTGGCTTGCTGGCTGCCCTGGGAGTGATGGGCTGGCTGGGGCTGGCCCTCAACCCTGCCAACCTGATCGCCCTGCCCCTTATTCTTGGTGTGGGGGTTGATAATGGTGTGCATGTGTTGCACGACTGGTTGCACCGGGCCAACCCCATCAAACGCTACAGGCTGCATGCGGGTACCCTGCAAGGCATTTTACTTGCAGGCGCGACCACCGTGCTGGGCTTTGGCGCCTTGGCGCTGAGCGGCCATCAGGGATTGCGCAGCCTGGGACTGTTGCTGGCGGTGGGCGTGGCCTCCTGCATGTTCTCATCGCTGGCGTTGCTGCCGGCACTACTGCGAGGGGTGCGCCTGGTTGCTGTGCCCAGCACTCCTTTGCGTTTGCCACAAACACAAACCGCCACGGTCGCCCGGGCTGGTTGAGGAGGTCACTCAGGGCTTTCGGGTGAAGGGCAGGTTCACCTCACCGCCCACAATGAGCTGGGGGGGGGCGCCAGCCTGATAGTCCACCACCGCGCCAGCGAACTGTTCCGCTTCGGCCAGCCAGCACCCCGGGCCAATGGGCCGTAGCCGGGTGGAGGTTGCGCCCAGCCGTAATTGGGTGACACCCCCCGCGGTAAACAGGACTGCTTCACCATAGGCGGGATGCGTGTACACCCCTTCCATGGTCTGGAGCTGAGCGGTGGATCCAAGCCGGATGGCTTTTTCACCCGCCAGACGGGCCTTGTCGAGCAAATCGGTCAGATCACGGCGCTGCTGTTTCATGACCAAACCGTTATAGTCACGATCTGCCTGTTCCAGAAAAAGATCCACCAGATGGTGTGTCAGCGCCAGATTCATGCGGGTGAGATTGAGATTGGCCAACACCACAAATCCCAGCTTTTTGCCGGGCAGCAGAGTGATTTGCGCCCGCATGCCATCGGCGGCGCCACCATGGGCCACCACCGGCTCGCCACGGTGGTCATAGCTGGTGAAACCCAGGGCATAGCCCATCGATTTCGCACTGGGATTCAGGCCGCGCAGGGAAAGTGTGAGGGGCTGGCTGATCTGACTGCTATGCAACTCATCCAGACTCTCGGGAGACAATAGGCGTTGGCCACCCGGGGCCAGGCTATTGCCCATTTGGAAAGCCACCCATTTCGCCATATCACCAGCGGTGGAATGGATACTGCCGGCCGGATCGGGTCCATCGAAAGGATAGGCATCGGTGAACACCGGCAAATCGGTCGCATCAAGGCGATGAGGTTTGGCCCGGATGATGCTGGGGGGGATGGCATGCGGGTCAGCCCAGGTGGAAGTCATGCCCAGCGGCTCCAGCAGCTCGGCCTCGAGCTGCTTTTCCCAGGGCCGGGGATCCACCGCCTCCTCCACCAAACCCAGCGCGGTAAAAAGGCTGGTCTGATAGGCATAATGGGTACCTGCCGGCCATTGCACCGGCAGCCGGCCCAACCGCTCCACACGCTGCCGCATGGTGCCGCCCATGTGATACCAGAGCAAATCATGGCTGGCGATGCCGCCCCGATGGCTGGCGGCGTCACGAAGGGTCACACGGGCAGTAGCATCAGGGTCGGATAGCTGGAACCAGGGCAGATGCTTCACCAACGGGTCGTCCCACTTCAGCTTCCCGGCCTGGACCAGTTGCTGCATGCGGGTGGTGGTGAACGATTTGGTGCAGGAGGCGATAGGAAAGAGGGTGTCTCCCGTCACCAAAGGCCCCTTGTCGCTGTGGATGTCAGTGGTACCAAATCCTTGCACCAGCAATACTTTACCGTCATGGACAACAGCGACAGCAACACCCGGCACTCGCCAAAACCGCATCGCCACCCGGGTGAGGTTTTCCACGCGCAGGTGCCATTCATCCGGTAACGGCGGTGCCATCTGGACGGGGGTGGCGCCAAGCAGGATCAGGACGGTCGCGAGGCACATGCGATGACATCCGCTAGAAATAAGACAGGGAACCAGGCTGGCGGCAGGCCGCCAGCCGCTGACCTGGTTTATTTTATACAGGGACTTCGGCCCTGGGTACGAGCCAGGTGGCCCGCAGCAGAAAGAAATAGCCCATGAATCCCCGCCTGGTGGTTGGCATTGTCCTTGGCTTGTTGCTTGGCTCCCTGCCGATCCTGTGGGTTTGCGGTTTGCCCTTGCTCTGGGCTCCGGTAATTTCCATTGGAGGCATTTTTTGTTGCGCCGCCTGGGTGGGGGCGCGCATCTACTACCCGGGGCAGCCACGAATGTGGGTGCTTTCCTTTGGCATCACCCTGGTGCCCACACTGGTCGCCCTGTGGGTGGTGCGCGATGCCGGGCAAATGGCCGGGAATCTTTCGGTGCGTCGCAAAGACAGCGACCTGCGCACAGAAATCTCGGCAATGATGCGAGACAAGCCCGAAGAATATCCACCCCTGGGTGAGGGTTTGCGCCGGGAAAGGGTGGGGCGGCTGCTGGAGGTCCTGGCCGATGGCTCCATCTCACCGCGCACCCTCGAGTTTGCCCAGAAAACGCTCACCTACCTCGAAGAACGCCTGCCCCAGGAAATTGGTTTCCGTTATCGGGTGAATACCGAGGGGCGACTGCGCGACTCGGTGGCCGTTCTGGAAGCCACGCCGTCGCGAAAGCTGGGTGAACCGGGTCCGGTATTGCCCGCCGAGGAGCCGCTGGTGGCGGTGGAGGATCGCGCGGCGCTGCGCCCCCTTTCAGGGGCCAGGCACGCTTTGGCCGATTTGTGGGCCATGCGCGGGGTATCTTTGCGCGCAGCCTGCACGCTGGCCGAGGCGCGCTGGCTGGTGCTGTTCACCTGGGAAAAGCCCGTCCTCAAAGAGGGGAAGTACCGGTATCCATGCGTGGTGAGCCTGTCCCGGCGCGATGGCGAGAAGTGGTTGCCGGCCGGCTCGGCAACCCTTGCCAAATTCGCGGAGGATGCCGAGGCCGACGCCGACGCTGACACGGCTGAAGCCCGTGGCTTCAACCAGGGAGACCAACCCCGCCATGACTCCATCCGCAAATGGCTGGAAGGTCCGGGGAAATAATTGACTGCCTGAGTCATCGACTGGGGCGCATTTTCTCCCCCAGCCATTCAGCGCCCGCGCCGGTAAGACTCTTGCCTGGTTTTCCCCGCCGCATCGGTGAAAACAAAATCCACCGTACCGCCAGGTTGCAGGGTGTAGCGAACCTGCAACTCGTCACCCCGCAGTGTGTAGGTCAGCGTGTAGGTCTTTTTGGCCTCATTCCGCTCGAAAGCGGTGATGGTGGCCCCGCGCAACGGCTTGCCCGCAGGGCGCGCTGGCCGGTCGCGGGGCTGGGGATCAATCTGGTCGCCGCGTACCGTCACCTCACCGCGCATGGCGCCAATGGTGTAAGGGTATTTTTTCGAGGCATAATAGCGGTATTGGCCATCCGCGTCGATCCGCCCGTGGCATGGGTCCAGATCATCGGGGGCGCGGCCAGCGGCATCGGTCAGCCCCATCAGCGGATAGCCATCCAGCGCATAGGCAATTGGCTTGCCGGGCCCCACCATTTTTTCCAGGTGCAGGGGAGCGGTGTGGTAATGGTAGTCATCGCCCCGGCCACAATGGCCACCAAATTCATCGAGTTCCCCGGCCAGGAAAGCGTCCTCGCCACGGTTGTTGAGGGCGTTGAAGATCGGCACGCCGTTAACCGCCAGGGCGATGGCCCCGCGCATGAGGTTGTCGCGAGTGGATAGGGGCTTGGCGGCCTGCCGTGGAAAAAGGGGTATACGCCAGGCGTTCCTGCCTGTGTAGGGCTGGGGTAAAGGCACCTGCTGCTGCCAGGCTGTGATTCCCACCATCAGGGGATGGTTTGGGAAAGCGCTGGAACCCACCAGCAAGTGATCGCCGTCCCAATCCAGTTCGAGACTCTTTTTGAAAGGGCTGAAATGCTCCAGCATGGCCGGTTTTTCCCCCTTGGGTCTGGGCGTGTTGCCACCGCAGGCGACCGCACTGGCCAGGACGGCGAAACCCAGCCCGGCAGATGAGGCAAACAGCCTGCTGCCATAACCGGTCAGGCGCAGGACAAAAGGCGTGAAAAGGCTTAGGGCTATCAGCCATATCCAGCCGTCAGCCATCCCGGCTTGCCTGGCAGCAACCGGCCCGGTCACATCGGGCCCATGCCCGCCGGGATGCCCCGCAGCGGCCTGAATCAGCAGCAGGATGATCATGATGGAACAACCGGGTCTGGCCAATCGCATGGTTCCGCTCCCAACTGATGACATGACTACAGGATCGCAGGCCATGCCTGAAGCTGGCGTGAAGGTGCTGGTATCCTGGCGAGACACGGGCTATTTTCCAGGCAGACGCTCGGCCAGCACTGTGGTACCGCCCCACACACCGTCGCCCACAGCCACCTTCAGACTAAAAAGCCCCACCGGCAGGATCAGATCGGTCCGCGAACCGAATTTGATCAGCCCGAACCGTTCCCCGGCGGCCAGGTGATCGCCAGCGGTCACCCAGCAGACAATCCTGCGGGCGATGGCCCCGGAGATCTGCTTTAGGCGGACGGGCTGCCCACCGCCATCGAGAATGCCGTCGAGCCAGAGTTGCTCGTTCCGTTCAGCGCAATCGGCGTGTCGGGCATCGAGGAACAGGCCGGGGAAGTAGCGCACCCGGGCCACTGTCATGGGAAAAGGCGCGCGGTTGATATGGACCGAGAAAACCGACAGGAAGATGCTGATGCGCAAGGCCCGCCCGCCGGGAAAATCGGGCATGTCAATTTCGCCGGCGGCGGTGACTTTGCCATCGGCCGGACTGACAACCAGCCCGGCACCGGCAGGAATAGACCTCTCCGGATCGCGAAAAAAAGCGATCGTGAAAGCGTGCCAGATGAAAAACGGCAAAAATCCGACCCACCAGGCCGGATGCAGCCACACCGCCAGCCCGGCACAGCCCATCCAGCAGGGCGCCAGCAGCAGGGTGAAGACCAGTGCCTCGCCCAGCCCATGGCGGGCCAGGCCCATTCGGCCGCGCCAGGCCCAGGGATCCGGGCCGTTGAAGCGAGAAGGGGTAGCTGGTCGCAGGTACTTCAGATCGCGGGCATCCACCACACGGCCCTGGGGATCGGGCAGATTCAGTCGCGTAGCCCATCTGGCCACATGTTCTGGGAAAAGTTGTCGCAGCACCCCCCGGCGCAGGGCAGCCCAGCACTGCTCCAGCCCCATCACCCAGCCACCTCCGGGTTGGGCCGAAGTGATGGGTGTGGATGCCGGCGGCTCCACGGGACTACCTGGGAAAGACACGACAGAACCCTGGCTCACGGTTTCTCCCCACCTGGATTATCTCGGGACATTTCATCACCGGGTGTGATGGTATTGTCCTCCTCCTCTTCCTCAAGCACCGGACCTCCCGGCACCTTGCCGTGGACCTGGAAAGAAGCCGAGGCCAGCTCTCTTTCGCCATCCAGCAGCACAACGCTGTACTGGCCTGGCGCGACACGCAAGGTACCTTTTCCGGAGGTAAGGGATTTCAGGGCGGTGAGGTTCCAGCGGGCAGTCTGGAAACCGGCCCGCTGCTCCAGCTTCAGTTCGGCCAGCGGCAGGGCTTTGGCATCACGCACCACCAGGCGCGCTTTATCCACGGGTTTTTTCCTGAAATGGACACTGAACCCCGCACCTGGCAGCAGATTGGCACCCTGAAAAAACTGGCCAGTGCGCAAGAGGTTCGGCCCGAAAATGGCACCCTGCTCCACCCGGCCGGGGCCATACAGCCAGGCATCCCGGGCCAATGCGGGCCCGGTCATCATACCCACCGCGGAAATGTCGCAGATGTAGGCGCCCCGCCCATGGGTGGCAATCACCAATTCGCGCCAGACAGGCTGGATCACCAGATCGTGGACAGGCACGGTGGGCAATTTCCCCAGCTTCGCCCAGCTCTTGCCCGCATCGAGCGAAATCCGCACCCCCGCTTCGGTACCGGCATACAGCACGCTGGAGTTGGCCGGGTCTTCGCGCACCACATGTACCGGCTCTTCAGCCGGCAGTCCATCGAGCCGCTGCCAGTTGGCGCCAAACTCGCTGACACGATAAAGGTACGGTTCATGATCCTCCAGACGGTGACGACTGAAAGACACCAGGGCGGTGCCAGCCTGCCCCAGCGAGGGTTCAATGCAGGTGACCGACGCCCCCTCCAGCCTGGGCAGCTGGGCCGACCAGTCGGTCCAGGTACGCCCGGCATCACGGCTTACGCAAACCCGGCCATCGTCCGCGCCAGTCCAGAGCACACCCGCCTGGGCGGGGGACTCGGCGATGGCTGTGAGCGTGTTTTGCTGGGCGGTACCATACGGGCCGGGACGCGTCATATCGGCGCTGATCCGTACCCAGGTATCGCCACGATCACCGGAGCGGTACAGATACTGGCTGCCGTAATAAAGTACCTTGGGATCGTGGGGAGAAAGGGCCAGCGGACTGTTCCAGTTAAAGCGAAGGGCTGGCTGGCCAAGGGTTCCGGCCGGCCTGATTTCCTTGCCTTCCCCCAGTTCCAGGTTATAACGCCTCAGCCCACCATACTGCGATTCACAGTAGAGCAGGTTATCGTTCTCGCGGTCGACCCGTGCCTGGAAGCCGTCAGACCCCATCACCCGGAACCAGTCGGCGGTGCCAAGGGCCTCGCCCCGCAGGTTGCGGCTGGCGCCACCCCAGGTGCCGTTGTCTTGCAGCCCACCGAAGATCCGGTAAGGACTTTTTCTGTCGGCGGCGATGGCGTAAAACTGCGCCAGCGGCAGGTTGTTTTTGTGTTCCCAGTTCTTGCCCATGTCGCGGGTTTCGTACAGGCCCCCGTCATTTCCCAGCAAGGCGTGACGGCTGTCGGCGGGGTCGACCCACAAGGCATGGTGGTCTACATGCACCAAAGGCGCCCCATTGGAGCGGAAGGTTTTACCGCCATCCTCGGAGAGGTGCAGCGGTATGCCAAGCACCCAGATCCGTTCGGGGTTGGATGGATCCACCCGCACCTGCCCGAAATAGAACGGCCGTGGGCAAAGGGCATTGACCTTGCGCCAGGTGAGACCCCCGTCGCGTGAACGGAAAACGCCACCTGTCGCCGGGTCGCCACCCGTCGCCGGAGGTTGGCCCGGCAGTTGCTTGCTGTCGGTTTTCTCCGTGGCCAGCACCGCATAGACTGTTTTTGGATCTTTCGCACAGAAATGAACCCCAACCCGGCCCATCGACACCACCACGCCCGGTAATCCATCTGTTAGCCTGCGCCAGGTATCGCCGCCATTTTCACTGAGGTACAAACCTGATTTTTTGCCCCACTGCACCTCCGGATTGCCCTGTGAAAAAGTGTCGCGGCGCACCTGCCAGGCGCAGGCGATAAGCCGGGTCGGGTCGGAGGGATCGGCGGCCAGGTCCACGCAGCCGGTGTTCTCGTCGAGGGCAAGCACCTGCTTCCAGGTGGCTCCGCCGTCTTGAGTGCGAAAAATACCCCGCTGGGCGGAGGGGCCCCAGAGTTTGCCCAAAACAGCCACATGGACAATTTTCTGGTTTTTGGGGTGGATGACAATCCGCCCCACCTGGCCAGCCTCGGGCAAATGGGGCCCTTTCCACGATTTGCCGCCATCGGTACTGGAAAATACCCCCGCACCCCGCGAGACACTATTGCGCGGGTTGGCCTCGCCCCCACCCACCCAGACCGTGTCGAAGCGCTCCGCCGCGCAAGCCACCGCCCCAAGCGAGGGGAGCGGCAGGGTGTCGGTGAGCGAAGCCCAGGTGGTGCCACCGTTATCGGTGCGCCACAAGCCACCCGTGGCGGTGGCCATGTAGAAGTGGGTTGGAGATTTGGTATCAACGGCCAAATCCACTACCCGCCCACCCATGTTGGCGGGACCCACCGACCGTAAAGCCAAGCGATCCCAGGTGCCTTCCGGCGCGGCAAGGGTTGCCGATTCGCGTGGCACCGTTTGCAGGGCACCGGCGGGCCTTGCAAACGGTGCCTGCAAGGCCCAGAAAAGCAGGCCCGGAAAAAGGAGGGCGGACAGGCGACCAACGGTCATTGACCGATTTCCCGGAGCAACTGCTTGGCGAGTTTGAAAGCGTTTTTCAGGCTTTGCACCCGCACTTCCAGCTGACCTTCGGTGAGAAATTTGCCCGGTTCGGCGCGCGGTAGTCCGGCGATTTCCGAGGTGATTGGCAATAATCGCAGGAATTCCTGCATTTTCTGCTGGGCTATCTGGTTGGGATCGCTGCTCATCTGGGTAGGCCTTTTTTCCGGGTGGCGGGATGGGAACCAGTCTCGGACACTGACGGTCATCAGGCTACCATGACGACAAATCGTTGGCACGGCACCTGATGACCCAAACGCAAGATCAGCATCCCTGTTCGTTTTAGTTATAAGGAAATGACACGCCACGGCGGCAGGCAAACGCCATTGCCCTTAGTTTTGCAATGATCCCTGAGGTCACGCCATGGAACTCACTGTTCCCCGTCTGGTACGCCAGGCGTTCAGCCAACTGAATAAAAACTACCATTCCAACCTGTCAAAAGCTCCGGTAGGCCTTCTGGAGCATCATTCTCGAGCCAATTCATTGCACTTGCCCCCCGAACTGGCCTGGAGTGCCGCCACAGAGGCCTTGCCTGCCAGCCATCGCAGCCAGTTGCCAGCGCCGACAGGGTGGGCCCTGTGGCTGGAAAATCTGCCGGGTACCGGCTGGCCTATCCATGCCCTGGGTGAATTCCCGCAACGCCTGGTGATCGATGCCCTCCTGCAGGCTCCCTGGTTGCCAGAAACCGTGGGTGCGGCGGGTACCAGTTTGCCTGTTGTAGCTGGCAATGCTCCGGCACAAAGGCTCCTGCGAGGAGCCCTGCTGCGTCAGGCAGGCAGGCTACCCGAGGCCGCCGAACAGCTGGCTGAACCAGTCCCAGCCGATTGGCAGGCTTGTCAGATCAATGAACAAGCCGCCCTGGCCTGGTATCAGGGGGATCTGCCCGGCGCCGAGCGCCTCTGGCTGCAGGCCGGCCCGCAAGCTGGTGCGCTCTACAACCTGGGTCTGGTCAGCCAGGCAAAGGGAGATTCCACCCAGGCCCGTTCCTTCTTCGCTGCAGCCGCAGACGCCTGGCCCGAGTCGAGTGCCTGGCACCATACCGCCCTGGTCTGCCAACTGCTGGCCTGAAACCTGGGTGTATTCGTTTTCCGTGCTGTTTATGGCTGACATGCTGGGAAAATCTCTCGCCAAACATCGCAGACCACCTATCCGCTCCAAGACAACAAGCTTTAACCGGCACCACTACGGGTGTGCCTGGAAAACTCTCCTTGTCATGGGCCCTGCCGACCGATTAGATGGATAGTTTAGGAAATCATCAGGGAGAGTTTCACCGATGGCCAGTAAGAAGGGCGAAGCGCGCCACTATATCAAGCTGCAAAGCACCGAGAGTGCGTACTTCTACACCACCGAAAAAAATCGCAACAACACCAAAGACCGCATCCAGCGCAAAAAGTACGACCCCACCCTGCGGAAAAATGTGCTCTTCAAGGAAGAGAAGCTTTGATCCAAGGCTTATCCAAATGACTTGCCTACATTGTTTTCAACCACAATGGCCCGGGTTTTCCCGGGCTGTTTTGTTTGCCGGGCTGAATCATTCAGGCCAGGCAGGCGAGTAGTTCCACTTCCACAGCCTGCCAGTCAACCGGCTGGCTGGCAAACACCTCCAGACGGCTGTCGCGGCGGTGACAATTCTCACGCAGGTCCATCCCCCCGGCAGAGCGATTGATGCTGATCCAGTCGTCCGTGGTATGAAACACCCCCTTCAGGCGGCTCCATCGACTCTGGCCCAGCAGCTGCATCAGGGCTTCCTCCCGGAAGCAATCGGCGGCAGCAAATACCCAGCCGCACGCCCATAAGCCCTCGGCTGGCAGGCTCTCACGCCGTACCGGTTGACCTGGCAGGGGGTCCAATACCATCGGGTGAGGATGGGCCAGTTGTCTGGCCCCGGGAGCCACAGGGACCTGGCCAAGCTGGACGGGCCCCTTTTGCGCCGCCAGGTCCAGCCAGGCAGGGTCGATCCGTCCGCGCTCGATGGCCGCCACATGGACCTTGGGCGGGAACAGGCCAGTGGCCCAGCAGCCAAATTCGTCCACTTCGCCGGGCCGGGCCCGGTCGGTCTGGTTGAGAAGCAGCACATCGCTCAGCTCCACCTGCTGGCAGAAAATGAAATTTTCGTCCACCATTCCTGGACTTCGCAGGTCAGACGGAGTCACCAGGCCAATGGTGGCCCTGGGCTCCAGGCGGTCGGCATGGTCGCGCCGCAGCAGGTCAAGAATACCGGCGGGGTGACCAAGCCCCGAAGTTTCGATCAACAGCCGGTCCACCTTCCGCCCGCTCAGGAGCAGGTGCAGCACCACCGGCAGGTTCATCGTTGTGGTACAGCAAAAGCAGCCGCCACCCACCTCCTGAATCGCCAGATCGTCGGGTGAATCCCCCTCGATCAGGGCCTGATCGATACCCACATCGCCAAACTCGTTGACCAGCACCGCCCACTGCTCGCCCGCCGGTTTGGCGGAGAGCAGGTGGAGGATGGCAGTGGTTTTGCCGGACCCCAAAAACCCGGTCAGCAGGTTGGTGGGGATGGGCTTGGCGGGAACAGGGTTGGGCACGGAATCACTTGGAATTGTCAGGAAATCGGGCTGAACTTGCGGACCCGGCCATGAGGCAACCATTCCAGGACAAAAAGGTTGCCCTTGCTGTCGAGTGTCAGAGCATGCGGCTTGGAGAACATGCCTTGATGTTCCTTGAGATCGTCATCGCCCAGCCCTTCTCCATCACCCAGGCGAGATACCAGCTTGTCGTTTTCATCGAGAACGCTCACCCGGGCCCCCAGTTCAGGCACATAAAGGCGGCCGCCCTGCTGATAGAGGCAGCAAGGCATGCGGAACCCTTCAATCGTGCGTTTGTATTCCAGCTCGGGGGAAAACACTTCCAGCCGGCCATTGGCCCGGTCGGCGATATACACCTCGGGGTCCTTCCGCAGAGTGCTGACCCAGACGCCATGACAGGTGCTGAATTTGCCATGCTCCTTGCCAGGTCCGCCGATGGTGGCCAGTTTTTTGAAATCCTTGCTGAAGCGGTACACTTTCTGGCTACCGTACCCGTCAACAATGTAGATATCGCCGTTGGGGGCCACGGCCACATCGGTGGGGTTGGTCAGGTCAAGTTTCTGGGTGGTGGCAGAGTCTTCGGCCACATTGCCCAGGGTGTACAGCACCTTGCCTTGCATATCGGTTTTGTACACACGGGCGCCTGTGCGTTTATCACCCTGCTTGGCAACATTCTCGGTCCAGTACAGGAAATCAGTGCCACCCTCGTTGCTCAGATACAGTCCGTGAGCGGTGGCGGAGACTTGCCCGGTGGTATCGTAGCCAATTTTGGTGGCGAAATCCTTGGCCCAGGTTTCGACCAGCTTGCCGGTTTTGTCAAAAATAGCAACGCAAGGGTCATTTGACCGGCTGGTGACAATGACCCGGTCTTGCGAATCGACCACAATGGCGCAACCCAGGCCATATTTCTTCCCCGCCGGCAGCTTGCCCCAGGCGTTGTCGAGGCGGAACCGGCAGGAACCCTCACCCAGCACCGTTTCTTCGGCCTCCCGGGCGCTGGACAGCCCACCCAAGCCAACCGTGGCAGCCATTGCGCCAGCGGCCGCCAAAAAATCACGACGGTTGCGGCGCACCGGATAAAGATATTCGGACATATTTTCGTTCCCCTATTTGGTTGGGTTGGCCGCTGACTCATTCATTCGCCGCCAGGCGGTGATGGAGCCAGCATCAATGCCCCGGCAAACACCGGTTGTGCCAAAACCCTAAAAACCCATCACTCTCTTGTACTCTTGCGGGGCCGGTTGCGCCAGCATGGGTTTGAAATCCTGGACAGGGCATGGGTTGAACCAGCCGGAGGCCAGCCAGCGTGATGGAACATCTGCGATAACCCGGGCCATTCCCATGCCAATCCTGACCCGCAAAAGCACACTCAGTGGCAGCAATCTCCCGCCGCTTCCTTCTTTTTAGCTTTTTGGGAGGGAGGGACATCGTTGGCGGGGTTGATTGCGAAAAAACCGTTGGGTTTCAGGGTGAAGCCAATGTAAGCCGTTGGCATGACCGGGCAATCCTCGGGCCGGGGGATATGGGTATGGCCAAAGGTGTACCAGAAGACTATATCGCTGTTTTCAATCGGCCTGTCCGCCGCGGTCCAGCGTTTCAGACCGTCCCCACCCTGGCTCTGGTTGGGGTAATCCCCGGCACCATACTTTTCGTCCGGGCAATAGGGGGTCACCCAGACATGGTGATCGACAAAGCCGGCCCGCTTGCGCCACCAGGCGTTGGGCGAGGCAAACGGGTACGAGTTGTCGCCTGGCAAAAACTTGTACCCGACCGGTTCACCCAAGCGGTTGAGCACCCCGGGATTGACAATCTTCCAGGTTCGTGCGGTCTCGAGGTTAAGACTTCCCATGGCCTCTTTTTCCGACCGCAAAACAGTTGCCTTGGACTGGAAGGCATTCCCAAAGGGGTTGTCCGCATCGACCGGGTCGGCCACCACATCGAGGCGATGGACCGAATTGGCAACTCCGTCGAGGTCGAAATCCAGTCGCATGTTGAAGAAATGCTGATGATTTGGCGCATAGAGCATCGGGGCGACCAGGGCCCCATATTTCGGTTTTTCACCGGGCTGGAAAGCGCCAAGCGACAGGATGCCGGTGAGCTTGACCTCGAACTGGATGGTCCCATCCTGATAGAGGTACCAGAAAAAGCCGTACTCATAATTTTCTACTGTCGAGATAGAAGAAACCACCAGGCGGCGGGAACGCCGCACCTCGGGGTTGTCGGGCAGTCGCCTGTCGGTGTGCTTCCAGAGGATGCCATAATCCTCCTCGTGCATGCAGATCGCATTCTTGATAGTCAGCGGGCCACCCCGACTGTCGCAGAGGTGCGCGTCGAAGTAACGGATCAGCCCCAGGCAATCGCAGCCCAGTTCCAGGCTATTGGCACACATTCCCATGCCGTATTCGCCGACATCGAAGGCGTTTTTCCGCCTTTGGGTGGGGCCTGGATCGCCGTAGGGAACAACCATCTCCGTCAGGGATCCACGATAGAGGATAGACCGCTCTTGCTCCCCATCCTGATAACGCAAATGGTGCAGGGTCAGGCCTTCCCTGGCGTTGAAACCAATCACAAATTTCCATTTCTGCCAACTGACCTGATAACCATCCACCTCAAAGCCTGGCCCCTCCGGCTGGTTGATCTCCAAAGGCTTGATATCAGCGCGCAGGGTGCCAACCCGCGCCGGCGAATAGTTCATCGACTCGGGTGGCAGGGGCCATTTGCCATGCTGTTCAACCCGAATCACCTCCATGCGGTTCAGATCGACCACCGGCCTGATCCCTTCGATGGGCCGGACATATCCGTTGTCGGTGGGGTCGGCGCGCAGGAAGCAGAGCGGCCTGGCCAACCGGAGGGAACTGTCCTCGGCGTCGCCGTAATTACCGGCGCTCCAGATATCGACCATCACCAGGCTGGTGTCGTCAACGCCGGTGTGCTCCAGTAGGGCGGCCTTGAAAAGCGGGCTGGCGATCACAGCCTGCTCGCATTCGGTCTGCTCGTCGATGGTCATGGTTGGCTGAACGCCCGGCACCTGCTTCCATGTGGTTATCCGCTCTTCCGTAAGGGAAAGGGTCGCCTCGTGGCAGGTATTGGTGGCATTGTCAAACAGGACGACGAATGCCCCGCGGGAGAGCGAAGCGGGCGCGCCCGCATGCACCGCGGCTTTGGCTGGTTCGGCCAGGGCCACGGAAATAAACCGGGTGGTGGGTGTCACTTTGCCCGCCGACTTCAGCAGATCGACGGCGGTCCGCACCTCGTGGGAGGTCAAGGGCTCGAGCGGATGGCCAACCCGCGGGCCGGTATTCAACTGGGGAAGGTTGAGCGGTGTGAAGGTGGTCATCAAAACCTCGGATAATTAAAAGGAGTAGGTGCGCAACCACTTATACAGACGCTGATTCGGCTCCAGCCTGTTTTTTAGCCTGCCCGGCCAGTGCGGCAAGTTCCTCAGGCGCCGCCCGAACCAGATTGCGGCGGGCGTAGAGCAAAAAGTACGCCAGGCCCGCCCCATACATCCCCAGGGTCAGCCATAGCACTGTCACCTCGTTCAGCCAGCCATAGACCACCGCGGCGAATAGGCTCATCAACAGCACCAGGGCTGGCAGCACCGGATAAAGCGGCACCCGGTAAGGCCTGGGCATATCGGGAGCGCGCCACCGCAGCACAAACAGGCAAACCATGGCCAGGGCATACCAGATCAACGCTGTCAGGTTGCAGGTCAGGACGGCGATAGTCACCGCATCAGCGTTGAAATATCCATAAATGACAAAACCGGCGACAACCAGGCTCCAGAAAAAAATGGAGACATCGGGCGTCCGGCGGATAGGGTGGACATGGCCGAGGATACGCGGCAAATAGCCGGCGCGGCCCAGCGAAAACGATTGACGGGTGACAGCGTAGATCATGCCGTTATAGCTGGCGATCATGCCGAAAATGGCGACGATGGAGAAGAGGATCAGATGAAACGAGTCGTTGCCCCAGACCTGGCCGTAGACAAACGGGAGCGGGAACGACATTTCCTTGGCACCCGTTTGCTTGTAATCGTTGCCCGCGGCCGAAGCGAAAAACCAGGTCAGGATCACCAAAAAAATGAGGGTGATCTGCGCCAGTGTCAGGCCACGGGGAATGGTGCGTTGCGGTTCGTGTGCCTCCTCGGGTGCCAGGGCCACGGTTTCAATCATCACCAGCCACCAGATGGCAAACGGGATAGCCTTCAGCACACCACCCCATCCATCCGGCAACAGCGGGGTGGTGAGGATACGGTCCAGGCTTACCGCCGGGATGCAGGCAATCCAGAACCAGACCAGGGCAATGATGGCACCGTAGGTCATACAGTCCATGAATTGCGCCTGGCGTTTGCTGCCCGTCCACTGGATCAACCCGAACACAGCCACAGTACCCAAACCCGCGCAGAGGGTGACCAGGTCCTGTATTTCCTTGTTCTGGCTGACTTTCTCGGAAAACAGCCCGATAACAAACGAAATATAGCCACCCGTGGCAATGGCGGTGCCAATGGTCGCGAAAAGCGCTTCCAGGAACATGGACCAGCCCATGATAAACCCGAAGGTTGGCCCCACGGCACGACGGCCATAGGCCAGCGGCCCGCCTGCGAACGGCATGGCCACCGACAGCTCGCTCAGCGCCAAAACCCACATCATGTACAAGGCACAGACAAACAGGGAGGCCAACAGCATGCCAACCGGGCCGCCCTCTGTCAGGCCCTGGTTCCAGCCGAAGAAAGCACCCGTGATCACGACGCCCACGCCAAGGGCCCAGATCTGGCGCACCCCCAGCGGCTTTTTGAGCGTATGGTCCCGAAGGTATTCCTGCTCATCGGGGCGAAGAGTCGCTGTATCAAACATCGCTTCGGCGGTCACTTCAGCCACTGCGGCATTGATCTCACCAGAAATCGCGGATTCGTCCGGATTTTGTTGGGATCCTGACATGATTACTGCTCCAGCCTTGCCAAATAGAGTGATGACTGCTGAGCATAGCAGGGCAAATGCTAGTGTGTCCGAAAATTTTCCTGGCTTCCCGGAATCTCCATTGGCACATGGCCCCATGCCAGCTGACTCGAGTCTGGCTCAGACAGGTTGGAGGGGATTACGCCCGGAGGTGGTATGCCTGCCTGCAGGATCAATGTTTTCTTTATTGCAGGAAAGTCCTTGCACAACGGCCCTTGTGGCCGCACAGTAAGGCCTGCCCTGCCGGATTGCCCTCCAACCCTGGCCTGTCATGTCCAGCCTGAGCGAAACTGATCCAGCAAAACCCACACGGGGTCGCCTCGTTCTGGGGGCGTGGCTGTGCGGCCTGAGCGGTGTGCTGTATCTCGATCGCATCTGCATGTCGCAGGCGTTGCCGGCCATCCAGGAACAACTGGGGCTGAGCAATACCCAGGGCAGCTATGTATTGATGGCGTTCACGCTGGCCTACGGCATCTGCGAGATTCCCACCGGCTTGCTGGGTGACCGCCTGGGAGCCCGGCTGGTCATCACCCGGATTGTGCTGTGGTGGTCAGCCTTCACCATGCTCACTGGTGCCTGCACCGGCCTGTACAGCCTGCTGCTGGTCCGTTTTCTATTTGGCGCCGGCGAGGCGGGTGCTTTCCCCAACGCCGCCCGGGTGATCCATACCTGGTTCCCCCCTTCAGAAAGGGGGCGCATGCAGGGCTTCCTGTTTGGATCAGCCCAGGTGGGTGCCGTGGTGGCCCCCGCCCTGACAGCCCAGATCATCGAGCGCCTGGGCTGGCATTGGGCATTCGTCTTTTTTGGTTTGGTCGGGACGGTGTGGGCGGCCGGCTTCTGGTGGTGGTTCCGCGACGATCCCGCCAACCACCCCGGGGTCAACCCGGTGGAACTGGCCATCATCCACCACGGTGAAAGCCGTGCCGAGGGGCCCACACCCCCAATCCGGTGGGGCCAGGTACTCACCAACCGGGGCGTGCTCACTCTGTGCGTCATCATGATCATGGCCTGCTTTTATTCCTACTTTTTCTATTCCTGGTTTCCGAAATATCTGCGGCAGGGCCGTGGCCTGGATAACATCCACGCTGGCTATCTCGCCTCGCTGGTGCTGGCAGGCTCGGCCGCGGGTGTGCTCGGCGGTGGTTGGTTGGCGGACCGGATTGCCCGACTCTCCGTGGATACCAGGGCAGCCGTGACAGCCCAAAGGCGCCTGGCGGTGGTTTGTTATCTGGTGGCGGCTGGTTTGCTGTATGCCGGGATCCGCTGCGAGAAACCAGAGATGCTAGCGGCCCTGTGGGCGGCCTCATTCATGGCCATGCATATCACCCTGCCCAATTGGTGGGTGATCGCCTCGCGCCAGGCCGGCAAAAATGTGGGCGCCTTGTGTGGGCTGATGAATGGCATCGGCGTGGTGGGAGCGCTGGCATCGCAATGGTTCGTGGGCGCCTACGCCGACTATCAGGAAAAAAAGGGCTTCACCGGCAGAGACCAGTGGGATCCCATGTTTGATATCTATGCCCTGGTGCTTGTCCTGACAGCGGCAGTCTGGTGGACCTACAGGTACACTCCGCTGGAAGAGGTGGGGGATGAGCCAGGAGGTATAAAAAACGGACTGGCAAATTCTCATCCCGTGGATCTGGCTACCGGGGATGACTGAAACCCAACCTAGGATGTCTGGGTGGCCGGGTATCGGGATTTGAAATCGCTCATCCCTTTTTCCACTGAAGCAAAAAATGACCGCATGTGGTTGTCGATAGTCAGGGGGATGGCGAATCGCCATGCGTTGACACGCATTTGCTGCCAAGCGTCATGATTGGAATAAAGTTCCCCGATTTTTTCAGCCAATGCCTCTGGATTCGTAACTCCTGATTTTATAAAGAGTCCGGTATGATTATTTTTTAGCCATTCAGAAATCCCACCGATATCGTAGGCGATGGCGGGAACACCTTGACTGGCGGCCTCCAATCCAACCTTGCCAAATGGTTCAGCCCATCGGCTTGGGACCACCACCGCATCCATTTGGGTCAACAGTTCCTTGCTCTGCAACTTGAGCAAATTCCCGTGGACCTGTATCTTTCCTTTGGAATGGCTGGCGATTTCCCGCACCTTTTGCAAATCTGGGCCCGTTCCTGCCATATGCAGTTCAATTTCGATGTTGTATTTCTTCGAGGCCAGCTGGATTGCGGTGATGGCATCCTGCCAGCCTTTCAAATGCACCAGCCGGCCAAAGTATAGCAGGCGGCAACTGAATGGCCGGAGTTTCGGCTCCTCCGGAAGCGACTTGAACCCTGAAGGGAAATATGGAAGCAAATCAATTTTATCTGGGGGAAAACCCTCCCGAACAAATTCATCCACCATGCGTTGGCTAACCACCATCAATCGCGCATAAAACGGAAAGATAGACTGTAAACCTCTGGCCCGACGATAAAGTCGCAGCATGCGTAGGGGATTAAGACCGCCACATCCACTTGGATAATAACGCAGGAGACAAAGTGGACTTAGCTTCTCATGGCATTCAGCCAGAGGTCTTTGGGTAAATTTGGATCCGCTAATGCAACTGCTGTGGTAGTCGTGGGGGAAAAACAGGGTTGGAAAAAGCTTAACCATTTGTCCGATCAACCTCGGCTTTTGCAAGCCATTATTGACAATGACATCGGGTTGCCAATTCCTGATCCAGGCAGTGGTCTTGTTTTCGCCCAACCGGGAAACAGAGATGGAATCAACTTGGCTGCCGCTGGGCAGAATACCCAACTTATTTGCCAACCCAGTATCAGCGTGAATCAGACCGAAAGTATGGGCGGAAGAGTAGGTGTCAAAAATAGCCCGCAGGTAAGATTCCGTTCCTCCAACAAGCCCACTAGTCTGAGACAAAAACAAGATGCGCATATCATTCCCTGGTGGCATTGATTAATGCCAAATTCTCACCATATTTTCCGCAAAGAAGACTAATCCACTTTCTCAAGTCGGGACTTCCATTGGGATAAAACAAGGCGTAATATCAATAACCCTTTCGAGCATAAGCCCTAGCTTCCGCACCCGCCCGCTTCGAATTTAGATTGAATTCGCCGGCCAACGGTTGGCCACCAACGACAGGAATATTACTAATAGCCTAGCTCAACAAATCCGGGACGCTTCGCCAAATATTGAATATTTCAGGGCATCCCCTCAAGGTAACCCGTGGGCCCAGTTTCTGGACGAGAAACTTAAACCCCGACAAAAAGAAAAAAGCTATCAAAATGCATCCGAGTGTATAAAAATCTTCCCAGATATTCCGCCAGTACAAGCCACTTTTTTGCCTGGAATCTTTTTTCCTTCGCAAAAAACGGCAATTTGCCAAGATGTACACGGAAGTCAACATGAACATCACTCAAACAATGTACCAAGTCAGCCAATACTATTGCTAATTGACGTATACTCAATATTTCGATGTTTGCCAATAGGTGCTTAACAAAATGAAAGGAATTTCAGTTTAAGCGTTCTGCCGCCTTTACCGAATCCCAGCATTTTTTCAAAGGCCGGTCTGCTTCACCCTTTTTCAGGGGTAGTGTCCCTTCTATCGCTGTCAGCCAGCAATCTACGGCATCTATTTCTTATATAATATAAGAAATAGAGGTGCAATTTATATCACGAAGCCAGCAGGCGCCGGCTAAGGAGCGGATCGGGCAAACAGGAGGTGCCGCCCATCAAGAAAGCTGGGGGCCATTTTTAGCGCGCCCTGAAGCGTTCCAGTGCTTCGTGGTTCAATTCAATACCCAGGCCCGGTCCATCCGGTAGGCTGAGCAGGCCCTCGGAATCGACCCGGAAAGGCACGCGGATGAGGTCGTCCATGTAGGGCGACGGGGTGAGAAATTCCACATAGCGGGCTACCGGCATGGCACAGGAGAGCTGAATATCGGCGGCCAGGCCAATGGCGGTATTCCAGCCATGCGGAACCCATTGGACATGGCTTTCATGCGCGGCCCAGGCGATGCGCCACGCCTCCGTCAGCCCGCCGCATTTGGTGCAATCTGGCTGGATGATGTCCACCGCCCGGTTTTGAAACAGCGGGTAAAAACTCTGCCGACGCGTGAGCACCTCGCCTGTGGCGATGGGGACGGGAGATTGTCGGGTGAGCTCCGCGAAACCCGCAAAGTCATCGGGCCGCAACGCTTCCTCAAACCACACGATATCATATTCGGCCAGCATGTGCGCGGTACGCAGCGCCCACTTTAGACCGTGTGGCCAAAAGGCGTCACTGCCACCCGCATCCACCATCAGCTCCACATCCGGCCCCACCGTGTCGCGTGCCGCGCGGATGAGTCGCTCGTCGGCTTTCGCGTCACCGCGGCCAAACGGTTTCCACCCCAGTTTCAGAGCCTTGAAACCCCGGCTTACTGCCATCCGTAGTTTTTCCCGCAAGGGTTCCTCCTCCGCAAAAAGCAGGGAACCATACGGCTTGATCCGGGTACGGTAGATGCCTCCCAGCAGCCGGGCCACTGGCTGCCGGGTGATTTTCCCAAACAGGTCCCACAAGGCAATATCGATACCGCTGATGGCGTGTTCCACCGAGCCGCCCCGGCCCTGCCAGAAAGTATTTTGCCGCAGTTTTTCGCTCACCCGGGCGGGTTCATCCGCCCGCTCCCCCAGCAGAAAGGGCTTGAGCAAGCGCACTGAAGCTTCCACCAGATGACTACTCGTGAAGACCGAACCCAGACCGATAAATCCCTCATCGGTGATGACCTCCACCACCGTGTGGACATTGTCCTCAGGGGTGAGCTCCTCAGCCCAGCCGCCCTCAACCGTGCCGCCCGAGAGACCTGTCAGGCGCAAATCGACAATTTTCATGACACTCAAACCTTCCTGTGCGTTCCGAAACCAATTGAAGAGGGCTCAAGGCTTGAAAGACCGCTGTTGCCAGGGCATGGGAATGGTCGGCGGTTGGCGATGGAGATCTTGCCTGATGTCGCGGGGCCGGTCCTTGAACCAGGAGACCAGGCGGATCAGTTGCCGCACCGCTTCCTCATAGGCTTCGCGGCCTTTTTCGGCGGTGGCCAACTCGGCATCACCCAGCACACCGGTGGCGGAGTAGCTGCTGGTCCACGACACCACAGTGGCCGGCCCGGCTCCAAAAAGATCCACCCAGTTGAACGGACTCTCCTCGGCATTGAAGCTGATGGTGCCGCTCTTGATCAGATCCGTACGAACATTCCCGCCATCCAGATGAAGGTACAGGCTGGTTTCCAGTTCGCAGGCATGCGAGCAACCGCCCGGGAACTTGCTTTGCCGCCAGCGCGGCAGAAATTCCTTGTCAACCGTCAGCAGGTTCCACCAGGCCGCCACGCAGCAATCGGCATCCGTCTCGAGATTGGTGCGCCGCGCCACCAGATCGAGATTGGGCATGTTGGAACCGTGACCATTGAGCAGGATGATCTTCTTGAAGCCGTGATAGGCAAGTGACCGCGTGATATCAAGCACATGGTGCATGAAATGTTCAAAATCCTGATTGATGGTCCCAGGGAAATCCATCACATGGCCCGTGTAACCATAGGCCACCACCGGCAGCACCAACAGCTTCTCGGGAATCTCCCGCCCGGCGCCGTTGGCGATACCCACCGGGCAGACCAGGTCCACATCCAGCGGCAGGTGCGGGCCGTGCTGTTCCACCGCCCCACAGGGCAGGATGCACACTTTGCCAAGATCAACCGCATCGTTGATCTCGGGCCAGGTCAGCTTTTCATAGCGGTATTCCGTGCGGGCGCGGCTCATGACATTGCTCCATCAAGTAATCATCGCGATTCCGAAACCAGGTATTTCCGGACAAAGGCCTCATCGAGGGTCACGCCCAAACCGGGCCGGTCAGGCACTTCGATCCAGCCGCCAGAAGACTGAACCTTTTCGTGGGTGAGTTCATGGCGCAGGGGCGAATCCTCCACGCAGTCCTCAAAAAGGAAGGCATCGCGGCAGGTGCTCAGCCAGTGCAGACTGGCAGCGACGGTGAGGGGGCTGGTGTAGCAGTGGTTGCACAGGCGCGCGCCTATCTCCTCCACCCGCGAGCGAATATAGGCGGCGTCGGTGAAGCCACAGCGGGAAATGTCCACCTGATAGACATCCAGGGCGTGCCGGTCAATCAGGGGCCGGAACGATTCACGCCCACATTCACTTTCCCCCGCCGCGATGGGGATGGGTGAACGGTCGCGTAGCCAGGCATAACCTTCCACATCATCCGGGCGCAGCGGCTCCTCGAACCATTCCGGCTGGAACTCGGCAAAAGCGTGGGCCCGCCGCAGGGCGGTCCGGGCATCGTACACACAACCGGCGTCGATCAGCAGAGTGGCATCGCCCAGTCCCTTGCGGGCACCCCGCACCAGGTCGATGTCAACCGCTTCGGAAGTCCCCATCGGCTCCCAGCCAAATTTCACGGCGGTATAACCTGCCGCCACCCATTTGCGGGCGATATCGGCTGTCTCCTCACCATCCCGACCAAACAGGATAGAGGCGTAACCACGCAACCTGGAATGCTGGGCGCCACCCAGCAGACGATGGATTGGCTGGTTGTATGCCTTACCCTTCAGGTCCCACAGGGCCATATCCACGGCGGCCATGGCGGTCATGCCCACGCCTTTCCGGCCATAATACAGGGTTCGGCGGAGCATTTTTTGCCACAGACGCTCGTGGTCCAGCGGGTTCTCGCCCAGCAGGATCTGCCGCAACCCACAGGCGATATTGTGACTGAAAGGGGCATCGATGATCGCCTTCACCACCTCGGGTGAGGAGTCCGCCTCACCCACACCCTCCAGCCCGTCTGCGGTGCGGATGCGCACCAGCACGGAATCCTGGCTGCTGGCCGTTTTCGCCTGGATGTTGGGGATTCGCACAATCTGGCAGACAACTTCGGTGATCTTCACGCCAACCTCCTGGGATCCACCTCATGAGCGACACAGGCCACGCAATCGCCCTGGGCCACCAGCGATGGCGCGCGGCAGCCGATCAGCACACCGGACGATTTGGCCTTCACCGGCACCTCAGGGCGGTCGGGGCGTTCCACAAAATGGACCGCTCCCACCACTTCTCCAGAGGCAACCACACTCCCCAAAGGAACCCGGTTCTCGTAAATGCCAGATTCAGGGGCAAACTGGTAGTCTTCCCAATCGAGTGCTTGCACCCAACGGGTGGGGGGCAGGCCCAGTGATTCGCGGGTATCGGCCCTTCCCGCCAGCACCCCGAGATGTTTGAGGACATTGGTCAAACCCGACTGGGTGAGGGCATGCACCTGTGCGGTGACATTTTCGCTGCCGCCCATCTCGGTGGTCACGACTATTTTGCCCTGGTTTTCAGCTTCCACGGGTAGCAGACCTGTGCCGGCTATATCGGCGTACAGGAAGCAGAAGTCAGAATTCCACGCCTCAGTGGCTGCCAGCATGCCCGCCCGCTGCGGTCCCGGAGCCACCAGGTGCATATGGGCACAGGGATAGAAGTCCACACCACGCCCACCGGTATGGATATCGATCACATGATCGGCCATAGGGAACAGAACCGTGGTGAGGTGATGGGCCAGCGCCTCGCTGGGGGTACCGCCCGGGTTGCCCGGGAAGCAGCGGTTGAAGTTCTTGCCATCGAGCGGGGACAACCGGGTGGCGGCTTTGGATGCCGGCATCGACAGGGCGGGGATAAGAATCAGTCGACCACGAACTTGCGTGGGGTCGATCTGACGCATCAGGCGCATGACAGCTACCTGGCCGGGATATTCATCGCCATGGTTGCCCGCCAGCACCAGCGTGGTGGGGCCCGATCCATTCTGGATGACCCCGATGGGCACCATCAGATTGGCCCAACCAGCCAGATTGTACGAATAGGGAATGTATAAATGACCAAACTGCCGCCCCTGGGCTGTGAAATCAACCGTGGATTGAAGCAAAGCGAGGGACTCCCAGGTTTTGGCAAGGCAGGTTTGACTGGCACTACAGAAGAATGGGCTAATGTACCATGCGCCGCCATAGGCGCCAGACCTGGCAAGATACTTTATTTTTGACCACAGGCCAGCCATTTACCTGTACCCGGTCATTCACTCCCCTGATTTGCGAACCCCCGGGAAAGTATCAGCGCCTGAAGCGGCCCAAACCGGTTCCGGAAGGCTGGGTCGAGTGGGCCCAGTGGTTTCTTGCGTTCCCGCTTGCTTGCCCTGCATGCCCTATTTTCCTTCCCATGCTGACCGCAAGCCATAGGCCTGCAGGACCTTGAAACCCACAGGCCCCCCCTGGACCTTCAGACTGGCCGTCTGATCCATGGGGCTGGGGATATAGGGCATGGGCACATAGGTGAGGCCATCGCTGGCAAAGACTTCCAGGCCCATGCGGTCGCAGTAGATTACCAGGTTTTGCCGGCCCTGGCGCAGTGGTGCCGGGGCGCGGTGGCCGTTGACCACCAGTTCAGATTTCTTCACATCGTAAACGATGGTGGCGCCACGGACGGTGAAAACGACTTCACCGTCCTGACCGGGTGTGAAACTGGCGCGAATCTCCACCAGTTCATCCTTCAGGGCAGCCAGAGGATTGGCATCGCCAGGCTGCAAGACCATGGCTGGAACATCTATTGTTTTCGCTCGCAACCCCGCCAGTTCCCGCACGGGTGTCCAGGTCAGGCGCGGGCCTTCGAGGGTGGTAATGAGCTGCTGCTCCAGCGGCAGCGTCATTGACTGATTGAAGGGCATGCCGAGGGTGGGGGTCTGGAACCAGCCGATCTGGATGCGACGCCCATCGGTTTGCGGGATGTCACTGAAAGTCTGGGCCGCATAGAAACCCTTGCCGCGATGGCCGGGAAGCTTGGGTGTTTCAGGGATGAAGGTTCTGCCATCGAAGGAACCAACCTGGTATTCACTGCTGGCGCCGGTGAGCACCCATTTGCGTTTGGCAGGATTGTTGTCGATGGCCAATTCAAAAAAGTCGGGACACTCAAAAAAACCGTCCGTGGTGCTGACCAGCTTCCAGTCTTTCAGGTTGGGCGAGGTGAAGAAATGGATGGTGTGGACTTTGTTCAGCTCCACATACAGTGTCATCACCCATTTCCTGGTTGGCTCATGCCAGAACACTTTAGGATCGCGGTTACCCCCAGTGATCTCCCGGATCACCGGGTTGCCAGCGTATTTGGTGAAAGAGCGCCCGTCGTTGCTGTAAGCAACGCACTGCACCGTGGGGTTACCGGCCGCTGTGTAAAGCAGCACCAGGGGAGGCTTGCCCCCTGTGCCAAAACCACTGGTGTTTTTCCAGTCCACCACGGCACTGCCACTGAACATCGGCCCCATCGCATCAGGCAACAGCTTGTCGCCCAGCTCCTCCCAATGCACCAGATCCTTGCTCACCGCATGGCCCCAGTGCATGTTGCCCCAGTCCCAGCCATAGGGATTATGCTGGAAGAACAGATGGTATTCGCCGTTGAAAAAAACCATGCCGTTGGGGTCGTTGTTCCAGCCGCGCCTGGGAGAGAAATGGAACTGGCCACGGAGTTTTTCCCGGTAAGGCCCAACTTCATCCCGGATGGCATCGGCTGGCTCTATGGTGGCGAGACCTGTGGAGTCTTCCGGCATCTTGTCCACCACCAGTGTGACAGTTTTGCCATTCCAGGCAGTCACCTCCATCGGTGCCCACCAATCCGGCTTGCCGGGTGCCAGCTCGATATCGTTGCGGACCACCAGTTTGCCATCAACCAGCAGACTGACCACACGGCGGGGCGCGCCATTCTGGATCGGGATGTTGAGGTAACGCTGATTCACCCGGAAATCCCGCTGGGCGTTGGCCAGCAAGCCCGGGGGCTTTTTATCGGTAAGGACGATGTGGTCGACTGTGATATGGCCCCAGCCCCCCCGGACCGTGTCGAGGATCTCCAGGGTAGCCATTTTTCCAATAAATTCAGACACATTCCATGATTCCTGCGCCAATGCCTCACTGCCACCGGCCACGCCATTGGGTCCTGTTGCGCTGCGAACCACCTTGCCATCGACCCGCAAGTTCATGCAGGCTTTGCCGGGGTGCTTGCCACCCCCCATAAGGAAGCTGATGAATTTCCTTTCGATAGTGAATTCGGGGGAATGGAGCGCACCGGTGCTGTCGTCTCCCTGAAAAAACGAGTTGGCCAACCCCTTGCCCTTGAAACCATCCACCGCCATCTGGCCTGGCAGTTTGCCCTGGGCGGGACCAGAGCCGAATGCCGCGCCGGTTACTTTCCAAAGCCCATAAGTCGGGCCCTCGAAGTCAGCAACGACAATGTCATCAGCGCCGCGTGCGCCAGGCGCAAAGCAGATGGCACCCGCCAAAGCCAGTGCCCCCAGTATGGCTTTGAGCCATGCCGCAACCTGAAAAGCATGACTGAGCCGAAAAAAGACGGTGTGATTCAACGGAGGCATCCTCATTCCGGGCCATTATTCCATGTCGCCGATTATGGCCGAAAGCAGGCCGCTTGGGAATTGAATCCTGGCCGGCAAATGTACCCCGTTTTGCCAACGCTTGTATTGGCCACTCAGCTCCCGGACCAAGTGGACCATTTGGGGAGCTGTTGCGCCCCGGGAATTCCGGTTACACTCGTCTCATCCTCCAGGCTCCTTTCAACCAGCCAGCGAACCATCCCCATGCCCATCCATCGCCGTCAGGCCATCGCAGCCACACTTGCCGCCAGCACCCTTCCCTGGGCGAATGCCACCGGGAAAGCCGCGCCCTCCGACCGCCTGAACATCGCGGTGGTGGGCATCCGGGGCCGCGGACGGGCACTGCTTTCGGGTTTCGCTCAGCTCAAGGGCAGTCAGGTGACCCACCTGTGCGATGTGAACACCGAATATTTTCCGGCTATTTCCAGGCAGGTGGCCGACCTGCAGGGTGGCAAGGTGCCGGAATGCGTCCAGGATATACGCAAGCTGCTTGCAATCCAATCCATTGATGCCATCGCAGTGGCCACGCCTGACCATTGGCATGCCTTGGCCACAATCTGGGGCTGCCAGGCCGGCAAGCATGTGTATGTGGAAAAGCCCTGCTCGCACAATATTGTCGAGGGAAGGCGTATGGTTGAGGCGGCCCGCAAATACCAACGGGTGGTGCAGGTCGGCACCCAAAGCCGCAGTGCCCCACACATGATGGAAGCGATTGCCTATGTCAAGTCAGGCAAGTTGGGTGAGGTGCATATGGCAAGGGCTTTCAACAGCCAGTTGCGCCGGCGTGTGCCTGCAGTGGCTGACACACCCATACCCGCCACGCTCGACTGGGATATCTGGCAAGGCCCGGCACCCAAACGCGCTTTCAACACCAACCGGTACAGTTATGGCTGGCGATGGTATTGGGACTATGGCACAGGCGATATGGGCAATGACGGCGTCCACGACCTCGACATCGCCCGATGGGGGCTGGGAGTGGGCGCTCCCAGCGCGGCGCACGGGTTCGGCACCAAGCTGGTCTTTCAGGGTGACACCCAGGAGACCCCCGATACCCAATCAGTTCTTTTCACCTTTCCCGATTCCGACAAGGTGTTGCATTTCGACCAGCGACTCTGGACCCCTTACCACATGGAAGGGTACGAAAACGGCGTGGTTTTCTACGGCACCCTGGCGTATCTGGTTTTGGGCCGCTCTGGCTGGCGGGTTATCGAAAAGGGCAACAAGCTGGCTTTTGAGAAAAAAGCCAGCTTCAGCGAGAAGCCCCACCTCGAAAACTTCGTCCAGGCCTGCATGGGCAAGGCCAAGCCCAATTGCGATATTCTCGAGGGGCATCATTCCACCATTCTGGCCCACCTGGGCAACCTCTCCAGCCGGCTGGGCCGCCCGCTCAAGTTCAATCCGGCTGATGAATCGATCCTTGGTGATGGTGAAGCCTCTGCCCTGCTAGGCCGTCAGGGCCGGGGTGGATTCGTCATACCTGACAAGGTGTGAGAACGACCACGGGTATTCCTTGCGGAATTCTTGCGGCAAAGGGACCAAAACCACGGCGCAGTCCTGGTTATCGCCGATGGCGATCAGCCTGTGGAGGTATGACGCCATGGGCGTTCGGGCATGATCCAGCCCAGACGCCCCGTGCCGTTGTGCTGGCCTGAAACCTGGGGTAAAGCGGTTGCGCTATCTCACTTTGGAGATGGGAACTCCACGGCCGCCGAGTTTGCCCCCGCCCCATTGACGGACTGGATGGCATAGCTTTTTCCCGGCTCCGGATCCTCCAGGCGCATACTCGCCAAAGGGGCCTCCGGCGTATCGTGGTAGGACAACCCCTGGAACAGGGGCCGCAGCTTTCCGGCAGGTTTCTCCGGCAATTTCTTCCAGGGTTTGCCATCTTTCAACAGCACAAAACCAGCCAGGCCACTCTCCAGGTCGGCGGCTGCCTCCCAGGTCAACCGCACCCGGCCCTCATCACGGCTGAGCTTCAGCCCGGTGGGTGCTGGCGGTGGGGTGCTATCACCCACCAACCCGGCTCGCGAATATTCTTCCCACATCCGGTCGAAAGCCAGACTCGGCAGCCACACTGTAGATGCGCTGGATGATTCCTTCCTGGCTTCGGCACTATCGGCCGGTACCGGTTTGCCCCCCCCCAGGGGCGCCACCCAACCGGTGGATGCCACTGGCTTCAGAGGAGCATCGGGTGTTTCCCGGGGCGGCAGGCGTAATTCCAGGCAGGCATCGAAGAACGGGATGGCAAGATAGCGACTGTCACCGCATTCGTGCGCTGTCTTGGGGTCTGGACAAAACAGCGCGGGGGCTTTTTTCGACCGGTAGGCCTGAAACATGGCTTCCGAGCCTGTCCACGCCCCGGCAAAACGCTTGTCTCCCTTTTCCTTGAGACCTGGATTCAGGGCAATGGGCACGCCAAAAACATCTGGCTGCAGCTCGGGCGCAGGCACCTCCCCTTTGGTCCAATTGCCAAAGGCTGTGCCAGAACGGAACCAGATGGCAACAATACGCTGGGGGTGACTGGCCTGCATGAGGCTAGCCCAAAAAGCGCCACCTGAGTGGCCCCACAGGCACCACGGCACCGTTGACAACTCAGGATGCCCAGACTGCGCTCCCAAGGCGTCAAGCGCCTGTAAAAACAGTTTTCCCGAGCCACTACGCGGATCACACCAGAGCCGACAATTCTCCTTGTCTTCCTGGGTGTACGAGGGCCCCAGCAGGGCGCAGTCCCACTTTCGGGCCAGCGCCTGCCAATGCAGGTCGTCGGCCGCGGTCTGCCCACCCTTGCATGCTCCCGCACCGCAGCCATGCTGGTGCACGATCAGGCCACGCAAACGCTTCACACCGCCCGGTATCCACACCCGGTGCATCACCGGAAACTTCAGCTCGCCAGGCTTATCGGAACCGGGATAGCTTTGCTGAAAATAGGCACCCTCTCCGTTTGCCTGGGCGATCGCCACCACCCAGGCCGGGGAAAGAGTAAGCAGCAGGCATAAAGCGAATAACCAGCGCATGCGGTTGGATCCCATTGGTGGTGTCGAGCCCCTATCGTCGCAAAAGAGGGCCCCAGCATGCAAGCCATCGGAGCGGACTTGCTCTTTCTCTGGCTCTTCGGGTACAGCCAAGCATGGAATCTGTGGGCCAAGCCTGGCTCCCGAACAGGCGAGAAATTCATGTCCGAAACTGTTACCCCGCAAGTTGTTGCGACAAATGATACGGATCGTTGTGCCTATGGCCGCGAGGTACTCCGGGCCGAAGCGAGGGCACTACTCGCCGCCGCCGACAGGCTGGATGACCGTTTCGCCCAGGCTCTGGACCTGCTGGGAGACCCCCAACGCCTTGCAGAAGGCGGACGGGTAGGCATCACCGGTGTGGGAAAATCGGCTGATATCGGCCAGAAAATGGCTGGCACCCTCAATTCCACCGGTACCCGGGCCTATGTGCTGGATGCCACCCGGGCGGTTCATGGCGATCTGGGCATGGTTCATCCCGCTGATGTGGTGCTGGTACTGTCACACTCGGGTGAAAGCGAGGAAGTGCTGCGCTTGTTGCCGCCGCTGGCCGAGATGGCGACCGCCCTGGTCGGCATCACAGGCAACCCTCGCAGTACTTTGGCCAACAAGGCCAACATTGCCCTGGTTTATGGCCCGCTGGACGAGGTTTGCCCGCTTGGACTGGCCCCCAGCGCCAGCACTACCACCATGCTGGCTTTAGGTGATGCGCTGGCCTTCAGCCTGAGCAGGGCCCGTAGCCTCACTCCCGAGCAATTCGCCCGCTTCCACCCCGCTGGCAGTCTGGGCCGAAAGCTGTCGCGGGTAGACACCCTGATGCGACAGGGAAGTGAACTGCGCGTGGCATGCTCCACCACCACCGTCCGACAGGTTTTTGCCCGTTCCAGACAGCAGGGGCGTCGCACCGGAGCGGTGATGCTGGTGGATGAAAGTGGTCAGCTCTGCGGCCTGTTCACCGATAGTGACCTGGCCCGGCTGATCGAGGAAAGGCGCGAGGCCGACCTCGACCTGCCTATCCGCATGGTGATGACCCGCGAACCCGCCACCGTGGCCCTGGGTAGCCGGGCCCATGAGGCCATGGATCTGATGCGGCGTCGCAAACTGAGCGAACTCCCGGTGGTGGATGCCGAGGGAAGACCGGCAGGCATCCTCGATATCACCGACCTGCTCGGGATGGCATCCGCGAGCGCAGACCAATCGCAAGATGGCAAAACAATACAAGCCAAACGGGCTGCATGACTACAAACCAACAAAACAGGCACTCTGGGGAATGTTATTTGCGGTGGCAAGTTCCGCTTGTTTCCGTTGGCGGGAAAGGTATGGTGCGCCACCCCATGGGGTGCCGATGGAATCAGAATAGTTCTGAATGACCGGCGTGGATCCAGTTTGGAGGCAGCATGGTGAGTCTGGCCGAACGCTGCAAACTGGTCCGCCTGCTGGTGGTTGATGTCGATGGCAGCCTCACCGCCGGGAACATCATCTACGGCAGTGGGGAAATCGAACACAAGTTTTTTCATGTGCGGGATGGGTGGGCAATGAAGGAATGGACCCGGGCGGGCAGGCATCTGGCCGTGCTGACGGGTCGCAGCAGCGAAGTGGTGGCCAGGCGTGGCCGGGAACTGGGAGCCGCATGGGTGGTGCAGGGAGCCAGTGACAAGCTCCAGGCATGGGATAGCATCCTTCAGTCAGCCCAGTGCCTGCCCCACGAGGTGGCGGTGCTGGGTGATGACGAGCCTGATGTGCCGTTGCTGGGAATCTGTGGCTTGGGGGCTGTGCCTGCCGATGGTGCGGATTCAGCCCGTCGGCGCGCCCATCTGGTGCTGCGCCAGGGCGGGGGCGGGGGTGCCGCACGCGAGTTGTTGCAAATGATCATGCGTTGCCAGGGCATTTGGCCGGGCAACTGAGTCGGGGGGATTGGCCGAGCCGTGTGGACACCGCGACGGATACTGCTGTTGTGCCTGGGTTGGTCCCTCTTTTTGGGGGCCTTCCTGGGTTATTCGCTGGTGCTGGGCAGCATCGATGGCTTGCCGCCTCTGCCACCTGGCCTCACACCCCATTCCCGTGAACATTTACCGCCGTTACCGCCCCGACCTGCTTCCCGGGTGGGTGGCAAGCTGCACCTGGCCTTTGGTCCCGACTGCCCGGAGATCCATCGCCAGATCAAGATCGAGGTGGGCAGCAAGGGGATGATCTTCGCCGCGGATCATTTCCAGGCTGAACCCGATGGACGGGTCAGCCTCAAACCACTTTCTGTGGCCATTTTCACTGCCGACAAGGCCAACCCCCGCCTGACAGAGATCTCCACCATCCGTGGCCAGGTAGCCTATCTGAAGTTTGACAGGCCCGTGGCGCAACTCTCCGATATTGGCAGCCGCAAAATTGTGGCCGCCGAGATCAGTGGCAGTATCGAAGTGACCAACAATCGCCGCACCCAGGGTCGGGACGATGACCTGAGTGTTTTCATCCCGTCCGGCCCATTGCATTATGCCGACGCCCGCAAGCTGATCTGGACCACAGACAGCGTCCACCTGGTGGATAACCAGAGCAAACCCAAACCCATCGAGGTGCGCGGCCAGGGGCTGGAGATTGAATTGGTGAGCGAGCCGCCTCCGGCCTCCGGGCAACCTGTTGCCGGCGCACCGGCGCGCAAGCTAAAGAGCGACGCGGTATCAGGCGTCAAACGGGTAAAGCTTGTCGAGTCGGTGGACATGCATCTGCATGTGCGTGAGGATTCCGGGTTTCTTTCGGCTGGAAAAACCGACAATCCGGCCACGCCAGTCATCGTGGATGCCAAGAAAAAAGAGGCCCAATCCTACATCCGCATCAAGACACCTGGCTCATTTGAATACTTTTTCCGCTCCGAAAAAGAAGGTAATCTGGCGGTGTTCGCACTCCCCGAGCCGGCGGAGAACGGCCCTGCCACTCCCACTGACATCCTTGTCACCCGCCACCAGGAAGGCCGAGGGGCTCTGGACCAATTGCTCTGCGAACGGCTGGAGCTGATTCTGCGCCGCAAGGAGGGTGTCAAACAGACTGATGCTCCCAAGGCTGTTGCTGTTGAAATCAAACCCGGCACGGGTGCCAGCCCCCCTACCAACCCGCTTTCAAAGTCAGCCTCCGGTGGCACTGATATCGATTCCGCCCATGCCACTGGTCGCGAGGTGGTCCTGCTCTCGGATACCGAACGCCTGGAAGCACATGGTGATGACCTGCTTTTTGAGGCCCGGCTCCACCGCACCACCTTGTCGGGGAAGCAGGGCATGAGCGCCACTCTGGATGGCGGCGTGATGAAAGCAACCCGTCTTGAGATCGAACAGCATAAACCGGGTGAATCCACGGGGCGAGGACTGAAAAGGCTGGTCGCGCAAGGCCCCGGGCAGATCCTCCTTAAAGAGAAGGATCCTGCTCGCAAACCTTCCAGGGCCTCCTGGAAAGAAACCCTGATCAGTGAACGGGATGGCACCAGCGAAAGGCTCACCCTCACCGGCCAAGCCACTTTCACCGACGAACAGAACGACCAGTTGCTGCAGGCAGATACCCTCCGGGTTTGGCTACCCGCGCGCACCAACACCCCGACGGTGCCTGGGGCGGCTGGTCCGGGCTCCCTGCCTGGCTCAGTGGCCCAGTCTGCCCTTCCCGGGAAATCAGGCAAGCCCGAACGCCTGGAAGGGCTGGGCAAGGTCTATTTGCGCAGTCGCGAGATGGTGGTCCATGACTCCGCCCGTCTGATGGTGTGGTTCAAGGATGTTGCGCCTGCCGGACCACCTGGCGCACCCCAGCGGGTTCTTCCTGGTATTTCCTCACCAGGCTCTTCGGTGTCAGTGGGTCCAACCGCCCTGCGTGGTCCAGTCGTTGCCGGAACCAGGCCCCCCGCTGGAGCCGCATCGGGCCAGCTGGGCAGTTTGGGCCTGGGCAATCCAACCGGCTTGGCCGACCCCAGACAACCTGCCCGGCCCATCGACCTGAGCGCGCGCTCTATCGAGGCCTGGATTTTTCGCATGGAAAACCGCAACCGGCTCGACCGGCTACGCTGCGAAGGTACCGTGCAGGTGCGCCGCGAACCGGATCGGCCTGAGGACAAGGGGCTCGACATCCGGGGTGATACCCTGCAACTCACCGGCTCTCCCGATGGCAACTTGCTGACTGTGACAGGTGATTTGGCCCAGTTGCGGCTGGATCGCAAACTGATTGTCGGGCCCGAGGTGAATATCGACGAGGCAGCCAACAAGGTATGGGTCACCGGCATCGGGGCCATGCAGATGGAGTCGATCACCAATTTCCAGGGCGACAAACTGAGCCGCGCTGTGCCCATGGAAGTGCACTGGAACAAGTCGATGCTCTTCAACGGCCAGTACGCTGAGTTCCATGGTGGCATCCAGGCCGAGCAGGAGCATGCCAGGCTGGCTTGCCAGGGTCTGCAGGTCTATTTCGACAAAGCCATTTCATTCAAGAGTGGCGGCAACAAATCCAGCCAGAACGCCCGTGTCCAGAACCTGGTATGCGACCAGCGCGTGCGGGTGGAAGACACCATCCGCGAAAATGGCAAGCTCAGCCGGTACCAGCGGATAGTGGCTGTCACCCTGTCGATGAACCAGCTCGAACGCGACGACGAAGCTCCCTCCTCGCCTGGCAAGGGAGGCAACGAAGTACGGGCCTCCGGTCCGGGAGAGGTGCGCATTTTGCAGCGCGGCGGTGGCGATGCAGGCATGACGCCAACCCCGGTGGCACCTTCCTCTCCGCCCGGCCTGACCGCGAGCGCCAACAAGCCAGCCAGCATGGGCAAGCCGCCTGAGGAACCGGGACTGAAGATGACCTATGTCAGCTTCCAGAAAAGCATGTATGGCAACAATAAATCCAACACCGCCAGCTTCCTGGAGGGCGTGCGGGTACTCAACTTCCCGAGTGAGGATCCCAATGTAGAAATCGAGATCGAGACAATTCTTGATCATATGCCCATGGGCGCCCTGTACCTGAAATGTGACAAGCTCGATGTGTTGAGCCGACCAGACAACGGCGCGGTGCGTCAGGAAATGCGCGCCCGTGGCCATGTGGTGGTGCAGTCGAGGGAATTTTCCGGCACCGCTGAGTTGGTCACCTACGAAGAAGCCAAGGGGCAGGTGATCTTCCATGGTTCACCCACAGCGCCAGCCGTGCTGTTCCGGCAGTTGCGTCCCGGCGCCAAGCCCGATGAAATCAAGGCCCGCAAGATCACCTACAACCGGATCACCGGCCAGATTCGCATCGACGAAGGAACCTCTTTCGGGGGTAGTTGATTTTTTCCCCTGAAAACCTGAAGAACCTGCATTCATCCCGGACAAAAGACAAGCCA
>QWOS01000107.1 GCA_003669555.1 Planctomycetota bacterium
GCCTCCCGGGGGATTAGTGGCAGGATGTCGCGGGGGGGAATTGGGGATACGGTTGGCTGCCCTTTTTCGAGCAATGATACCAGCGGTGGTGCCATGGTGATGGCGCTCAGCGCGCACAATGCCAGGCCACCTCCGGCGATAAACCCCAGTTCAGCCACGGCCTGAAAATCCGCCAGCATGGTGGCAAGGAAAGCCAGCATGCCGGTGATTGCGGCGGTGATGATGGAGGGGCCCACCGCCACCGAGGCGCGCACCATGGCAGCCCGTGCCGTGGCCCGGTCAACGGGACGCTCCCGCTGGTAGCGACTGACCAGCAACACGGCATAATCACCCATGCCGATGAGCATGACCGCGAAAGTGGCTGAAAGCAGGTTCAGATGGCCCACGGTGAGCGTGGCGAAACCCAGGGCCCAGATGGTGCCCATCAATAGCGGCAAGGCGCTCGCCACAGGTGGGCGCCACTGCCGGAAGGCCCAGGCGTACAGGGCCAGGACGCCCAGGAAAGCCACCCAGCTGGCCCGGATACTGTCCTGGGAGGAAGCCTCCATCTCATCGCATTCCAGCACCGGCAGGCCTGTCAGCCCAATCTCCAGCCCACCATGATTGGCGCCCACTTCGGCCAGGATCGACCGCAGGCGGCGCACGCTGGCCAGCTGAGGGCTCATTGGATCGTTTGTATCTTCGACAGGGCTGGCGAGCAGAAACGACAGCTTGCCATCATCCGACCTCAGGCGCTGCGGCTGGCGCAGCATGGCTTCACGCTTGTCTTCGGCGGCCATGGCTTGCCACAGAGGGCCTTCCGTCGTGTTTCCAGACACCACCGCCGCAGCGCAGCGTAGCAAATGATTCAACTGGAACAGCACTTGGGCATCGATCTCGGCGCCCGCTTTGCCGGGGGCGCGCCGCCGGCGTCCTTCTTCCAGTTCAGCGGCTACCCCTTTCAGGCGGTTGCGTGTTTCGTACACCAGGTTTTGCAGGGTGAACAGGTTCCACCCCAATGGCAGATCCAGCAGCGGGCGCATGGCGCGCAATTCGCTGACGATCGCCTCGATACGCGCCGTGTCGAGCAGCAACAGGGAATGCGGGGCCAGCGGTCTCAGGTCCACTTCACGCCAGACCCGGCAGAAGCGGTCGGGTTCGGCCCGCAACCGGGATTCCACATCCGCCAGCAAAGCATCCTGGGCGATGGCGTCGCCACTAGCCACCACCACCACCAGGTCGTCTTCGTTCCCCATCCGTTCCAGGTGGGCTTTCCAGCGCTGCTGCACCAGTTTGGAGCCACTGATCATATCGTTGCGGTTGGTCATGAAGCGCAGGTGGGTGGCCGAATATATACCCGCCACCACGGTCAACAGCAGGCCGGCCAACAGAAAACGGCGCGGCTGGTCCCAGGCAAGGGCGGCTAGCCAGCCGCATAGGTGCCCCAACCGCCCGCCCGTGGCTACCGATTTATTTGCCATGCTTGCGCACCGCCCAGGGTTGGTCGACTGGAGGCAAGGAGCCCCTCTCAAGGGGCGGGACTATAGGAAGGCACTGGCTGGAGAAGCAAGAGGAAACATCCCTACCCCAAACAGCCTATTTGCCGCAATATTACGGGGAATTGCCCTTATAGCCACCAAAAACATGTGGATTATTTCGAAATCAGCTTTTGTGTCCGCAGGTTATCGCTTGGAGCGAAACGGGAAACCTGTTACAGATAAGGTCTGTTTTTTCAGTTCAGCCTCATTCCGGAGACGATGCCATGCGTCAGCTTCAGAGCTTCTTTGGGGTCATTGCCTTGTCGGGTGCCTCCCTGGGCCTTGCCCAGGGGCAGGATAAGCCCACCCCGGCCAAAGCTGTTATCCCGGCGCTGAGAATCGCCCAACCGGGAGCCACAGCGGGCCAGACCGGATCCGCTGCCGCACCTGCCACAGCCACCGGGAAGGCCCTGATGGTTTTGCGCAATCAGTTTTCTGTCAGCCAAAGCACAATCCTGGTCAAACTGCGCCAGACTGACAATGATGAAGAGAGGGCCAATCTGGCCAAGCAGTTACCCAAGGGCGAGCCGATCGCCCAAAAGGCATTGGAGCTGGCAAAAAACGATCTGGAGGACGAAGCTGCCTTCGATGCGCTGCAATACGCCAGCATGCTGGGTTCGCTACCCAGCAGCAAAGCTGGTGTTGAGGCCCGCGAGATCCTTTTCAGCAAGTTTGTTACCAACCCGCGGATGAAGCCGCTAATCGCTGCGCTGGCCAATACACCCGATGGCCGGGAGCAGGCGAAGGCCCTGCTGAAGAACCAAAAGCTGCCCCGAGATGTGAAAGGCCAGATCCTTTTCTCGTTGGCTCAAGAGGCGCAGAACGGCGCCCGCCGCGGTGGCAGTGACGCTGATCAGGAAAAGGCCCTGGAAAATGCCGCCAGCCAGTACGAGGCAATTGTCAAGGAATATGGCGATGTCGCCGGGCCACGCGGCGGCACCCTGGGAGAAATGGCCAAGCCCGCCTTGTTCGAGATCCGCAGTCTCAGTCTGGGCAAGATGGCTCCCGCAGTGAAGTGTCTGAAGCTGGATGGTGACAAGGAAGTGGAAGACACCCTTGCCAACTACAAGGGCAAGGTGGTGGTGCTGGATATCTGGGCCACCTGGTGCGGGCCATGCCGGGCGATGATCCCGCACGAGCGCGAAATGGTCGAGCGTCTGAAAGACAAGCCTTTCACGCTGATCTCCGTCTCGGGCGATGAAAAACTGGAAACGGTGCGCACCTTTCTGGAGAAGGAAAAGATGCCCTGGACCCACTGGTTCGCTGACCGCAAAGGGATCCTCAAGGACTGGAATGTCCGCTATTATCCCTCCATGTACATCCTCGACCACACGGGCAAGATCCGCTTCAAGGATTTGCGCGGTGAGAAGCTCGAAGAAGCCGTCAACCAGTTGTTGGCCGAGATGAAAGAGGCCAAATAAGCACCCCCGAAGCGGGCTGCAGCGCGTTCACGGCACCCCTCGGGCGAAAACCCGGGGGGTGTTTTCATTCCGCACTGGCCAGCGCGGAATGGTGGGATCACCGGCCCTCTTTCCAGGTCATCAGGTGGGTGGCAAAGCTGGCCAGCCAGTGTTCGCCGGCGTAGTCGCCGCTGGTGACATGCGCCAGGCCCTCTTTGGCATGCACAGCGGCGGCGGCCAGCAGCACTCTGCGGGCCGGGTCATTTTCTGGCAGGGTCAGGGCTACTCCCTCCAGGCACCAGGCCCGGCTGATGTTCAGTCCGTCGAGGTGGACTATCTGCGGGTCCGTGCGGTCTGAGACCGTGGCCGGCAATAGCAGCCCCTTTGGCTCGCCTTGGGGAATTCCCGGTAAAAACCGGTGAAACCAGCCGGTGAATTCGGCGGCTGGCAGCACCCGGCGCATCAGATCCGCCTCGCACAGCGAGGGCGAGAAAAAATCGGCTCCATCAGGCTCCCAGCGCGCAGGGGCGTCAGCGTCTTTGCCGTAGTAAGAACGGGCTCGTTCCACCAGCAAAGCCTCAAGCTTTTTCTCACCGCTGGCGCGGGCGTAATCCAGCGCGAAGGTCAGGCCAAAAGCGGTGTTGGCATGGACGCCATGACGGATGGGGTAGGTCTGCTTCGGAAAATAACCCAGGTAGCGCTGAATAATCACCTCCTCGAGGGGGCGCATGGAAGTGGACCATTTTTTGGCGTCCGGATCATCCCAGGCGCGCAATTCATCGGCCAGCTTGAGTAGCCAGGACCAGCCGTAAGGCCGCTCGAACGGTCCGGCATGGGGCCGGGAAAAATAGGCTGCCTCGCCAGCCAGCGCCGCGGTGGTGAATTGCCGACCCAGGGCTGCCCGCATCAATGGCGCCTCGGGCAGATGGGGCCGCAGCCGCAGCAGCCGCGCCAGAACCCAATGGCCATGCACGGCGGAGTGCCAGTCATAAGCACCATGGAACACCGGGTGGAGAGCCCGGGGTGGCAGCACATCGGTATCGCCCAGCAGCACATGCGCCGGCTTGTAAGGATACGGTTTTTCGATGGCTTTCAGGGCCAGGCCGGCGAATTTCGAGGCCAGGGCATCGTCCAGATTTCGGGTCACAGTCCCTTCCTGAAGCGGGGCCAGCAAGAATACCCACGCCAGTAACATCGGGGTCATGGTCCACCGCCCTCCGCGCAGGCATCCGGCCTGGACAAAATCCGCCAGCCGCCGCCCTCAGGACCAGCTTCAAAACCAACTTCAAAGAGTGCTGTGTTGTGGATCGGCCCGAAGCGCTTCCAGTTGGCCGGCCCCTCCCCGGTGATTGTCAGCAGCGTCACTTTCAGCAGCAGGCCATGGGCCACCACCACCACCGGCCCGGTTATCTGCTCCATTGCCAGCCGGTTCAGCACACCCATGCCGCGCTCGCGCACCTGGTCCCAAGATTCCGATGAGTCGGGAGCGTGGTGGGTTTCACCAGCCATCCAGCGGGCCAGCGTATCGGGCCAGGGGCCTGTTTCAGGCCGGTTGGGTGTGCCTTGCAACGAACCCACCCGCCTTTCGTGGAGAGTGGGTTCAATCCGGACAGGCAGGACGCAAGCCGATGCGATGGGCCCGGCGGTTTGCCGGGCCCGCAGCATGGGCGATGAAACCAGGGCCGCCGGGGCAAATTCCGCCAAACGCCTGGCAGCAACCATGGCCTGGGTATGGCCATGGTCGCTGAGGTGGATATCGCTCTCCGCACCATGGAAAACAGCCGGGGTGGCTGTTTCAGCGTGGCGCAGCAGCAAGAAGCGCCTCACCGCGCGGCGTCCCGGGCGATGAGGTCGTTGATGCGACGGGCGTGCGCGCCAGGCTCCGGCAGGGGAGTGCCATCAGCCAGGAAGGCTTCGTCGAGCAGCAGTTGGCTGTAGAGTGCCAGGCGTGGATCCTCGGGCGATTTTTCGGCCAGGCCGCGCAGAGCCTGCACCGCCTGATGCGATCCGTTGATCTCGAGGATACGCTTGCCACGGGGCGCATCATTCTGGCCCATCCGCTCCAGCATCCGTTCCAGATGGGCCGACATGCCGCCGGCCGGGGTCACCAGACAGCAGGCCGAATCCACCAGGCGTGTGGAAAGCCGCACATCGGCAACCTCGGGCAGCCATTTTTTCATCAGGTCGACCAGGTTGGAAAATTCACCTGACTCGGGTGGTTTTTCTGCCACTTCTTCGGGTGGCTTCTCGGCGTCGGCGCCGCGCAGCTTCTTCCCCTTGTACTCGCGCAGGCCAGGCAGCATGTACTCATCCACCGGCTCGGTAAGGAAGAGCACATCACGCTCCTTGGCGCGGTAGGCTTCGACAATGGGCGAGGCCCGCAGCAGGGCTTCGGAATCGCCCGAAAGGAAAAAGATCTCTTCCTGCTCCTTGGGCACGGCTTCGATGTAGGCATCGAGCGAGGTCTTGTCGCCCGGGGCCGAACGCAACGAGGAGAAGAGTAGTAAACCAGCTACTGGCTCGCGGTTGGCGTAATCCTCCCGAACCCCCTCTTTTACCACCCCTCCGAGTCCGTCGAAGAAGATGCGGTACTTGGCAGCCTCGTCCTCTTTCAGAATGCGCAGGGCTTTGAGCACCTCGCGGGTGAGGTCTTTGCGGATGGTTTCCAGCACCTTGTTGTGCTGCAGGATCTCGCGTGAGATGTTGAGCGGCAGGTCGGGGCAATCGACCAGGCCAGCCACAAAGCGCATGTAGCGCGGCAGGAGCGCCTCGCAATGCTCCATGATCATCACCCGCTGCACATACAGCCGCGGACCGGTTTTGGGTTCGCCGTAATCGAAGCTTGGTGGCCGCTTGGAAGGGATGAAAAGCAAGACCCGAAATTCCACGGTGCCCTCGCCGGCGTAGTGGATCACCCGGGCCGGGGGTTCTTGGTCGCCGGTGAGATTGGTGTAGAAGCTGTTGTATTCCTCAGGGGTGATCTCGCTTTTTGGGCGGAGCCACAGAGCTTTCTGATCGTTGAGGATCCGCTCCTCCAGCTTGGAGACGCCTTCTTTCTCGACCTCTTCCTCCAGCACCACCGGGATCTCCAGGAAATCGGAGAACTGACGGACGATCTGCTGCAGGGTGTAGGTATTCGTGAACTCGTCTTTTTCTTCCTCCTTCAGGTGCAATATCACCTCCGTGCCGCGGTTGGGCTTGTCGCAGGACTCCACCGTGAACTCGCCCTGGCCATCACTTTTCCAGCGGGTGCCGGCGTCGGCGGGGTCGCCAGCCTGACGGGTGAGCACCTCCACCTGGTCAGCCACCATGAAAGCTGAATAGAAGCCCACGCCGAACTGGCCGATCAGATCGGGACGGTTGTTGGCAGTGGCTTCCTTGACCTTCGCGAGGAAAGCCTTGGTGCCTGACCGGGCCACAGTGCCCAGATTGTCGATGACTCCGGCCCGGGTCATGCCGATGCCGTTGTCGCGGATGGTAAGGGTACCCAGCTTTTCGTCGGCGCGGATATGGATTTTGAAATCCTTGTCGTTGCCGAGCAATTCCTGGCTATCGAGAGAGTCGAAGCGCAGCTTGTGGATAGCATCGCTGGCGTTGCTGACCAACTCGCGCAGAAAAATGCGCTTGTCAGAATAAAGGGAATGGGTGATAAGGTGCAGCAGTTGCTTCAGCTCGGTGCGGAACTCCATCTTCTCGGGGGCTGACGCTGTCTGGTTGGTGGTCTCGCTCATGGTCTCTCCTGATCCCTTCCGGATTCATCGGTCCTGGTTTCGATACCGGGCTGCGGCCCTGCGGCCAGCACAGTCCTGGATTCATCTTGTAATATTAGCAATCCCCACGGATTTTGGGCCCATCAATTCCTGCCGGAGGAAGCACCATGTGTGGACGATTCACGCTTACCGTCAGCGATCGCTCCCTTTCGGCCGCTTTCGGTCAGGCCGATTGGCCACCTGAACGCTTGCCCCGCTGGAACATTGCCCCCACGCAGGAAGTACTTTGCCTGCGCTGGGAAAACAGTGCTGTCAGATCTTTCTGGCTGCGCTGGGGGCTGGTGCCACACTGGGCGGTTGACGCTGCCGGGGCATCGCGTCTCATCAATGCGCGGGGCGAAACATTATTGGAAAAATCATCCTTCAAAAATCTGGTGCCATCGGTCTCGCACCGCTGCCTGATGCTGGCCGACGGTTTTTATGAGTGGCATGACACGGGAAGTGGCAAGGTTCCGCAGTATTTCAGCCTGCCAGGCGGTCAACCCTTCGCCTTCGCTGGCCTTTGCGACCGCTGGAGCAATCCGGCCACCGGCCAAATGCTGGAAACTGTCACCCTGGTGAACCATGCGGCACCGCCCTGGATGGCCTGGTGCCACCACCGGGCCCCGGTCGTGCTGGATGCCCCCAAACGCTTGCGCTGGCTTGATCCCACCGAAAAAGCCGCAGAAAATCTGGCCGATTTCCTGGCTCCCTGGCCACCCGCCGGGTCAGGGGGCTTTCAGGCGACCGCTGTGGGCAAAACGGTGAATTCCGTCCGCAATGACGGGCCTGACTGCCTGTTGCCGACTGGCACCCTGCTTCAGGGGCCTGCCGGTCCCCGGCAGGACTTGCTGTTCGATTGAGGGCGCACCTGACCTGGCTTTGAACAGAGGGTTTGCCACACCCAACCCACCCACAAAAACCCGTCATTCCCCCAGTTTGGTGAGGGTTGCCTGGCGCAGATCCTTGTCATAAATCATGCCGGCCACTTCCCGGGCGGATTTGTTGTCACCCTTGGAGAGAAACACCGCAGAGCAGTGCTCCGCCACCGGATCGTGGCGGGAATCCTTGCCCAAATCCTCAATGGAGCGCTTCACCACGGCCACTGTGCCATTGTTGGCGGCGGCATCAGCGGTGAATTCCAGCATCTTTGCCCGCTCGCTTCGGGCGCTGGGCTTCGCCTCTCCGGTACCCCGGGCATTCATTGGCGCCGACTCGCAACCAGCCAAACCCAGCCAAAACGGCAAGCATATCCCGGCAAGGTAGCGCATCATGGCGTCCCCGAAAGCGGTAGTATTTCCAGGCTGTGGGGATTACCCGCACCGGGGTTGGCCCGCAAGGCCACAGCGGGGTGCGGAAATCACACCGGAGTGGGCCCGATCGGCGGATTGCTGGCAATGGAGGGTATTTCAACGCCGGAGCTGACAGGATTGGCGCCTGAACCCTTCCTACCCATGACCTTGAGAGGCTTGATCGCCAGTTTGCTGGCGGCTGTGGGTTGGTTCGCCGGTTTGCTGGCGGCTGTGGGTTGGATCGCCGGTTTGCTGGCGGCAACGGGCTTGATCGCCGGTTTCCTGGCAGCTATGGGTTGGATTATCGGTTTGCTGGCGGCTATGGGTTGGATTACCGGTTTCCTGGGGGCAACAGGCTTGATCGCCGGTTTCCTGGGGGCAACGGGCTTGATCGCCGGGCTTTGAGCGGCATCCGCCTGGACAATTTTGGGATTGGCCGTTTTTCGATTGTCGCTGAAAGCCAATCCGGCTTTGCTTGTACTTCCCGCTGATATCTTCCGGGCCACCTTGCCGTTCATCTGGCTGCCGGTTTTGGCAATAACCTGTTTCGGTTTATTGGGTTTCCGGCTTGCCCTGGGAATGAACTCGGCAACGCGTGCGAAAGGAATTGACTGCCCATCCGGTAGGTCCCGCTTCAAAATCTCCACAATGGCAGGCCAAACCCCGATTTCCTGGAAGGCGCGCAGGCGGCGCCAGCAGGTCATGCCGGTACCCCAACCTAGTTCCAGGGGAATTTTATCCCAGGCGATTCGTTCGCGCAGTACCAGCAAGATGCCACTGATTGCCTCCCGATGCGGTAAAGGACGCCTGCCCATCAAGCTATACTGGTTCTCGCGAAGGTTTGGAATGAGTGGCTCAATAGCCTTCCATAAGGCTTTTGAAATAATTCTGTTGGAGCGGACTCTGGGGGACTTTTGTGCGGGCAACATGGATGACTCCGAAAAATGCATAGCTCAGGTGTCGGGCCCCTGGACAAGAAAGTCAGGGAAATAACCAACCTTAAAAAGGAACTGGGCAATCAGCAGGACATAAAAACCGACTGAGACGTATTATGAATAGGCGATTAAGCAGTCCATAATAAAGACTTATTGATCTTTTTTTAAAAAAAAGTTTGAAGGATCTTCTTTCGGACTGCGGATTCAGGCATCCGCCCTGTCAAGAGCCAAAATGCTGCTGCGCCCGTGCGGTCGGAAGTACAGGAATTTCCGATGAAAATCCCCACTGCTAAAAAACGACAGCGCTATCAAAGGCGAGCTTCACCAATTGGTTGCTTTGAATACAGAAATATTTCCACCAGAAACCTGTTCTAATTCTAATCCTGGACCAGATGCGGATTTTGGAAACCGCTTTGGCTCGGTCCTGGTTTTGGTCCAGGAAAAGACACGGCATAATCTGGAGGTCAAGGGTTCATGAGAAATAGCTGGCAAGGTATTTTTGTGTCAGGGGTGCTGGTTGCCATGCTGAGCCCCTTTTCCCGGGCCCAGGAAAAAGCTGCTGTCCCGAACGCTGGGTTACCAGTACATTACAAAAACGAAAGCAACATCCCGTATCGCACTGGTGTCACCCTCGACGACTACAGTCGTGAACGCTGCACCCTGGATATTTATTATCCGGTTGAAGCCAAGGATTTTCCTACAGTGGTCTGGTTCCATGGGGGCGGCCTGAAAAATGGTGCCAAGGCCATTCCCCCTGCATTAAAAAACAAGGGTTTGGCGATTGTGGCGGTCAACTATCGGCTCAGTCCCAGGGCCAAGGCGCCGGCATATATCGAGGATGCAGCGGCGGCGGTCGCCTGGACCTTGAAAAATATTGACAGATATGGTGGATCAAGGAGGAAGGTCATTGTCGCCGGGCACTCGGCTGGTGGTTACCTCACCTCCATGGTCGGCCTCGACAAGCGTTGGTTGGCCGCACACGATGTTGATGCCAACGAAATCGCCGGCCTGGTCCCCTACAGCGGGCAAGCCATCACCCATTACACCATACGGGCAGAGCGTGGCATCCCGGAAAAGCAGGCAGTCATTGATGACCTGGCCCCAGTTTTCCATGTGCGAAAAGATGCACCGCCTCTGCTGATCATCAGCGGTGACCGCAACAACGAGCTGCTGGGACGCTATGAGGAAACCGCGTATTTCTGGCGCATGCTCAAGGAGGTGGGTCACAGCAAATCTGAAATTCTCGAATTGCAGGGGTTCAACCACGGTCAGATGGTTGAACCCGGCCATCTGCTGTTACTGCGATTCATCGAAAAGACAGTGAAATGACGACCGTCACTGCATGGCCACGGCTTTGCCCATGAATCACCCGACCGGCAAGAATCCATTCTTGTCTTGGTGCCACTGGTTGCTGCCCCCCTGCTGGAGCTTGTTCCCAGCCGGCCTCAACGGGGAGGCACCACGGGAGGAGTCATCAATGAGGCCAGATAGGCCAGCAGATCCGCCGCTTGTTGCGCGGTGAGGTCACGCAGCAGCATCTCAGGCATCTGGGAGATGGTCTGGGCCCGCATCGATAACACATCCCCCGTCAGAATTTTCAGCTCCTTGTCATCAGCGGTTCGCAAGACAATCTCCTGGGCCGAGCGGCTGGCCAGTATCCCGCTAAGGAATTTGCCATCACTGGTTTCCACCACCTGGGTAGCGTAGCGCGGATCAATCGTTTTCGACGGTTGCAGAAGCTGCTCCAGAATCTGTTCGCGTGAATACTTTTTCCCGATACCACTCAAATCAGGCCCAAGCGTACTGCCGGCACCGTCCACACGATGGCAAGCCGCGCAGCGCAGGTTAGCCGACCTGGTGAAAAGTTCTCTACCACCGGATACATTGCCTGATTGCGACAGGATTTGTCTGGGATCGATCAGCGAGCCCAGGCGTTTCAACCGCTGGTCCACGGGGATGAATCGTTCCAGCAGGTCACGCACCTCGGGTTTGGTCGCGGTCGGGATCAAGGCGATTGCAGTTTGGCGAACCGGATCCCGTGGTGGTTTTTCATCAAGGAACCGCGCCAAAGCCAGGGCACCCGCCGAGCTACTTAACAGGACATGGATGGCTTTTTTTGGGGCGTCACCATCGGTTTTTCCACGCAACCCGGACACGGCATCCAGAATTGCACCCAGGGCCTGCCGGCTCGCCAAACTGGCTGGATCAGTTTTGGCGGCTTCTGGTGGCAACTGACTGATCCAGTCGTGCAAGAGGGCAAGGCCTTGCTCATCGACGAGGTCCGCACCTAGGTGGGGCATATGGCCTGCGCCAGTTTTCGCCATTCGATAGTACAGGGCGGACCGCAAGGGGTCGCCCGGCGTGATCAGGGAGGCTGCCGGAAGATCAAAGCTTCCCTGCACCGCCCGCAAGCCGAGGGTTTTCGCCTCGGCCAGGGGGATGTGATGACGCAGGTCGATGGTGGCGGTGCCACCGGCCCCAGACTGGTGGCAGTGTGAGCAATTGGCATGCAGGTACGAACGGGCCCGTTTTTCAATCAGGGCCCCGGCATCATGGGGGTTGGTCAAGGCCTGGGAGTCGATGGTTTCGGCCGGTTTGTCACCATCGGCGCGACGGAATTGCACCAGACCGAGGTTTTTCAGTCCAGTCAGACCGGCTGATCCCTGGGGCTGGGCTGTCAGGTCAAGTTGCTGGGGATTGAAGGCCAACGCATAGCCGGCCCACGGGTTGTGACAGGTCAGGCATTGGGTCCTGGCCGCGTACCGCCAGGTCTGTTTGCGGTAGCCTTCCGGTTCGCGGGGCGCTTTGACAACCAGCTCCCGTTCCATCCCTGCCGCCGGGACCAGATCGGCATCCGTCTGCCCGGGGTTCCAGGCGTAAGTGTAGGCATTCCAGGTTTTTCCATCGAAGTGGAGAATCTGGGTTTCCACAGGTGTCTCCACGAATTTTTCGCCGGTTTTCACAGGCAAAGAGAGTGTCTTGACCAGCACGCCGTCTTTGGGCATGAAGACCTGGGCTGAAAAAAAGGTTTCGGGGACGGGGATGGCCCGATCATAAAAGCGCGCCGTGGTGGTCCCTGGCAAGGCCAGCAATCGTTGCGCGCTGGCATGGTCGGTGAAGCGCTGGCTGTTGATTTGAAAAGGATAAACACCGGGGGCCGGTATTTGCTCTTTTACCGCTGTAAAAATACCGGTTTCGCTCAGTTTGCGCGGGAATGGTTTTTCGGCTTTGGCAATCTCGTTGGGCGCCAGGCGGTAGACCCCGGCAGCTTCCTGGTAGTCGAGAAAATAGAGCTCCTGATCATGGTCCAGGCCAAAGGCGATAATCCGTAGGCCAGTCTGCGCCAACTCACGGTGGGAGACGACCTTGTTGTGCTCAATCCGGGTGCTCCATAGCTTGCGGGTAACCCAGTCGCCACAGATGTAGGAGCCTTGTAGCTCCTTCAGGCGTTTGCCACGGTAGACAAAACCACCGGTGATGGAGGCGGCTTCGGTGTGCGGGAACGAGATATCGGGTGGCAAGATCGGTGTGGGGCCCCGTTTGGCTTCCGGACTGACCGACTGCGGGCCTTCCATCACTGACCAGCCGTAGTTGCCACCCGGTCGCACGCGGTAAATCATCTCATACAGTTCCCAGCCCACATCGCCCACCCACAGGTCGCCTGTGGGCCGGTCAAAGCCCATTCGCCAGGGGTTGCGAAAGCCATAGGCCCAGACTTCGGGCCGGGCCCTGGGTGTGCTCACAAATGGATTATCCCCAGGAATGGCATAGGGCAATGGCTTGCCAGTGCTGTCTTTGCCCTTGTGATTCACATCGATCCGCAAGATGGAACTGAGCAGGTCGCTGATATCCTGACCCGTTCCCAGTCGGTCGGGCGGTGCCGGTTCGGTAGCATCACCTGTGGAAATATAGAGGAAACCATCATTGCCGAAATGCAGGTCTCCGCCGTTGTGACCACCAGCCAACCAGGTGACAAGCAGCTTTTCACTGGCCACATCAATCCGGTTACCTGAATTCACCCGGAACGCAGAGACGCGGGTGCCATCGGGGTGCTGGCCCTTGCCCTTGCCGTTGAGCACATAGCAGAGGTAACAGAGACGGTTTTTCGCAAAATCTGGATGGAATACCAAGCCGTAGAGTGCCTCGAAACCGGCGAACTGGCTGGAGTCGAGCTTCAGTTCAGCGGCCAGATCGACCAGCAGGTCAGCCTTCTCGCAGGCGGGGTCATTCGGAAAAGTCCAGACCTTGCCTCCCTGTTCAGCCACAATCAGCCGCTTGCCAAAAGGAGCCGCCGTGAGCAGGACCGGATTCTTGAAGGTCAGCTTGGGAAAGACCCTTTCTGCCCGGTAAGGAGGGGGCGGTTCAGGGGAGCCTATGACGCTGGATGTGGTCCAGGGCACGCGTGCCTTGGCTGGCTGTGCCTCTGCCTGGAGCGGCAGCAGCGGTGCTAATAAAAACACCCATAACGCCAGCCGGGTTGCCAGTACCGAGTTTTTCATGGGGTCCATCCACCGTTGCATCTGAGCGGTTGACCATCAACCCGCTTCAGTCTGCCAGAAGATGAGTCCCTTGCCAACCGGGTTCGCAAGGGACCGGTGGAATACCTTGCATGGACACCGGCGATGGAGGTCCCGGAGAGAGGCAAGTTGGTAACATCAGGCGGCTGGTCTGATCAGACCCCCTCGCCGCAATCATTCAGCGCTCGTCGAACAGGCCCAGTGGCAGGGCTTCGGCCTGGGGCAGCGGTGCCACCCCCATTGCCTCAGCCAGAATCGCCGCGGCGGCCAGCACGCTCACTTTGCCGGCCCGCACGCCGGGTCGCACGCCGGGTCCGGTTGCCAGCAAAGGTATATGGGTGTCGTAGCGGTGTGGCGTGCCGTGCGAGGTGCCAGTGGCGTTGAGGCTTGAGCCGATCAGGCAGCCAGGGGCCAGCACAATGAGCAAATCCCCCGAAGCGGCGGGACTGAAGCTCTCCAGCATCATGAGGTCGATGGTGTCAGGCTTTTTCAGGCCCTCGAGGCGGGCCCGGGTGTAGGCGCGCAGGATGCCCGGTTGCTTTTCCAGATACTCAGCGGCGGCCTGGGCGGCGGTAGCGAGTGCCACTCCCTTTTTCGCAAAGGTTCCATGATTGAGGTACATGTTCTCATCAAGCAGGTTGAAGAACGGTCGATCTGTGGGCTCCAGGCTGAATTTGCCGGTCAGATGGGCGCACAGGTTCTTGAAAAGAGTCGCCTCGTCGATGCGGACGGCGGTGGTGTCGCCACGGGCCTGGGCCACCTCGGGCAGTGGGCTCACGCCATGGTCGGCGGAGAGCACCGCCATCCAGTTGTCTTTTCCCACCTGGTGGTCCAGCTCGGCAAATAGCCGGGTGAGAATGGCATCAGATCGCAGCAGGGTGTCGAGCACCTCCTGGCTATCAGGGCCCCAGCAGTGGCCCACCACATCGTTGGCGGAAAAACTGACAGAGAGGAAATCAGTTTCGGCGCGTTGGCCCAGTTTTTCCTCGCTGATGGCACGAAGGGTAATATCGGCGAGTATTTCATTCGAAAAAGGTGAATTGTACAGGGCGTTGTAATACATCTTGTCAGGCTTGCCGGTGAGAGACCTGGTGGGGAAAGGATGCGGGAAGGTGCGGCCCTGCCTGCGATCGATGCCTGGGCCTTCCCCTGTCACATTGTCGGGGCCTGCCAGTTTTTCGTAGTCGAGATCGGGCCGCAGCTTTTCCCAGGTGGTGTTGAACCACTTGTCGGCAGGGTGGTTCCCGTTGAAATCAGCCACCCAGGGTGCCAGGCTGTCCCGGTAAAAGGTGGAGGTGCCGAACAGGCCGGTGGCACTGTCCCAATAATAGACGCAGGTGCCCATTTTGCCGGCTGGCAGCACGGCACCGCGGTCTTTCAGCGAGAAACCGGCCACGCGTGAGCCGGGGCTTTTTTGCCGCAGCAGATCGCCCACAGTGGCCACCTGGAGCCGTTCGGGGCTGCCGCCGCCGGTCCGTATGGTGCCCCGGCTACTGAGAGTGGGAGGGGACGGGGGGATATTTTTTTGCCTTTCCGTAGTGGCGCAGTAGATCTCGGCGCCACTGGTGCGGTCGCACCAGTCGTTGGCCAGGATGCCATGCACACGGGGTGTGCAGCCAGTGGCCAGACTGGCATGGCCGGCTCCTGTGACCGTGATGGCATAGGGGTAATGGGCTTCCTGGAACCATGCGCCCTTGTCAAGAAGCCGGTTGAACCCACCGGGACCAAACAGGGCCTTGTACTGGGTGAGGTAGTCGGCCCGTAGTTGGTCGAACACCAGCAACACCGCCAGCTTGACGCGCGGTTTGGCAGCGACTGGCTGGCTATTCTGGGCGAAAGCCATCTGGCAGGCCGGAAGCAGCAGTAGAAAACCCGTCAAAAGGAAGCGTTGCATCAGTTCACTCCGCGGGCAATCCATCAACTATCCCAATCAATTTAACCAAAATGCCACTGGGCCGGATGAAAATTTCGAGAAAATCCATCCGCTGTCAGTCAGCCTCTCAGTTGGCCTTGATCGCTGCCAGCACGCCGCAGTGCACGGCAGTGGGCGGGGTGGTGGAAGTGGGCACGAAGCCCGCCGCGCGCAGCATGCCACGGTACTCGGCCCGACTGTAGGCGCGCCCCTCGGTGAGGCTGTACAGCGCCGCCGAATACATGGCCTCAGGCAAAGGGCCATCCAACCCATCATTGAGGAAAACATCGTGAATGAAGACACGGCCACCTTCGGGCAGCGCTTCGTGACACCGGGTGAGGATTTCGTGATTCATTGGCAGGTCCCAATCATGCAACACATTCGAGAGCAGGATGGCTTCTGTTTTTGGATAAGTATGGAACAGGTCACCCGCCAATAATTGCACGCGGTCAGCGCCGGGTTCCCCATGAAGCAGGTCATTCGCGGTTTCCAGCACAGAGGGGCGATCGAGCAGTGTTACCTGCAATAACGGGTTGGCGCGTGCCAGTGCCACCGAATAAATGCCCGAGCCTCCACCCAGATCCAGCAGCCTGGTCACACGCTCCAGGGGCAAGATGCTGGCCAGGGCCGGGGCGCAAATCGCAGCCCGGCCAGAAAGCGCCAGGGTGAGCCTGCGGGCGGTGCTGGCATCTTCCATGGCGCTATCCATTCCCTCGCGGTAGATGAAAGCGCGGCCCTCGCCTGGCCGATTGTCACCGGGCTTATCGTTACGCAGTTGCTCAAGCAGATGCTGCACGCCCGGCAGTTGGCTGGTAAGGCCGACATACCCGGTGATGTCGTAGGTGTATCCCGGTACCAGGAACCTGCCCAGCTCGGTGAGCCGCAATTCTGCCCCGGGCAAGCCATGCAGCAGATTCATCGCCCGCATGGCGCAGGTGAGAACGGTGAAGGGACGATGGGCCAGGCCCAGTTCCATGCGCAGTTCCTCCTCACTGGCTGGTCCCTTGCCAAGCCGCGCAAAGATGCCCAGCTCCTGGGCGCAGGCGAGTAGTTCAGTCTGGAAATTGCCTCGCACCAGATCAAAGAGGGCGGTTGGATCGGTGCTGGGTGGGAGGTGGGGAAGCATAAGGTTTCTTTCTGATAGCGGGCTCACTACCACGGTGTGAGGCAGTTCGTTTCTCGGACGACTACATTGAATCCTTACGGAACGCAGGGCCCTTAGGCAGTAGCACGGGTGGGGAATTTTCTGGCGAATGGGTATTTTGTAAGTTCTGGTTTGACTGGGGCGGAGCCGCATGGGCCCGTTGCACAAAAAGCCCATGCGGAAAGATATTTCAAGACTTCTTGGTATGAATTTAAGATTGCGAAAGATATTTTGATGGTTGTCAGAAGGTTTCTTTGCCGCAAGGATACGGCTTCAGTGTACTTGGGTTGGTCCAGGTGAAGCCCCAACAGGGATATATCGCCGATACCCTGAGCTGTATTACACTTGGTGGATGGAGAGGCTACCGTTTGCCGACCGACAGTACGAGGTGGCCGCCCCCAGGGAGCTGGAGGTACCCGATTCCTGGTTCCAGCAGAATATCGCCCTGCCCAGGGGTATTCCAGCCAGCCAGGCCCGACCCGGTGTCCGGCCTACCAGCCTGAAAAGCTTGCCACTGTGGTCAATACCAGGGTGGTTAACAGTTCAGCGGGGAGCAAGACAACTTGCCCCTTCGGAGTTCCTACCTTCACCGCTCCTGGCCGCCGAGCCGCCTTGTGGCGACCAGGCCGCAGCCAACGCAAAACACGAGGTGCTGTCATTCAATCCATGAGCCATGCCCGTACTGGGTACGATGCGATTGTCGTAGGTGGCGGCCACAACGGCCTGGTTGCCGCGAGTTATCTTGCCAAGGCGGGGAAAACAGTTCTCCTGCTGGAGGCCCATGAGGAGCTGGGCGGAGCCACCATCAGTGCCAGACCGTTCCCTGATTACGATGCCAGGCTTTCACGGTATGCCTATCTGGTGTCTTTGTTTCCTGATCAGATTGTCGCGGATTTGGGGCTCAGCTTTAAAACACTTGAACGGGCAGTTTCTTCCTACACGCCTTATACCAGGGATGGTCGCGATGATGGGCTCCTGGTTTCGGCTTCATGCGATGGGCGAACGGTGGACGGTTTCAGGCGGCTGACCGGATCGGATCGGGAAAACAAAGCGTGGCGCGGATTTTACGGGGAGATCGCCGAGCTGGCCAAACGCTTTGCCCCTTATCTGCTGAAACCACTTCAGAGTGCTGCAGTGCTCAAATCTGAAATCGGATTGCCCGAAGTCTGGCGCAACCTGATGGAGATACCCATTGGGGAATTGATTCGAGACCGATTCAGTGACGACCTTGTCCAGGGTGTAGTCCTTACCGATGCCCTGATCGGCACTTTTGTTTCAGCCAGCGACATGCAGGCCAACCGTTGTTTTCTTTATCACATGATTGGCAACGGAACCGGACAGTGGCGCGTGCCACAAGGCGGGATGGGCGCACTGGTCAAAGAACTGCACCGCGTCGCCACCGTGCATGGCGTGGAGATCAAACTGCGGTCCAGGGTTGCTGCGATTGAAAGTGATCATGCCGGTGTTCGTGTTGCAACAGAATCCGGCCACACCTATGCCGCCAGGGATCTGCTCTTTGCGGCCGCGCCGCAACATTTGGCCCGTTTGCGCGGCCACCCTGTCCCCCCTTCTTTAGAAGGATCGCAACTGAAAATCAATATGCTCGTGTCACGCTTGCCGCGGCTGAAATCGGGGATTGACCCACGACTGGCCTTTGCCGGAACCTTGCATGTCAATGAGGGATTTTCACAATTGGAGGCAGCCTACACCAGCGCCCGCGCCGGGGTGATGCCACAGCGGCTACCGCTGGAAATTTATTGCCACACCCTGACCGATCCAACCATCCTGTCACCGGATCTGATCGCGCGGGGCTTTCAGACCCTCACACTTTTCGGCATTCATACACCCGCTAAACTCTTCGATGCCGATCCCGTGCTGGCCAAAGCGCGGGCCACAGAAAGCGCCATCGCCAGCCTGAACCAGTATCTGCTGGATCCTCTCGAATCCGTCCTTGCCCCATGCAGCGATGGTTCGCTGGCGATTGAAGTGAAATCTCCCCTTGATCTGGAGGCGGATCTTTCCCTGCCGCGTGGCAACATCTTCCATTGCGACCTGGATTTTCCTTTCATGGATGACGATGCGGGTGGGGCGGACAAGCAACTCTGGGGCGTTGAAACCGATCACCCGCGTATCCATCTCGCAGGGGCTGGAGCCAGGCGTGGCGGCGGTGTCAGCGGCATAGCGGGCCATAATGCGGCAATGGCTGTGTTGGCGAGGGATTAGCAGCCTGCTGGGCATCCACCCGTCCCGTGGCAACCGGCGGCCCTGGCTTTTTGGCATCCAGCGACCCTGACGGCAGAAGTGGCCTCCTTTTTCCAGGTGATACGGATTGGCAGAGCTGCCTGGAATTGGCAAATGAAAATCCCCCATAACCTCGCCTGCTGTCGAAACGCATTCGCAAGAAAGCTGAAAAGCAAAGGCGGAAATCCGGATCTGGCAAAACAAGGCCGTTCAAGTCGTTACAGGCGGCACAACTTGACAGAGGTTTTTGGCCCGGCCGGTGCATTTGGCTGGGTTTCGTACTGCCGGCCATTCGATAGCTTCCTTGATGAGCTGGCGTAACCGAATCAGTCAGCTTGATGTCTTGCGGTAATCCCGGATGCTGGAGTGTTGTCCCCATGCTGTTTCCATGCAAAAAAATGAGGCGGACAGGTTGGGCGTGTGTTCTTGCCTTGCTGGCGCAAACGGTATCCGGGAACCGGATAGTGGCTCAGAATGTCACCAATGCCCAGCCATTACCAGCAACCAGAGACGTTGCCGAAGAGTCTTACGACCTGGTGACCTCAGCCAGCAGAGGTATGCAGGCAGGGCAGGTCAAAGGGTGCTGGGATGATAATGGCTGCTGCGGGCCCTGGTGGTGTGGCTGGGTGGGGGTGGAGGCCCTGGGCTGGGCTATCAGTGGCCAGTCTCTTCCCCCTCTGGTGACCAGTTCGCCTCAGGGAACCAGCCGTGATCAGGCTGGGGTGATTGGCGCGCCCGGCACCCAGGTCTTGTATGGCAATGAACCCATCAACGGCGGAATGCTTCCGGGTATCCGTGTATACGGTGGTGTGTTCCTGGATGAAGAAAAAAGCTGGGGCGTGAACGGCTCATTTTTTACTTTGTTTGGCGGCGATAGCAATTACCTCTCGCCTGGAAGTGCCAACCCTGCAGCGGGTGATCCAGTGATTTCCCGACCGTTCATCAACGCCAACACCGGCAGGAACGATGCGGAGCTGGTTGCTTTCCCGGGGGTGCTGGGTGGCAATGTGGGTGTCAATTCTGACATGTGCTTCTATGGCCTGGATACAAACCTTTTTTGCAACCTCTGCTGCACTGGCAATTCCCGCTGGGATCTCCTCGGCGGTTACCGCAATATGGGGCTTCGGGAAGGCTTGGGAATCAATGAAAATCTCACCACTCTGGACACCTCCCTAGGCTACCCTGCCAATCAGTCGATCCTGGTGAATGATAGCTTCAATACCAAAAACACCTACAATGGTGGCCAGATTGGTGTCAATTACCTGCGATGGAATGGGAAATGGTCGCTCGATGCCCGTGCATTGCTGGGTGTGGGTGGCACCAGCTCGACAGTGAGCATCAATGGCAGCACAACTGTCACCACACCTGGAGGGGTGTCTAGCACCATGCCCGGTGGGTTGTTGGCTCAACGCACCAACATAGGTGACTACAGCGCCAACAATTTCAGTTTCGTCCCCGAGGTGGGTGTCCGCCTGGGGTATATGATTGCTCCCCGTGTGGCCCTCACTGCTGGTTACAATTTTATTTATTGGACCGGTGTTGCCCGTCCGGGAGAACAAATTGATCCGGTTGTGAACCCGACACAAATCCCGCCGGGTACACTACAAGGGCCCGCCCGCCCTGCATACACGGGTGTGAACACGACGGATATCTGGATCCAGGGTGTGTCAACGGGTTTGGAATTCCGCTTTTGATGGATCCGGTAAATTGCCCATAAAAGCCAGCGGCACCCGGTGAATCCGTGTGCCACTGGCTTTTATGGTCTGAATAAGGCATCAGGCTACCGATATGCCGCCGGTAAAGCGTGGATCATCGGCGAAAAAATCATCCAGCGCGTTCAGGGTCAGGCCATCGAGGATTTCCACGAACGGTCCGGATCTGGCGTTACGGCTCACGATAATGTCGGCAATGCCATCCACATTAATGTCCTGGGTGCCCACATCTATGCCGAAGACCGCGTCAGAGACCGACTTGGCCAGCAGCATGGTGCCTGCGCCGTTGAAAACATAAAGCGAACCACCGGCTGCATTGAGGCCGCTGCCAGCTATTACCTCAGCCCGTCCGTCACCATTGGTGTCCCCCGCCGTGATTTGCGTGCCACCCAGGTAGCCAGGGGCAAAGGCGTAGAAACTGCGCAATGTGGCTGCCGTCAAACCGTCAAAGTAGACGATGTGCGGTGAGGCTCCAGCGCCTGCTGAGGTGATGATCTCGCTTAAGCCATTGCCGTCGAGGTCGCCCACTGCCACTCGCACACCGCCCAGATAAGTCGGGGCGTAGGCCAGGAAGCTGTGAATCGCAGTGCCAGTCGCTGCATCAAAGGCAACCACATGCGGCCCCACGCCCACATCGGTGCCGGTGACCACTTCCTGAATACCGTCACCATTCAGATCGCCCACGGCGACCCAGAGACCGCCCATAAATCCCGGATAGGCATTGAAGCTGCGGACCAGATTGCCGTTGTTACCATCATAAATGTGCACCATCGAGGCGAAGCCACCCGTCGGTACGGTGACAAAGTCGGGCACGCCGTCACCGGTTACATCGCCCTTGGCCACCCGTACGCCCACCGCGCTGGTGCCATAGGGCTGGAAGCGGAAACGCTCATTATCCTGACCATAGTCAAAGACCCGCACGATGCCACTGCCGGCCCCCGAGCCGGTGACCACAAAGGCCGCGCTACCCATGGCCCCGTTGGGCGCGAAGTTGCTGAAGTGTGGCTGCAGTGGAGCATTGAATACCCAGGATTGATCCGGGCTGCTTGCCAGATACTGCTGTTTGCTGATGACCAGGGGCAGGACGGGTGGGGGTAGCGGGGTGACCGGGTCGGCCGGTTTGCCCAGTTCAGTGAAGTCGTAGGCGATGGCATCGGCACCCGGATTCAGCACCACCGACTGGATCAAATCATGGGCGGGAACCGTGCCACCGTCTGATCCCGGTTGGGTTTCACCCTGCATGTATCCGGCGGGCTGGGTTTCAATCACTTCGTAAACACCCGGGCGAAGGTTGTCGAAGCGGTAATTGCCATCCTGGTCGGTGGTGGTGTTCAGGTTGACTAGGTTGCCCAGGTCGTCGGTGCCTTGCAAGGTCATCGGGACATTGACAAGAGGCAGGTCGGCAGGATCGCGCTGCCCATTGCGGTTCAGATCCATGTAGACCTGCCCATTCAGCGAGGCAGGCACCAATTCACCGAAGTTGTAACCGGTGCCATAGCCAGCGGCGGGCAAAACGATTCCAGAGAGCCTTTCGTTGACACTGTTGTCACCCCCCAGGCTGCCGGGGGTGTCTTTTCCATCGAGATAGCCCCTAGGCTGCATGGTTTCGGTCACCATGTATTCGCCTGCCAGCAAAGCACCAAAAAGGTACTCGCCGTTGCTATCGGTGATGACAGTCGCGCTGACAGGGCGGCCATAAAGATCCGTGCCGGTGATTTGCATCACCACGCCAGGCAAGCCAGTCTCCGCCGCTTCGCGCAGACCGTTGTTGTTTAGGTCAGAATAGACAGAGCCCCCGATACCGCCCGGCAAAACTTCGGCGAAGTTGAAGTTCAAGCCATTATTGTTTGACCCCTTGGGGATTAGTGCTGCAAGCACATTTTCCACCATCACCGGGTTGGTCACGGCGAAGGGTGAACCGGGTTGCTCACCATTGGAGACATAGCCTGTTGGCTGTCTTTCGATGAGAGTGTAGGTCCCAGGTGCCAGATTGGCGAACTGGTACCAGCCGTTGGCATCTGTGGTGGTGGTGGCGGTGACAGGATTGCCCAGATTGTCGGCGCCTGTCAGGGAGATGATCACACCCGCCAGTGGCAGGTCACCCGCACCGGCGCCAAAGGTCCGGTTGCCATCTATATCGTGGTAAACAAAGCCAGAAAGACCGTTGGAATTCAGGGTAATGATTTCATCATCTGCCACATTGTCGACGCGGCCGTGTGCGTCAGGCACACTCGAACTGCTGGACCTTGCGGTGTTGGTCACCTGGTCGCCAGGCCGCACGCTGGTGACGGGAAATCCAACCACAATTGCCTGATAAGTGACTGTCACTGACTGGCCTAATGGCAATTCCGGCACCAAAACACGAATGGCTAAATCGCCCAAACCGTTCCCCTGTTGCACCACGGCTGCAGCATCAGAAACGGTGACGGAACCGGGGACCAGTTTCAGACCAGTGGCCAGGGCATCGGTGACCAGCGCATTGAAGGCGGTCGATGTGGACAGCCCGGTATGGTCTAGAACAATAGTGAAAATGACCGTGTCGCCAGCATCGAAGCGTTGGCCATTTGCCGTTTTACTGATTTGCAGGTCCGGATCGACCACGTCGACGGTGACAATGTTCGAGGGGTCACCCACCGGATCAGTCGGGCTGTTGCCGTTGAACACGGTGAAGGTGTTGTCGATCTGGTCTCCTGGCTGATTGGCACTGACATCCAGAACGCGGGCATTGAATTCAACGATGACATATTCCGCGCGGGCCGCATCCCTATCAGGGTTGGCCAGGGCGCCAAACTTAAAGAACACATCAGTGCCGTCACTGTAGTTGTCTTCATTGGTGGAGAAATTGGATGAGATGGCACCTCCCGGCATGGCGTAGACGGGCACAACTCCGGTGGCACCCGAGGCGATCACCACGGAACCAGGATCTGAACCTGCCAACCCGCCAGTCAGCAGGCCAGAAACCGGGGCAACCAGCGCGACGGTTGCCGATCCATCGTTCAGGAAAAGCATGCCTGCCGGCAGATTTTCCTGAAAAACCAGATTGGTTGCCGTACTTTGGGGCAGCGTGAATACAAGCCTGTAACGGACGACTTCGCCGATCGCGACCAGCGAACCTGGAGTGGCTGGTAACAACCCGTCCACGAGGCTTTTGGTGGATTGTGTCTGCCGTTCGCCAAAGTTGTAGCCAGTTGCAATGCCAGCCGGTAGCAAGACAATAGTGGAGAGGGTCTCGTTGATGGTGTTGTTACCACCCAGGTTTCCGGGGGTATCCTGGCCATCGAGGTAGAAGGGCTGGGTGGTTTCGGTGACCGTGTAAGTTCCGGGAAGGAGCCCGGTGAAGCTGTAGCCGCCGTTCAGATCCGTGGTGAAAGAAGTTGATACAGGCCGCCCGTACAGATCGGTCCCGGTCAATTGGATGGCCACACCGGGAATACCAGGTTCGCCAATATTGATGATGCCGTTATCGTTGGTATCTACATATACCGTGCCCGCAATGCTGCCAGGTTGCACTTCAGCAAAATTGAAATGATGTCCGGTGGTGTTCGAACCGGCTGGAATGAATGCCTGTAATATATTTTCCACCATCACCGGGTTGGTCACCGCGAAGGGTGAACCGGGTTGCTCACCATTGGAGACATAGCCTGCTGGCTGGATCTCGGTGATGGTGTAGGTTCCAGGCGCCAGAGTGGCGAACTGGTACAGGCCGTTGGCGTCTGTGGTGGTGGTGGCGGTAACTGGATTGCCCAGAATGTCGGTGCCAGTTAGGGAGATGATCACACCCGCCAGTGGCAGGTCGCCCGCACCGATGCCAAAGGTCCGGTTGCCATCCACATCGTGGTAAGCATAGCCAGAAAGAGCGCTGGAATTCAGGGTAACCACCGATTGGTCGCTGTCAACCGTGGGCCGGCCGCCTTCGCGCGGCACGCTGCTGCCCTCCACGATGGCGGTGTTGAGGATCTGGTCCCCCGGTCGCACGGTTGTGGTCGGTAAACCCGTAACCCTGGCCTGGTAGGTGATGGTCACTGTTTGGCCAAGAAGGATCTCGGAAATCAAAATACCCACCGTGGTATCACCGGGGGTATTACCGATCTGAACTTCCGCGGTCGAATCTGAAACCGTCACGCTGCCGACAATCAGGCTTAGGCCGATAGGTAGCAAATCGGTGACAATGTTCTGGAATGCGGCCGATGTGGATTGATTGGTGTGGCTGACAACCAGGGTGTAGGTGACGGTGTCGCCAGCATCCACCTGGGGACTGTCGTTCGTTTTCTGGATGGACAGTCTGGGTTCAACCACATCGAAAGCAACCGAAGAAGACGGTTTATCCGGGTCACCATAATCCAGGGTTACCGAATTGATGACTACTGCGCCGCTGGCATTCACAGCCGGACCGGCGTCCAGTTTTCCAAAAACCAGGATCTCGATCTGATTGTTGCTTTCGTCATTGTCGCCCGGCACCGTCACGCTGCCAAAGTCAAAAGTGACCATGCCACCGGCATAACTGGCCGGGGAGCCGACAGACAATTCGGCTGTATTGGTGATTCCCGCCCCAATGACATCCACCCGGGCACTATCGAAGGTCATGTTGCCTGCGGGGAAAGCATCTGCCACCAGGACGCGCTGGGTGCCTTCCACCAGTGTGACAGTCAATCGGTAAGAGACGATCTCGCCGGGGGCGATATCCTCCTGACTGGGATTGAACTGGGATGTCTTGGTTTGGGGCAGGGAAGATGCTGCAATGGTTTTGCCAATTGTCGGACGCTTGACAGCGAACGAGGCAGCGGAGCTTCCATTGTAGTCATTCACACCACCGGAACCATCGCGCTGGCCATCTGTGGCGCCTGATACACCAGGGGTTACCGAACCCGTCGGATTGATGATTGTGCCTGTGCCTGGCAGGGTTGTGTAGAGGATTTGGGCATTGTTGGTGACAATCTGGCCAGGGTTTACACCGTTCTGCACAACGGCGGTGTAGGTGATCTTCACCCCCTCGCCCGGCAGAAGTTTCAGCACCTCCACATCCAGTTTGCCTGAGGTTGACCGGTTGATGTAGCTGGCAAAGCCGCTGACTTTCTCCACCTTCACTGAATTGGTATCGAGCAAAAGTTCCGCAGGAAGCAGGTCAGTCACCAGGATATTGTGGGCTGGCGCCACCAGGGAACCGGTGGCATTCACCACCACCAGGGTGTATTCCACCCGGTCGCCGGCGTCTCCCGTGGCAGTGCCTGTGGTCTTGGCGATGCTGACAGATGGTTCCATCACCTCAATGGTGGTCGGGTTGGAAGTGGTTCCTATCTGGGCACCGCCAGAAAAGATATCAAAGGTGTTGGCAAGGCTGGTCCCCGCCTGGTTGGCCGAAACATTCATAACCAGAGCGTTGAACTCAACAATCACATACTCTTTTTGGGTGATGTTGGTGTCGGTATTGGTCAGGTTGCCGAAAGAAAAATAGACATCACTACCATTGCCATAGCTGTCGTTGTTGGTGCTGGCGGTGGAAGATACAGCGGAGTCAGGCAGAACAAATGTTGGCACAACTGAATTGACATTCGACGCTGCAACCTGCGTTGCGGGGCTGGCAATTCCGCCCGTGAAGGCCGTGCCAGAAGCGGAAACAAGCGCCACCATGGCAGTGCCATCATTCAGAAACTGCATGCCCGCTGGCAGGTTGTCATGGAACTGCAGGTTGGTGGTTGCGCCTTGGGCGATCTCGAATGCCAGACGGTAGCGGGCTATTTCTCCAATGGCCACCTGGCTACCGGGTGTGTCCGCTTCTGAAGTGGAAATCAGGCTTTTGGTGGAACCGCTAGGCACCTGGATGCCGGCGCTGGAACTGTCCGCATAATCGTTCAGCGTGCCGCCCACACCATCGGCGCCGGTGCGTTCGGTGGAGTTGGGGTTGTAGGTTGATCTTGCACCGGGATTGCCGTCCAGGCTGGTCCAGGTGGTGGTGGCGGTGTTGTTGATGAAACCACCCACCGGGACATAGGGCGCAAGAATCCCGTCAATGGTGATGGTGATCAACCGTTTGGAAACCAGGAAATCGAAATACCGAGGCACAGCGCCCGTGTTGCCGGGGTTGTATTCCAGGTGGTACCCGGTGGTCGCATCGCCGCCAAGGGTCAGATAGTTTGCGGGCAGCATTCCATCCGAGTCGATCAGGGTGACTGTTGGTGAAAGAATCAGCGATCCAGAACCAGCCAGGAATGGTAGTGGATCGGTGATATCCACTTCCCAGGCAGTAAAAGCGGAAGGATTGTTGATGGCAATAGTGTAGCTGACCGGTTCGCTGCCCTCGCCTATCCCGCCGTGTCCGTTCACGGAAACGCTTTTCCGGATGTCCAGCGCCGGTTCCACCACGGTGATTTTTTGCGTTGGGGTGGATGTTTGGGAGAGCGTGTCTGTCGGATTGCTGGTGTTGGCGTTATTCCAGGTGGTTTTGATCGAGTTGCCCAGTTGGGTGCCACTTTGGTTGCCCACCACATTCAATACCACCGCCTGATAGGTGATCTCCACGGTTTCCGCAACCGCGTTGTTGGTGTCGGTATTGGTGATGTTTCCGAAATCAAAAGTGACCGTGTGTCCGCTGTTGGTGACCGTCGGGACCAACCTGGCGGCGGGAATGGACAAGCTGGAAGACGCTGTGGCTGTGACAATGTCAACAAAAGCCAGACCCGCGTCGAGCGTGTCAACCAGACGGACCGTGTTGGTGACGCCTTCCGGGAGCGTCAGTTTTGCCGTGTAGGTGACCAGTTCGCCGATCACACCGCGGAAAGCGCCCGTGGCGTTGAATTCGGTGCCCACCACCGTCTTGCTGGTGGCTGGGCCGGACAGGGTGACCGTGGCAGTATCCGTGAAGTCGGTGGGCGTGTAATCCGGACCTCCCTCGACGGAGGCATAGTTGAACACGGTAGCGGTGTTCGTGTAGGTTTTGCTGGCTTCCACAGTGGGATCAGCGACAAGATCGTAGGTGACCAGGACAATGTTCTTGCCATTATTGATCGGGGTGCCATCCAGATTTTTCCCCGGGGCAATCGCGCCGATGGATGAACCATCAACCAGTTCAATGCCATCGTTGGGCCCGGTGCCAAAGAAGCCGGCACCCACACTTTTGTAGGGCAGTGGATTGCCGGCGCCGTCTGTCACACGCAAGTTCAGGCCCGCGCCGCCGGTGGGGGCGCTGAAGCCGGTTGGAATAGTGTCACGCAGGCGGACATCAAAGGCGCCCTTGGGACTTGATCCCTTGTTTTCGAGAGAAATCACAAAGGTTGCCAAATCGCTCGCATCCACTTTGCCGAGGTTGCTGTTCAGCGTTGAACCAAGATTGGCGGAAGTGATCGTCCCTGCGAAACGGGAGCCCGCAGTGCCGGGTGCATTGAAAGTGACACCCGTGGATGCCACCTGGACGGGGCTGAATACCCCATTGCTGTTGCTGGTGGCAACAACTCCCTTTCGCACACCAAGCACCGAGGGCGTCAGAACCTGAACCTGGACCAGGGTATTGGCGGTGATGGCATTGTTGCCACTGTCGATCTGTGACTTTTCGAACTGATTGGTGAGGAACAACCTGTCCGCCATGGGTTCATCGGTAGCGGAAACCGTCACCAGAAGGTCGATAGTGGTGACATCATTGGCGGGGTCATTGTGGTCCCCGTAATTCAGCTGGAATGAATTGGCGATGGCATCATGACTCAAAGCCGGAGTGATACCGATGATGCTGTGGAAGGTGTCCCCCGGCGCGTAACAGATGGTCCCGGCCACGGGTGCAGTGCTGCTGACAACCGGGTTGAAGCGGGTCACCTCGGCCGCATGGAAAAGGGGCAGGGGGAGGTAATCGGTGACGGTCAAATTGGTAAAGCTGGAAAAAGCGAGGCTGGTGGTCAAACGGTAGGTGACCGTGTCACCCGGCAGGACCTGGACCGGCAAGGTGAAGCTGGTGTTCCCGTTGACCGCATAAACAGTCTTGCTGTTGGGTAGCGAGACTATCCTGATTTCCTCGGCGGTTGTGTCGGTCACCGTGTTGGTTGTCGGTACGAGGTTGGCCACATTCAGGAGATCGCCCGTGATGCTGGCATGATTGACCAGCCAATCACCCGGAACCACCACATTGCTGCCGGATAGCTGGGCTTTTTGATAAGTGTTGTCAATCTTCGCGCGGAACCGGATGAATGCAATGGTGCCTGGATTGATGGCTGGATTCGATTGGGGTAGTGGGCCACCGGTGCCGCCATCAGGCACATTTCCGCCCAGTAGCATGCCATCCTGCCCATTGTTTTGCAGCAATTGGCTCACATTGAAAACCAGGAGGTCGGTCCCGCTGCTAGGGTTGGCAACCGCGCTGAAGGTATTGCCGCTGAAAAGCAGGTTCGAGGTAACGCCATGTTCCCGAAGTTCGAGTGTGGGCGCGAAAGAGCCATCAACGGACAATCCGTCGGGTAAAATGTCGCTCACAGCCAGGTTCTGGAAGGCGAAATAATCAGAAACCTGCACATGCAGGGTGTATTCAAGGGTGTCACCCGGGGTGTATCCCGGGCTGGATTGATCATCCACAATCCTCACCGTCTTCTGGATGGCTAAAGACCGTTCAGTGAGAGTGTGGGTGGTATGGCTGTCAGAGGCGGATACTACATGGCGCGCCGCGTCACGCGTGTCGATGGGGGTCCAGTCGCCTTCAGCCCGGGCGTTGTCCACGGCTGGCTGCGGTTGGCCGGTCACCGGGACCGTTGGTAAACTGGTGCTGTCGAAATAGGGCACATAAAAGCTGAAAGTCACGGTGGCGTCATCAATGCCAGTGGTGCCAGTGACCGAAGCCAGAGTTTCCAGCAGGGTGCCGCCGGGGATGGTGATGGAAGGCAGGCTGGAACTGGCGATGGCTCCGCCGGTGACCGAATCCACTTTCAAAAACTGCATGCTCGAATCGAGAATATCGCGTATCTGCAGATTGGTGAGTGTTTGGCCGTTGGCCACATCCACACGGAGTTTGTACTGCCTGGGAAAATTGGGTCCGGTGGCGGTCTCGTCTTCGGGGCCGATGTACTCTTTCAAAAGGCGGAACAATTCCGGGGTGACTGATGAACTGACAGCCGTACCAACAAGGGTGGGATCGGATTGTGGGTTATTCAAGGGGTCGTTGCCATATTGGAAACCGCCTTGGGCGAGCAAGGGGAGCGGGGTTCCCAAATCGGCCAGATTGCTGATGTTGAGAGCCACATCGATGGAGGCCACAGGCTGATCGTTGGTGAAGCTTCCGAAGGGCAGTTGCAAAACCACCAACTGGTCGCCTTCCTTGAAATTTGCAGGCGGTTTGATCACCAGGGGTTTGCCGGTGGGGTCCACCGCATAGGGATGGTTGACACCCGCTGCAGTCAGGGTGATGACGGTCGAAGTGACAGGCAGACCCAGGTAGGTGGCTGAGGCGAAGGTGATGCCGTCATCCACAGCAGTGCCTACGCCATCGGCCCCGGTTTTGGGGACATACAGATCGATATACGGTCCGTAGCCGGCATCTATCGGGCTGGTGTTATCAAAGGTGAGGACCATATGGGTCTGTTCACCGATGAAACTGGTTGCGGGTGGATAAATCGCCACGTGATTGCGTGGAGAATCGGCCCAGATCGAAGGGGGTGCCAGGGTGACGGTGGGAATGGCCGCAGGCACGGTGCGCGCTTCCAGCCTTTCGAGACCTGGCTGAACCCTAACCGACCTTTTTGTTTTTGGTGATGCGGTACCGCGCAGGCGAGAAAAAAAAGATCGCATAGCCATGGCTTTTTTCCAGGTTTTCTCTTGGTACGGATTTATATCTTGAATTGGATGGAGCCGTTGTAGGCCCATATTTCCCAAACTTCCCAAACCACTGTATGGCTTTGGTGATATAACTATTGCTGCCAAGCAATATGCTTCGTCCCATACTCGATGATAACACGCAGTTTTTATTAATCAAGAAGCTGACTTCATGATGGCTGGTGCAGAAGTGAACAAAATGTTTTCGTTATCTCCGAATCATGGGCACTCGGGAAACAGTTCCTCACCGAGGCGCTGGGCTGAATCCAGATGCAGCGGCGGTCCCTGAAAATCAGGTTTTGAACCAGACTCAAGGCGGTGCAACCCCATGCCACCAATGGAGATAGCCGAATGAATGACAGTGAAATGGGCTCCCTGGGGTCGAATCGGGTGACAGAAAACCCACAACCCGGGTGCAGGCCGTATAATCACCCAAGTTACCTCCACTCTTCCTGGGGAACTCCAGTTGAAAACCACCCTTGCCTGTTTGTTGATTATTATGGCGACATGCCCCGCGCAAGCTGCGGGAACCGTTCCAAAGGTCATGCCGCTCTGGTCTGCCGAAGCCCCGGTGGGCAAGGGTCAGACGGAAAAGACTACAGCAAAAATCACTGTTTATACTCCTGAAAAGCCGAACGGCACGGCTATCGTGATTTGCCCGGGTGGTGGGTATGGAGGATTGGCGATCGATCCGGAAGGCCACGGCATAGCCAGGTGGCTGAACAAACAGGGTATCACCGGTGTGGTTCTGGAATATCGGCTGCCAGCAGGGCGATCGCAGGTTCCCCTGCTGGATGCCCAGCGGGCGATTCGCCTCACCCGCGCCAATTCCATGGCCTGGGGGCTCAAGGCGGACCGTATCGGCATCATCGGTTTTTCGGCTGGTGGCCACCTGGCATCCACGGCGGGCACGCATTTTGATAACGGCAATACCAAGTCAGACGATCCTGTTTCCCGCCTTGGTTGTCGTCCGGACTTCATGATCCTCGTCTATCCTGTCATCACCATGGGAGCCAAAACACATGGTGGCTCGAAGGCCAACCTGCTGGGGAAAAACCCGAAGCCCGATCTGGTGGAATTGTTCTCGAACGAGAAGCAGGTCACTGCCCGCACACCTCCCACCTTTCTTGCCCATGCCCTGGATGACGGGGCAGTCGTGCCTGCCAACAGTCGCGATTTCTACTCCGCTTTGCAGGCCCATAATGTACCCAGCGAGTACCTGGAATTGCCGAGCGGCGGGCATGGCCTGAACGGCTACAAGGGTCCGATGTGGGATGCCTGGCAAACCAGGTCCATGGCCTGGCTGGTGGCCAATAAATTGTCGGAATAAGCGCAACCTTGAACGCTGGGTTGGCGAGTGCCTGGCAAGGCCTGGTGGCTATGTTTTCGGCTGGGCACCCGGCAATAAATGCGGGCAGATAAACACCCCCACCTGCCGCTGCCCGAAGCTCACCAGCAATGTCCATCCCTCGCAATTCAGTCAAACCCAGAAACGGATCGCCACCACGCATTCTTCATAACCGACCGGGACGCCTTCCCAGGCAAAGGCGGAACCCGTCTTGGTAGGGCTTCCAGATTGTCAGGTTCTTGCGCGAATCTTCCCCTCCCTTTTTTCTGGAGGAGGTCCCGGTCGAATTCAGGGCAATCAGGCCGCCGTAAAGGAACTCGTTGCCGAGGTGGGTTTTCCTTAATTGTCAAGTTTTATAGCAAAAAAACTTGACATAATCCCGGCTCTCGGAGAGAATCTTCTTCATGGGAACCATTGCAACCAAGTCTGGATCGGGCTCGGGTACTACCGCCGAAACCGTCCGCAAGCGAATCGAAGCTGGCGGCGAACGGGTGTGGCGACTAACCGATTTTGAGGGGATGCCGTTTACGGCAGTCGCCCAAGCATTGTCGCGTCTGAAAGGCGGTGGTGTGATCCAGCGGTTGGGTAAAGGCCTCTACTATCGGTCGCGGCCAACAGCTTTCGGGCCGAGCAAGCCGAACACCGCGCAGATTCGCGGTCTCTCTGTTCGCAGGAAGTGCGTCTTTCCCGCCGGAATCGCGGCAGCCAACCTGCTCGGTTTCACCACGCAGAACCCGGCACGGGTGGAGGTGGCCACCAATGGTTCGAGCCTACCGCGATTGATCGTCGGAAAGGATACGGTCATCCATACAAGACGGCCGGAGTCCTGGCGAAACCTTTCTGAGACGGATGGTGCTCTTCTCGACTTCCTCCGCAATCGGGCGGAGGCGAGTGAACAATCTTCCGAAGAAACCGTTAAGAAGCTGCTCGGATACTTCCGTGAGCACGGGCGCTTCGATCGGCTCCTTGGCATTGCTCAATCTGAACCGCCGCGTGTCCGTGCCATGCTCGGGGCCATCGGTCAGCAACTCGGTCACCACGAAAGTATGCTGCTATCGTTGCGGCAGAGCTTGAACCCGCTTTCCCGGTTTGATTTCGGATTGCTTGCTGCGCTGGCACATGCTCGGGAATGGCAAGCGAAAGAGCGTAAAACCGATGAAACTCTTTGAACACCCGGATTTCGAGCAAGCGATTATCCGTGCGGCGGATCACTTCCGCCCACGGGGCCTGCCCGAAGCAATCATCGAAAAGGATTACCTGGACCTCCCCAAGAATGGTACATATCCAGATAAATGCCTGTAAATTCAGCCATGGCGTTCCAAAATATCGAAGCCAAGGCGAATTTACATCCGGGAATACAAAGCCGAGGCTATCAAACTGTTGACCCAACAAGGTATTTCAGCCGGTGAGGCTGGACGACGCCTTGCATTGGTTCCCATCTGATCGTGCGTTGGAAAAAGCAGATTGAAACCGAAGGTGCCCATGCTTTTCCCGGTAATGGCAACCGTTCCCTTCTTGAGGAAGAGTTACACCAGTTGCGAGGCGAGAACAAGCGGTTGTTGATGGAGCGTGATATTTAAAAAAAACAGCAGCATTGCTTGCCAGAGAGGGGGCGTAGGTTTTTTCATGGATTTTCAAAAACCAGTGTCATTGGCCAGTCCTTGTGATGAGGCAAGTTTTGAAGGTTTCTACCTCCGGATTCTAGAAGTGGTGCCGTAGCCCCCGGAGAGCCAATAACAGCTCGGCAAAAGGCATGGGTGGTGATCCAGGCTATGCATGCCGAGGCCAGGGAGCATTATGGTGGTCCGCGGATATATCCGGAATTGAAGAAGCGTAGATATGCGACAAGCCTGAACGCTGTTGCCAAAATCATGGGGGAAAACTGTACTCATTCAGACAGAGGCTCGCAGTATGCCAGCGAGCATTATCAAAGATTACCTGGAAATCAGCGGATTCAATGCAGTATGAGCGGTGTTGGCCAATGCGGGGATAACGCCCCGATGGAAAGCTTCTTTACTTCATTGGAAAAGGAGTTGGTTCATCATGAAGATTATGAGACTCGAGAGGAGGCAAAGACCAGCCTGTTTGAATATGTCGAAGTCTTCTACAACAATCAAAGACTTCAATCATCATTGGGATACCTGACCCCAGTTGCCTATGAACAAGCCGCATAATCCTTAAACATGTGTCCTCTTTTCTTGGGGAAGTCCAAATACCATTCCCTTGCGCCACCTTTTCCCATATACTCTTCGCTTTGCTACGACCCGGAAAAATTCTGTCTTTCTTCAGCCTTATGGCGTTTTAGCAAGATCAAAATACTTTCGTCTCTCCAATATGTTTTGGAACTGACACGCTTCTTTTAAGGTCATTGAGGGGCAATTCCCATGGCTGCTTCGACATCAATTCTTACGGATAAACTCCACGAGTACCCACAACACGATTTGATCGACGGAACCAGCGGAGGAACGGCTTCGATTCTCGATGGCTGCCTTAATAAGTGCGGCGGGGTGTTGCAACTTATGCACCGCTACGCCGGCCGGACATTTTGTACCCCAGGTAAACGCCTTCGCCTTGATGCGCGATCGTACTATCCGGATTACATGAACGGTACCGGTCTCGATGAACTCTGGATGTGTTGCACCGTTCCCATCGTGACGGGTGTCATCGATACGCGGACGAAGAAGGCACCGTTTCGCGAAGGAGAAGCGCACGCCCTCACTTCGAATGGGCAAGTCATCTCGCTGCAGGATTTGATCGCTGCCAACCCGAAGGCTGTCATCGGTGACAAGATTACTGCATTTTCGAAAAAGCTGTTTGGCAACCCGACCTGGCCGATTGTGTCAAAGAAGTTCGACAATTTGAATCCGATCCCGGACCACCTTCACTGGGCGAAGTGGGAAGTGTATGACATCAATTCTTTCGACAATCCCGGAGTGAGTGCATCGCATTATCACACCACGGCGATGGGTCTGTACGCGTTCGTGACGAAGGAGCAGTTCCTCGCCTGCATGAA